>DATKPK010000130.1:0-5649 GCA_035524095.1 Binataceae bacterium (SeqCode) | reverse complement strand
ATGGAATCGGCAACCGTTCGCAGATTCCCGAAGAAGTGTTGAATTGATTGAGGAATTTATTGGTGAGCCGTCTGGGACTTGAACCCAGGACCCTCTGATTAAAAGTCAGATGCTCTACCGGCCTGAGCTAACGGCTCACCGAGAGTTCGCGCGAACGACGTGATCTTTACAGGGTCGGGATGCGATTGGAAGAGTCCCGCTTCGCCAAGTCGAGCGGCGTCAGAAGCATGGAATCTGGTAAATCACAATAGAAGCGCCGGTTGAGCGGACGATCTTGAACGTACAACCAAAACTGAGAGCCTTGAAACGGATTGAATAGGTAGCACGTGTTCCGGACCGGGCACATCGACGCGACTGCAGAGGCTCGGAGAGGGGCCCGGGGCGGTTCAGTATCCCGGGACCAGCTATCGAACTAAGGTGCTACATAGCAAGCACGTCGAGCCTTGGGGAAGCGGGATGCCGCAAACCTTGGCAGCTCCTGTCTGCCAGCGAAATGATCAAGCCTGTTTTGCAACACGCAACCTTCTTAGGCACGCATCGGCGCATTTTGGACACAGAAAATTGAGGCACTCTATCCCATCTTGACTCGCAGTCAACGGTTGCCAGCGCCCGCTTGGCGGGGTTTGGCCAACAGCGCTAACACCTCAACAAACACCGTATATTCGGCTAGTGCTGGATGACTAGTCATCGTAATACAAAACTCATCGTCCGCTTTGAATAATGAGCCGGGTTCTCGCCTAGTCTTCCTTGGTTGACAGTTTTCAGCCTAAATTGACTGACCGTCAGGCGAATAATTACGTCATATGTGTGTCCTGCCTAAGTTAAGTGTCGTGATCCTCAAGCGGCAACGCGATCCGAGATGCTGATGGAGGAAGCAATCCGGCCGTTCCGTTGGCTTCTTTCACTGATACTTCTCGCGGAAATGCTATAAGGAGTAGTAAATCGCATACCGTTGGTGAGCTCTTTCACATCAGCCTGATGAGCTACGGTCTCACGGATGAGCTGCTGGAGCGCCTCACCTTGGCTAACCATGGGTTGTACCCAGATTTTGTCCCCTGAAAGGGTATGAATATAAGGCCAGGCGACGGGGTCACCCATGCGTTCGAAGCCCTTATTGTATGCGGTTGACAGGTTCCATGGCTTGTAGATTGGATAGAGCAATAGAGCCTCCGCGTTGAGCTGCCCAGCGAGGATGAGGCCAGCTTGACGCAGGATGGGTGCGGCCCCTGCTACTGCGGCCCACAACTCGCCGCATTCGAAAACTTTGTCAGGGGATAGATGGGAGAGGTCTGGACGAGGAAAGCTTTGGCCAAACATGCCGAGGTCGTGCATCGCAAAACCGCCGAGCATGGTGTTGGGCGAGCGATGCTCGTCGAACAGGCCGTATAGGTTGCCGAACTTGAGGTGCACCTCCCCGGTCAGCGAACGCGCGGTCTCTGAGAAACCTGCGCCACGCATGGCGCGGACTTCTCGCAGATGGTGGGCGAAGCGATCTCTCTCGGCGTCCGTGGTCAACATACGAAGTTCCATAACGATTCTCCTCGAGGCTAAAAGTCAGTGGATAAATTTGCGCCTGCTCGATAAGGTAGAATTTGCCCTCGGCGCGATAAGGGTGCCTACCAAATAAAAGCGATCAAAAGATTTGATAAGGGTGAAACACATCGCCTGACCAACGCACGAGAAAGCTGTTGCACCGGGCGTGAGTCAAGGGGTGTCCCGGTGGTTGCTAAGAGGAGAGTGGTTCGATACCGGCGGATTGGCGAAGACCTGCGGTTCCCACAATGAGGAAGCTCTGGAAATCCGGGGATTAATAAAGGCCTTGGCGCACAGCAGAGACGAGTTGGAGCAAAGGAATCTGGCACAACAATCGATTGGCGGTTTGAGGAGCAAATTGGCGTTGATCAGGGTCCTGGAGAGTTCACCGCGAGTGGTGTCTTTGCTAACCGACGGTTAGTTGCATTATACCGCGGAGTCAACGAGAATAGGTCTACCAGTCAAGTGAGAAACGTCGATGGCTGTCGTGAGTACGGATAGACAAATTGAGAAGATATTGTCGGAGATCCTGGCCGACGCGAGGTGCAGGGAGAACGCAAAAGCCAGCGCGTGGGCGAAGCCTGCTGACGATATCCGAAAGCTGGTAAAGCGGGACTACGTCAAAAGTCTGCGACGTCATCTTCCCTATGCGGAGCTAAAGGCGTTGACCAAGGAGTTTAAGCGCCTGCTGCCCGGTTTCAACCAGGAGACGGTGGGGATTAACCTAATGTCGGTGGAGAGCTTGGCGGCGAAAGCTGAGGAGATGAAGCTCCACTTTAAGGCCGCTCCGTATGAAGGTGACGAGGGGATGTCACTTAGAGGCTTCTATGTCACCCGCAGGCGGGGTATGCTGAAGCGGCCGTTAATATACGTTAACACAGCGCATCTGCCGCTCCCCGTGACCACCACTTTCTGTCACGAAGTTGGACACCATGTTAGCACAGAGCTCTTTGGACACGACGCGGAGCCGGTCCACTTCTTCTTTGACGCGGATTACAACACTCATCTAGACGATCCGAGCGAATTGGCGGCAGATGCGGTGGTGAGTGTTGCGGCCTATCCCGAGCCGATTGCACGAAAAATCTTCGCCACACCATGGAATTGGGGTTTGGTGGCGCGGGCGAAGAATTTACCGGAGGCGGCTCTTTACGAAGTTAGAATGCGCCTCAAGAGCGTGTACGGATTTGATCTGATGGAGAATATTCCAGCAAATCAACGGCTGCACTATCTCTTAGGGATGGTCCATTATGCGAAGCTACGGTGGGCTTTGCTGGCCGAATACGACATGTAATAGCTGTAAGGTGAGCACAATAGGCATATGAAAAAGAAGACACTCGGAGAGGTTCTGAAGGAGCAACGAGGGACCTTGGGGTTAACCCAACGGGCGCTCGCACTTAAACTTGGCGTCAAACCAAGCCATGTCGCCTACCTCGAAAAGGATCGTCGTCGGCCTTCACTGGCGCTGTTGAGCCGTATCGCTGACGTGCTTGGGCTGCCAAAGGAGTCCTTGTTCGTCCTGGCGCATCCGGAGGCAAGCTCCCTTTTGGGCAGCTATAGGGAAGCGGCGCCTCGAAATAGTCCGGATCAAGTTTGGCGTGACTTTACGGGGAACAAGGCTTTGCTCGCTCGGCACAACGTGAAGCCGCGCGAGTTGAAGGTTCTGTCACAGGTGAATTTGTTGGGTAAAATCACTGCTCCGCGGCATTTCCTGTTCATTCTTAACGCAATTCGGCAAGCGGTCGAGGCGGAAGAAGAATAGAGGTAGATGGCCAGGGGGGCCGCGGGGTCAACGCGCGAATGCAATCCAGCGGGGGTCACGCGTGACGGGGACCGCGCAAGTTAAGAACTCAGTAGATTCAAATAGTTAGCGCACAAGTTGGGTGAGCCGTTTGCTTGTGCCGTGAGTTGATGTAATCGAAGATCGGGCACAAGAGATCCTTTTCGCGATGGTTGGAGGCGCGAAATGGCCAGCGACAATGGCTCGCGACGCTTTGTCAGATTATGGTGGGCGTTAGCTTTTACCGCTGGCGCGAGCGCGGGTGCGACGTCGATTATTCTGATTGGACTCCAAGATACCGTCTGGTGGATCATCGGCGTCTGCGGGAGCGTGATAGTAGTGACAGCGATCTTCGAGCGCTACGGTGACGGTGCCTTAGGGTCGCAGCAGTCACCGAAGCGTCGTTGGCGACCTCCGAATCAAGGCAGCGCACATGCGATTGGGCGCAGGGATACTAAGCCCAAGAGTCCGACACGCCGCGGGCGGCTACGGGCTATCAACGGCAAGAAAACCATCGAACCACCCTCAATCGATGAATCCTGAGGCATGTGCCCACAATCTTCTCTCAACCCGATCAGATTTAAAACAAATTAATCCGAAAGCAGCGTTATCTGACGTGTAATGAGATAACGCTGCTAAGATTCTGTACGACACTTTTGTCTTAACCACCCCGAGTCACTTTGAAGACCTGAGGCCAAGGCCGAGGGAGGACGCGATGGGGAGGGCAAATGTTTGACTTGCTGATTCGTGGCGGTGATGTCGTGATGCCCGAGGGTACCGGCAAATGGACGATCGCGGTCCAAGGCGAACGGATCGCGCGCATTGGCGAGGATGAGCCTTCGGCCGAAGCGGTGAGAATTATCGATGCGACCGGCATGATCGTAGTGCCTGGTGGCGTCGAGCCGCATACCCATCTCGCGAGTTTGGTAGGGATGCATCCAAACGGCCGCGAGTTCACCCTGGGTCCAGAAGAGGATACGGTTGGGATGGCGTGCGGAGGCACGACCACCCATATCGATTTCTGCTTCGTGCATCCGGCGACAGACATCCCAACCGCGTTAGCGCGGCGGAAGGCACGCTGGCGCGATCAGTCATATGTCGACTACAGTTTTCACATCGCACTGGGAGGTGCGCTGCCGCTCAAGGTTTTCGAGCAGATGGGCGACGCAATTGCCGAAGGCTTCCCCAGCTTCAAGGTCTTCACTAACGAGGTGTTGCCGCCGCACCCGAAGCGCCAACCATTCCGGCTGGACTTCGGACGGATTCAGTATGCGATGGAGCGGGCGGCGCGCAATGGCGGAATCATGGTGGTGCACGCCGAGGATGATGACCTGGTGCAGTTCAATTACGAACGCTTCCGCGAAGAGGGGCGCACGCATGGCAGCAATCTGCATTTAGTGCACAGCAAACTTTCCGAGGAGTTGGCTTTCCGCCGAACCATCGGATTGGCCGCTGCGACTGGCGCCGCCGCTTACTTCGTCCATACTTCAGCGCTTGAGGGGGTCGAAGCAGTGGTCGAAGCTCGCGGTCATAATTTACCGATTTATGCGGAAACGCTCCATCATTATGCTTGTTTTTCGGCCGAATCGTATGGGAAGCCGCGGGGCTTTTGCTATCACACGTATCCGTCGCTGAAAGGTCCGGAAGACAACCGCGCACTATGGCAGGGCCTTATCGATGGCGGGGTATCGACTACAGCGACTGATGAATACCCGACCTCGCTTGAACTAAAGCTGCGCGGACACGAAATCGATGATGTGACCGGTGGTAATCTCGGGGCGGAAGCTCGGATGGGGATAGTCTATACGGAGGGGGTGGCACGCCGCCGGATGTCTCTGCAGCGCTTCGCGGAGGTTACCTCGACGAACGCCGCGCGAATCTTTGGACTTTATCCCCGGAAGGGTGTGCTCGCGGTTGGGAGCGATGCTGATATCGTGCTGATCGATCCGTCGATAAGGCGGCGGCTAGAATTGAGTGACTTTCATGTCAGCGATTATTCGCCGTGGGAAGGGTGGGAGGTTCAGGGATGGCCGGTGACGACCATTCTGCGCGGCAATGTGATCAGCGAAAAAGGCAGATTGCAAGGCAAATTGGGCGGGGGGCAATTGATTCCGCGAAAGATTGATCCTGTGATGCTGCGACGGCCAGCGAGCTAAAATTCATCAGATGCGGGACAGCGCCGTTTCTTCCTGAAGATACTTGCTCGAGAATTGTTTCCATTGTCCTAGGAGCCTATAAAGGGTCCTATTTATCATATTAGTGCACCTGATTGTGTCCCCTATTAATCGGTAGCAAAATTTCTCGGATTCATGGTGTGATCGCCCTAGATAGGCGTTCGG
>DATKPK010000129.1:0-3766 GCA_035524095.1 Binataceae bacterium (SeqCode) | reverse complement strand
TGCGGTTGCCGAGGAAGATGGGATCGACGCATGCGTGATGTCGCCTCCCAGCGGTTTCCGCTGTGAAACAGAGTACAACTCACCATAACAATACCGTTCAGTCCTTTATTTCATGGATTAAGCTGTTCCGGCAAGCGTATTGCTACCGCCCACCGCGCTACTCGAAGTCGTCTTGGTCCATCAGCGGGATGCCGAACGCGCTCTTGCCCAAGAACTCCAGGCTCTCGTCGGTGTCAAATGGATGATAGAGTCCTGCGCGCACATCGCGATGGAGCCGTTCCAACGGCAGCCGTTTGAAATACGACGAGCCACCGACCGCGCGCAGCGCGAGATCGACTACGCGGACTGAATTCTCAATCGCGATCAAGCGTGCCGCCACAGCGGAACGCGCCCAGTCGCGCGGATGGACCGTATCCATTTCCGCCGCCGCCTTATACATCGCGGCCCGAGCGCCCTCTATCAGCATGTCCATCTCGCCGACTTTGTTGTAGACGCTCGGCTGATGGCTCAGTGGCTTTTTCAATGGATAGCGGCGCCGGTCGCGCATGAACTCGACCGTGAAATCGCGTGCAGCCGCCGCAATTCCAACGTACGGTGCGCCAATGGTGAAAGGCGCTTTCGCAAACACCTTGGTTACGCGGCCGCTGGTCGACACCGGCCGCTGCATGATGATGTCCTCATCGGCGACAAATGCGTCTTTCAGTTCAGTGCTGCGCGATTCGGTCGAACGCATGCCCATCGTGTGCCAGTCGTCTTTGAAGGTCAGCCCCTTGGTCTCGCGGGGATTCAGAAACACGCTGATGATCGTCGGACCTTGGGGCGCGTCATCCCAGGTTGCCTCGAAGAAAAAATTGTCGAGCGCGATACTCTGCGTGCCGAAGATCTTGCGGCCGTTGACGATAAAGCCGCCGTCCGCTCGCGCCGCCGTGGTCCGCGGGCGCAAAGCAATCACGGCGTTGTCCGGCTCAGAGCCTGAACCGCCGCAGATCTGATGCTCGCTCGCGACCCGTGTCAGTTTGGCCGTGACGTTCGGCGCCTTGAACTTACGCTCGATATCGATCAGAAAGCCCAGGATGTTGAAGTGCATGTTGATCGCGAGCGCGGTTGCGCCGCAACCCTGCGCGAGGCGTTCCTGCGCCTTAATTCGCTCAAGCATCGTGGCGCCGAGGCCGCCAAACTTTTCGGGGATGATCAGATTGGTATAGCCGCTCTCGCGCATCCGCGCGTAATTCTCATATGGAAAGGATCCTTCCTCATCGTGACGCGCCGAGCGCTGGGTGAAATCGTCGGCCAGCGACGAGGCCAAATCGAGAAAACGGGTGCCCGGTTGGCTCGGGCGTTGATTATGGCCGTCATGCTGAAGCTGACTCATACGTCTTCCTCCACCGGCGCCGGACCGGTTGCGCGCAAGGGTTCATCGGCAAAGTCAAAACTGCGCCTTTGCGACCGGATTTGTAAAGCTTCAAGAGCATCCGAGAACTGTCGGGCAAGCTCTCGATTAAGTCCTCGCGGCGCCGTCCGAAAGCTGCGAACATAGGCGATGGAGCCCGCCGAGCTAACCGCGGGTACTACAAGGGGACTTGAACAACTTGTGATGAGTCGTATGCGTTATTGGCTAATTGTGGCGATGATGATCGGCCTGACCGCGATCGCTGGCGAGCGCGTCTACGCGCAGGAGAAGAAAGCCGACGGAGTAATCACAATCCACATCGACGGGCTTCGCAATGACAAGGGCAACATGCATTGCACCCTCTGTTCTTCACCGGAGGGCTACCCCAGCGATTGCAAAAAGCAGGTGACGATCAAGGCTCCGATTCGTGACAGCCAGTCAGACTGTGTCTTTCCAGACAAGGCGCCCGGCGACTACGCCGCCACGGTTTTTCACGACGAGGATTCCAGTGGCAAATTCAAACGCAATTTAGTCGGAATACCCAAAGAAGGCTTTGGCTTTTCCAACAATTTCCATCCGACCGTGCGCGCCCCCACCTGGGACGAGGCCAAGTTTAATTTCCCCGGCGGCGACAAAACGATCACGATCCATATCATCAATTGGTAGGTTTCAGATTCTGAGGCCGGATACTTGTAGCTTCACGCCCGCATCGGTTTGCAGAGCATCCTGTGGACCCTCAGAACGCGAAGCTGATCGGCATGATTGCGCATAGAAGCCACGCCATCCAGGCCGACTCGACGACTGCAATCAGCGCCAGGTTACCGGAGGCATGATACGCAGCGTTGGCGAATAGCTCGTAAAGCAGGAACTGGATGACGAAAAGCCCGATCAACAGTCCCAGCACGATTGGCATCGCGTTGACCCTCACCGCAAGTACCACAGCACCGACGACGAGCGCGCGTCCAATGAGGCCAAGCAAGACCGGCTGCCAGCCGCTGCCACGCCGAACGATCAACTCAAAGGCGTAGAAGAACGGCAGCAGCATCAGGGTTGCAAGTACTGTCATGACGAAGCGTTCGGGCGTCAACGCCATCCGATGTTGCGTGACGGACAGCGGCACGACCATCGCGATAATCAGGCCGAAGGCGAGTGCCGCCGCAGCAATCGTCGTACACGGACGCGCGCGCAATGCCGGGGCTTCGAGTGAGGCTTGGTGCCACAGTACGGCTATCATGATCAGTCCGGCAATCAAGAACCAGGACACGACTTCGTTCGCGATCGGCATCGAGAGCACTGCGGCTACCGGCGCAAGGCCCGCGAGCGGCATTGCGATCAAAAGGGCGGCAACCAACAGCAGAAGCCCGCGCCAGGTCTGCGCGCAGCCGCGTTGGGGCCAGGTTTCGACGAAGCCGCCGCTAAGCCGTCCCACGGCGATAAGCAATAACAAGAACAGTCCGGCCGCAACCCCGTTTGAGGTTCGGCGCTCATCCCTCGGGTCAACCGGCAAGTTGCGGTGGATCCCGTTGATGCTGTCAAGCCAGCCGATAATCCACTGTGCGGCGAGGGCCGAGAAAATGATCTGAACGTGATCAACCCCCGGCACTTCCGTCAGTTCAACCGCGCTGCCATCGGCGAAATTTCCGTAGACCTTGCCCCACTCCGGCGGCTTGACGCCCACCAGCAGCCCAGCGATTTTGATCGAATATTGACGGATGAAGTTGGGATCCCGCTCCGCCAAAATAAAGAGCGCATTGCGCGGACGTTGACTGCCCCATAGCGCGAATCCGCCCGAGATCATCACGGCGCCTGCGATGTTTGCATCATGAGTGGCGTAATCGAGCGCCGCGCCAGCGCCCATCGAGTGACCCATCACGACGATTCGCGAGGAGTCCACCAGTTGCGAGTTGCGCAGATAGTCCACCGCCGTGCGGATATCGTCGCGCAACACGTTATCTTCGGTGACGCCCAGAGCAAACGGATTTCGATTAGCGCCGTGCCCGTGCAAATCAATCGTGAGAACCGCGTAGCCATTCTGCGCGAGGCGGCGCGCGAGTGTGCTCATCGCGACCCGATCAGAGGCGAAGCCGTGCACCAGCACTACGGCCGGCGGACGTTCTGCGGCGGGTGGCGGACTAATTGGTATTACCGTTTCTCCTTTGGCTATCGGGAGATAAAGCGTCGCGGGTTCGTTGCCCGGCAACTCGAAATCGATATGCGGCGGGCCAGCGTGTTGTTGGCGCATCAGGACAGCAATCGCGATCGCGAAAGCGATCGCGAGAACGGCGGAGGCAATACCTGCGCGGGTCGACATCATCTAGCGGCTGCGCCAGTTCGGCGGACGCTTCTCCGCAAAGGCTTTGGCACCCTCGCGCGCAT
>DATKPK010000128.1:0-18729 GCA_035524095.1 Binataceae bacterium (SeqCode) | reverse complement strand
AGCCGGGCCCGGTCAGGTATGGCTGACGGCTCTTTTCGCTCTCGATTTCAGCAAGGCGTCGTTCGAGTCCTCGGACCTGAGCCAAGGCGTCGTTCCAGCGTTGCTCCAAAGTTTCAGGGACCAGCCGGTCCTCAGGCGTTGAAATCACCTTCGCGTCTACATATCGTCTACACGGCTCACAGCGCAAACTGTTAGACTACCGTAAATCCTTTGATTTCATTGGAGCCACCCGTCGGAGTCGAACCGACGACCTACTGATTACGAATCAGTTGCTCTACCAACTGAGCTAGGGTGGCGTCCAAGCGAATGTGTCTACAAAGCGCTCTCTATGGTCGAGATGCCGCTCAACCCGGTCACTTCACCGACCGTATGCTTCCGGGACAAGCACAAATTCCTAGCACGAGACGGCGGCCTCCGGAAGTCATGGTCTGCCTGCTTCTCGTCCCTCGAGGTCCCTACGGGCAGAGCAAGTGACGAGATTTGGCGTCAAGGCCAAGGGTCAAATGCGTTATCCGAGGCCGGGCGCGGCTTCGAACCGAAACGGCTTGCGAGGCCGAATCGGCGGGAGGCCATGCTAGTATCGGCGCGCTATGGCCGATCGGCGCGGGCGGATATTGGTGATTTTCCCCGGAGCCTTGGGCGACCTGCTCTGTGCTCTGCCTGCCATTCGTACGCTTGCCAAGCGCCATCCCGACGCCAGCGTTGAGCTGATGGCGCGGGCCGAACTCGCCCGGTTCGCCGTCGGCCGTCTTGGAGTTCTTCACGCGCATTCGATTGACCGCCGCGAAACCGGTCTGCTGTTCGTGCCCAATGCCGATTTGATTCCGGCGCGCGGGTTTTTCCGCAACTTCAACCATATCTATTCGTTTTTCGCTGCCGACGACGCCGATTTTCGCGCAGCTCTCGTGGCTGTCTCCACCGGTCCCGTGACCTTTATACCTTTCCGTCCGCCTGGCGACGGCCACATAGCGGCCTCCTACCTCCAGGAGGTTGGCGTCTCCAATGCCACTGAGCACGATGCCCGCGCCTTGAGCGGGATCGAAGTCTTGCCCGAGGACCTCTATTCCGCTGACGATAAGCTAGCCGCCATCGGTGTACCGCCCCGTAGCTTCCTCCTAATTCTTCCCGGCAGTGGCAGCGCGGCCAAGAACTGGCCATCCGAGCGTTTCGCCGACCTGGCAGCCTTGCTCGCCCCACAACTGCCGCCGCTTATCGTCATCGGTCCGGCCGAACCGGCACTAGCGCCATTTTTTCGCGATCGAGCCCTCGCCACAGTCGAGCATCTCGAACTCGGCACCCTGGCCGGACTCACCCGCCGCGCCCGCGCGTTCGTGGGTAACGATTCTGGTGTCTCGCATCTTGCGGCTGGCGCTGGAACGACTGGACTGGCACTCTTCGGCCCGACCGATCCTGACCGCTGGCGGCCCTTGGGCCATGTCGAGGTGCTTCGGCATGAGCCTTTGAGCGAACTCACCGTTGACGAAGTGGCAGCCAGGATCCTCGGTCTTGCCCGCTAGGGACCATTCCAACCGAACTCGCAATGGTTACAATCATAGATGACCGAGGCGCAGAATCACGTTAATTTTGGAGGCAGCTTCGCCAGTCTCGGTCAGGGTGACTGTGTTGCCAACTAGGCTCGGAATAAGTTCACATCGCAAAGCGTAACAAAACTATGTCAAGCGTAATCAAGACCACCGTATTGCTGGCTGCTTTGACCGGCCTAATCATCTTCATTGGCGGGATGCTGGGCGGACGTGGCGGCATGATGATCGCCTTCATCCTCGCGATCGGTATGAATTTCTTTAGCTATTGGTTCTCGGACAAGATGGTGCTTAAGGCCTACGGTGCCCAACCCATCGACGCATCGACCAACCCTGAGCTTTACGCCATCGTCAACGAACTGGCGAGTGCCGCCAGAATCCCGATGCCGAAGCTCTATCTGATCGATAGTGATACCCCCAACGCCTTCGCCACCGGCCGCAATCCTCATCATGCCGCCGTCGCCGTCACGCGCGGGATCATGCGCATTTGCAGCCGCGAAGAATTGAAAGGTGTCATCGGTCACGAGCTGTCCCACGTGATCAATCGCGACATCCTGATTAGCTCGATTGCGGCGACACTCGCCGGCGTCATTATGATCGTCGCCAGCATGGCCCGGTGGGCCGCGCTCTTCGGTGGTTTCGATAGCCGCGACAGCAATAACCGTGGCGGCGGTATGATCGAATTGCTCGCGATGGCGATTCTTGCGCCGCTGGCGGCAACGATGATCCAGCTCGCTATCTCGCGCACCCGCGAATATCAGGCCGATGCCAGCGGGGCCAAGCTCACGCATCATCCCGATTATCTGGCGAGTGCCCTGCGTAAGCTCGAAATCGCCAACGAACGGCTGCCGATGGAGCAGGCCGGGCCGGCCACGGCTCACCTGTTTATCGTGAATCCGTTGAGCGCGCAGGGACTGACGCGCCTTTTTTCGACCCATCCTCCGATTGAGGAGCGCATCCGCCGGTTAGAGCAGATGGCGCATAACTTTTAGGTAACGATGTCATGGACGCGGAAGAAGAAAAGCCCAAAGCATTTAAAGTCGAGGACCGCCGGCGTTTTTCGTCCGAAGGTGAGTTGAAAGCCGAGCATCGCGCCGATGCACCTCATACCGGTGCTTCAGCGTCGACAGGTGAATCCGCGATGCCACCTCCGCCGCCACCCTCGGATGCGGGGACAGGCTTTACGGCGGTGAATCAGCCTGCCGGCACCGCAGCGCCGATCGGCGACATGAGTTTTGCCACCTTTATGGTCGGTCTTTCGACTCAGGCGCTGGTCCACCTTGGCGAGATGCCTGACCCGCAATCTGGCCAATTCGCTGAGGATCTCTTCGCTGCCGAGCAACTGATCGACTTGATCGCGATGCTCCAGGATAAAACCCGCGGCAACCTCGACGAAGGCGAGACGCAACTGGTACAGAGCATACTTTTTGAGCTGCGGATGAAGTACGTCGAGCGGGCGCGGCAGGGTCCGCACTAAGCTGGACCAGCCATCGATCCCTCACGCGTGATTTTGCCGAAGTCAGCTGCATACTCGGTGCCGATCCTACTGTTGGGATGCGCGCTCGCTGTCTTTGCCGCTACCGACGCTGCCGCCAGCCAACTCTGGAGTGATCTCGAGGTACGGCATAAGGCCGACACACTGCCGGATTTTGTCGACTTGGCCCAGCGTCTTTCGCCGGCTGTCGTCAACGTCGCGACTGAGCAAAATGATAAAGCGCCTCACGCACAATCTTCCGACAGCAACTCCGATCCGTTCGACCTCTTCGGCCAGCCCTTCGAGCCTTACGACATGCCGCACGCGCACAGCCTCGGCTCCGGCTTCATCATCAATCGCGACGGCTATATCTTGACCAACGACCACGTTGTCGAAGATGCGAGCCGGATCATCGTCACGCTCAAAGATGGCCATGAGTACCAGGCCCGCGTCATTGGCCGTGACAACAAGACTGACATCGCTCTACTCAAAATCAATGCGCCGTATCCTCTGCCGATTGTGCCGCTTGGCAATTCCGACGCCGTACGCGTCGGCGAATGGGTCATGGCGATCGGCAATCCCTTCGGCTTTGATCACACGGTCACGGCCGGTATCGTCAGCGCGAAAGGCCGCTTCATCCCTGGCAATTATGACGAATACATTCAGACCGACGCCTCAATTAACCCGGGCAATTCAGGTGGCCCGTTAATCGGTCTGAATGGCGAAGTGGTCGGTGTCAACGCCGCGATATTCACCCGTACCGGTTCGAGCATGGGTATCGGATTCGCCATCCCGGTTAATCTCGTCAAAGCCGAGTTGCCTCAGCTCCAGAGCCTCGGCCACGTCCAGCGCGGATGGCTTGGGGTTTACATAGAGCCGGTCACTGAGGAAGCTGCTGCCGCCGCAGGATTGGAGGTCCCGCATGGCGCGATGGTCTCGGAGGTTATCGATAGCAGTCCGGCAAAGGCCGCGGGATTGCGTCACGGCGACATCATAATTGCTATTGATCATCGCCCTGTTGACGAGGCGCAGGAACTCCCCTTGATGGTCGCTGCAATCCCGATCGGCGGTAGCGCGACCCTCACGGTGATGCGCGGGCGCACCACCCAAACCGTACCGATCGTGATCACTGCTTCACATGAAGACGAGCTCGCCAGCGTCGGCTCGCAACAGCCGGTCGCCAACAGCACTTACGGGTTGGCCTTGATGGACTTGAATCCGACCATCGGTCAGGAGCTAAGCTTAAGCGGCCACGATGGCGTCGTGATAACATCCGTTGAGCCTAACGGCGCGGCGGCGACTGCTGGCTTGCGACCACGCGATATTATTCTCGAAGTCGATCGCAAGCGTGTCAGCGACGTTGTGTCATGCCAGCAGGCGCTCGACGGCGGCAGCGGCAATATTCTCCTGCTGCTGATCAAGCGTAACGACGGTACGATGTTCGTGCCTTTACGGCGCCACGCCGACGGCTAAACTCACTACTCTCTCCAGAGCTTCAATCTCATTCAGGAAGGGCGGTAAGATTCTCAATGCGCGTGAAGCGGGCCATCAAGCTCGGCCTTCTTGGCCTTTGCGCACTCGTCTTGTTCGCGATGGTGCCGCTGCTCTACGAGTTCGTTCAATACTATGATTCGCTCCAGGATGAGGTCGTTGCGCGTCTCTCCACAGTGCGCTGGACTATTCCCTCACGCATCTATTCAGATTCGGAAATCATCTATCCAGGGCTGCGCATCAGCGACCTCGGCCTGATGCAACGGCTTGCGCGCCTGAACTATCATCAGGTTCCGCCCGGTACCGAAGTCAAATCCCGCGGGGATTACGACTACGATCAGAAACAGGGCCGCCTCGAAATTTTCCTGCACAGCTTTGCCTATCCCTATCGGAGTTTTCCCGGCGAGCTCGTGATGATGAAGCTCGCCCCCGACGGCACCATCCAGTCGATGCATGACGCGGCGACCCACGAGGAGGTTTTCTCACTCGAACTCGAACCCGAAATGCTCGGCGCGATCTTTCAGGGTGATTGGGAGCAGCGCCGATTGCTGCCGTTAACTGAGATGCCGCCTGCCTTCATCGATGCGATCCTTGCTGCCGAGGACCACCGTTTTTATGAACATCACGGTATCGATCTAATCCGCACGGCCAAGGCTGCGTGGATCAACTTTACTCATGGGCACGTTGTCCAAGGTGGCTCGACGCTGACCCAGCAGCTCATGAAAAACTTCTTCCTCACCAGCAAGCGCGACTGGCATCGCAAGGTCAAGGAAGCACTGATGGCCTACATCGCTGAGCGCCGCTACTCAAAGGACGAAATCCTCGAAAACTACATTAACGATATTTATCTTGGACAGCGCGGGCAGGAGGGCATTTACGGCATCTGGGAAGCCTCCGAATTCTATTTCTCCTGTGAGCCGCGCGATCTGACTGTTGCCGAAATGGCGACCATCGCCGGCATGATCCGCTCGCCCAACCATTACAACCCGGTCCGCCACCCCGAAATCGCCACTACCCGCCGCAACGAAGTCCTCTCCTCGATGCTCGAGGACGGTTACATCAGCAAGGCCGCCTACGACGACTCTGTGACTGAGCCGATGCGTACCCGCGAGCCTTACCTCGAAACCAACGACGCGCCTTACTTTGTCGATTATGTAAAACATGAATTGGCTGAACGCTATCCACCGTCGGTACTCACCGGCGAAGGCTTGCGCATTTTCACGACACTCGACGTCCACACTCAGAAACAAGCTGAAAAAGCCGTCGTGGATAATCTGGACGATCTTCAGGCGCGTCACCCATCATTGCGCAGGATGGAAAAAAAGGAGCAACTCCAGTCCTGTCTGGTTGCGATTGAACCCCAGACCGGAAAAATTCGCGCGATGGTCGGTGGACGCGACTATCGCGAAAGCCAGTTCAATCGCGTTACCCAGTCGAAACGTCAGCCCGGCTCAGCCTTCAAGCCGGTTACCTATCTGGCCGCGCTCAATGAAACGCTCGAAGGCGGCCCCGACCATTTCCTGCCGACCAGCTATATCGACGATACGCCCTTCACTTGGCAGTTTGGCGACACTGCCTGGACTCCGCATAATTACAAAAACCGCTATTTCGGCCGGGTCACCCTCGAGTTCGCCCTCGAAGAATCGCTCAACGCCGCAACCTCGCGGCTAGCCGATCAAATCGGCCTTGAGCGTGTGCACGATATGGCCGAAAAACTCGGCTTTGACGATCTGCCGCTCTATCCGTCGATTGTCCTCGGCGGCGTCGAAGTCGCGCCGATTCAGCTCGCCCACGCCTACGCCATTCTCGCTAACGAAGGCCTCGAAGTGCCGTTCTACGCCGTCACGGCGGTCGTTGACGAAAACGGCAAGGTCATCGAGGGCCACGAGCTTAAAGCCTCGCAGGTGCTCTCGCCCGAACTGACCTATATGATGGACTTCATGCTCGAGCAGGTGATCAATCATGGCACCGGCGAAGACGCGCGCAAGAAAGGCTTCAAGCGTCCGGCTGCTGGCAAGACCGGAACCACCAACGATTCAGTTGACGCGTGGTTCGCCGGCTTCACACCCAACCTCCTTGCCGTGGTCTGGACCGGTTTCGACCAGAAAGACGCACTCGGCCTGACCGGTGCCGAGGCCTCATTGCCCGCCTGGACGCGCTTCATGAAAGCCGCGACCGCCTCGCGCCCCGCGCTCGACTTCGCAATACCTGCTGACATGGTCTTAGCTAACGTTAATCCCTTGACCGGCGACTTACGTGGTCCATACTGTCCGTCAGGCATCGAGGGCGTTTTCCCAAGGAGCATGGCTCCGACACAGACCTGCGGGCCCGGGGGCGGCTCAGTAGCCGCTACCTCTGAAAGTGGGAGTGAGGGTCAAGGGGGAACTGCTGCGGACACGGGTACGGAAGCTGCGCCGGACCCCGGCCCCGCCCTCGATTCACCCAACGATTGATGACCCGTCAACTGTCAGTTCCATTCATGGCCGTTATCTGGCTCATGACGCTGTCGGCGTTTTGCCCCACCGGCGCGGATGCAGCAGGCGCGCTAAGCGCCCCGCCTGCTGCATCCGCTGACCAGGCACAGTCAGGGTCCGCGCGCTCTAGCGCGCGGACCCTGACTGTGCTCGCCTTCTCTGAAGAAACTCTGCCGCCGGAAGACGCCAGCCCCCTCGCTTCGCCCGGAGCTGGCGCCTTGCCGACTAACGCTGCTCTCCCGCCGACCTCCATTGCATCGCCTGCGGCTGCCGATAACAGTGGTGGTCCCAACGCCGACTGGCGGCAAGTCCCCAACGGGGGCACGGGAGCCGCGCCCGTTCCGGGCGCGGCTCCCGTGCCCCCGTCCCAGGCGGAGGAAGGGACCGTGGCCTCAGCGCCAGTCCCTTCCGCGGCCGCCTCAACCGCCGAAGGCGCAGCAGCAGAGGAGGGCGAGCCCTTCGGCACATCGTCGCTCGCCAACTCACCGCCGCCCGCACTCGACGTAACCAATATGACAGCTGCCGGCCTCGATCCCAGCCAGCTCCCGCTCACGGATGAGATCAAGCAGGCGGATAATCCTGCGCTTGCGGCTTCATTACGCGCGACCGAGCAGGCTCGCAAGGAGATCGCGGATGGCCGACTCGACGAGGCGATGCGCTCGCTCGGGCCCGCAGTGTCGATCGACCCCGGCAATCCCTACGCCTATTTCTATCTTGGACAGGTTTACTCCGCGCGCCGGGATTTTTCCCAAGCGTTGACCTTTTTTAAGCGAGCCGAGATCGGTTTCGGTAGCAATCCACAATGGCTCGGGGCAACGATCGGCAACGAGGGCACTTGCTACGAGGAATTGAATCAGATGAGCGACGCAGCGGACGCCTATCGGCGAGCGCTCGCCGCTGCGCCTGATAACCTGATGGCGCGCGCTGGCTACGGCCGCCTTGGTGAGCCGTTCCCCGCCGCTAACACCGCCGCCGATCCCGCGACACCGCCCGAAGCCGTCAGCGACAATCCTCCTACGGACGAGTCGGCCGCGCCGCCACCCGAGGAGGCCCAGCCGCCGCCACCACCAGACGCTCCCCCGGCCGAAGAGCTGCCTACGAGCGTCCAATCCGCCCCTGATTCATCCAACTGATATGCTGATACTTGGTATCGAATCTTCCTGCGACGACGCCGCTGCGGCGGTTCTCGCCACCGACCGGCCGGGCGTCGCCGAAGTCCGCGCGACGGCTATCGCCAATCAGGACGACGTCCATCGCGCCTATGGTGGCATCGTCCCCGAACTCGCCTCACGCGGCCATGTCGTGACGATTATGCCCGTGATTGAGCGCGCGCTCGCTTCCGCCAACGCGACCCTTGACGATATCGGCGGTATCGCCGTCACACGCGGTCCCGGCCTCGTTGGCTCACTGCTGGTCGGCCTGCTTTGCGCGAAAGGCATCGCGCAGGCGTCGGGTCTGCCGATGGTCGGCGTGAATCATCTTGAGGGCCACCTGCTCGCCCCGATGCTCGAACATGCGCTGCCTTTTCCCTATCTCGCACTGGTCGTATCCGGTGGCCATACCGCTCTATTCGCTGTCGAGGATTTCGGCCGCTATCGCCGACTCGGTGCGACCCGCGACGACGCCGCCGGTGAAGCCTTCGATAAGGTTGCGAAGATGATGGGCCTCGGTTATCCGGGTGGCCGCATCATCGACGAGCTCTCGCGCTCAGGCGATCCCAAAGGGGTTAAGTTCCCGCGCGCGCGAGTCAAAAATGCGCCCCTCGATTTCAGTTTCAGTGGCGTCAAAACTGCCGTTGCCCTGTTTCTGGCCGGCGAACGCGGCGGCACGACGGCACCCAACGATCTCGCCGCGAGTTTTCAGGAAGCCGTCGTCGAGATGCTGATCCGGCCTACGATCGCTGCCGCGCGCGAGCTTGGTGCCGATACTATCGCCCTGACCGGCGGCGTTGCGGCGAACTCTCGCCTTCGTGATCGGCTAGCCGCCGCTGCTGAGGCGGACGGGCGCCGCCTAGTCGCCCCCTCGTTCAAATACTGCACCGATAACGCCGCTATGATCGCGATCGCTGGCAGTTATCGGCTGCTGCGTGGCGAGCGCGATCCGCTCACGATCGACGCTAATCCCAACCTCCCGCTGTGATCCGGCCGTCGCCTGCTCACGGCGGTTCCTTGGCGATGCGCGATCTGGCCGAATTCCGGCCCCACAAATCGAAAGGCCAGAACTTCCTGACTCAGCCGCGTATCGCTGATCGGATTGCCGCCGCCGCTGAACTCGAATCTTCCGACGATGTGGTCGAAATCGGCCCTGGTCTGGGAATCCTTAGCGACGCGATCATCCGCTGCAACGTACGCTCGCTGACTATGATCGAACTCGACACCCGCCTCGCCGCCGCCCTTCAGGATCGGATGCGCGATCGGTCGGCCGTCAAGGTCATCAACGCTGACTTCCTCGACCTTCGTGGCCTGCCCTTCCACGGACCGCTCAAGGTCGTTGCGAATCTCCCTTTCAATGTCGCCAGCGCGATTCTGGAACGGCTATGCGCCGAGCGTGCCCTCATCACCCTGATGGTCCTGATGTTCCAGCGCGAAGTCGCCCAACGTATCCGCGCGTGCCCCGGCGATTCGGCTTACGGGGCGCTGAGCGCCTATACCGCCTTATACTGGAACGTGACCGATCACTTTCGCGTCGCGGCCGGCAACTTCAATCCGCAGCCCAAAGTCGATGCTGAGGTTCTCGTCTTCGCGCCACACCGCCCTGCGTTATTCGAGGCTGCCGAGGAGCAAGCTATCCTGCGCACGATTCGTGCGGCCTTCACCCAGCCGCGCAAGACCCTGCGTAACTCTCTCGCCGGTGGCCTCGGCTCAAGCCCCGCGTCCGCAGAACTGATGCTGGAGCGCGCCGCGATCGACCCGGCTGCCCGCCCCGCCACGCTCAACCTCGACGACTTTCTCCGCCTTGCCCGCTTGCTGGCGAGCAAGTCGGCCGCGACGGATGCCAGCCATGCCTGAACTGCCGGAAGTCGAATCCCTCCGCCAGCTGCTCGAAGAATCGTTGATCGGACGCACCTTCGTCACCGCGAGCGTCCGCGAACCGCGCCTCCGCCGCAGCCTTCCGCCCGATTTCGCCAAGACGATCGCTGGCCGCAAAGTCGAGCGGCTCGACCGCCGCGCTAAATACCTGATTTTTGCGCTGAGCGGCAACCATCGGATGCTCGTCCATCTCGGCATGAGCGGCAGTTTGAGCCATCGCCACGCCCCGGCCGACGCCGGTCCGTTCAACCCACGCCACGACCATGTCCAATTTGACCTCGACGACGGTAGCCTCCTCGTTTACAACGACCCGCGCCGCTTCGGCCTGATGAAGCTCTATCCCGACGCCGATTTCGCGAGTGCCATAGAACTCAAAGGGCTGGGCCCCGAACCGTTCGATGGCTTCACCGCTGATAGCCTATGGCAAGCCACTCGCGGCCGCACCGCCGCCATCAAGAACCTCCTGATGGATCAACGCGTCGTCGCCGGTGTCGGTAATATCTACGCCTCCGAAATCCTCTTCCGCGCCCGCGTCCGCCCGACCCGCCGCGCCGGCCGCGTCACCCGCGCCGAGGTTGAACGAATCGCCACCATCACCCCTCAAGTCCTCCGCGAAGCGATCGGCAGCCGCGGCACCACCTTCCGCAGCTATCGCGATTCCCATGGCGAGCCAGGCCGCTACGCTACTCAACTTCGCGTCTACGACCGCAAAGGTAAGCCCTGCCTCGAGTGCGACAAGCCGATTCGCGCCGTCGTGGTCGGTCAGCGTTCGAGTTTCTACTGCCCCCAATGCCAGAAGTAACGGCCCACGGTCTGCCCTGACTCCGCGAATCCCGCTAAGCTAGTCGCTAAAGGGGGACCGCTGCTGGGGACGTTCGAGATACCGCGCGCCATGCTCGCGCTCTTCGCCTTCATTTTTGGCGCCTGTATTGGCAGCTTCGTCAACGTCGTGGCCTACCGCCTGCCGCGCGAACTTTCGATTGTCCGCCCGCGCTCCTTCTGCCCGCGTTGCTCCCGGCCCATCCCCTTCTGGGCGAACGTCCCGATCCTCGGCTGGCTTCTCCTACGCGGCCACTGCCTCAAATGCCGCGAGCGGATTTCCTTCCGTTATTTCGTTGTTGAACTGCTGATCGCCCTTGAATCTCTCTACCTACTTATCAACTTTCCGCTCATCGACGCGACCACTCGTCTCTTTTTGTGCGCCGCACTGGCGGTTGTGGCCCTGATCGACTACGACTGGCGCGTGATTCCCAACCTGATTACCCTCGGCGGCATCCCACTCGGCGTCATCGCCGCCACGCTCGCGATTCCGGAGGTCGGCTGGCTCAGCTCACTGATCGGTCTCGCAGCCGGTGCCGGCTTTCTGTTCCTTACCGGCGAGGTCTATTTTCGTCTACGCGGACAGGAAGGCGTCGGCCTCGGCGACGTCTATCTCGTCGGAATGGTCGGAGCGTTCCTCGGATGGCAAGGGGTCATCTTCACGCTCTTCGCGGGCTCGATGCTCGGCGGTATCGGCGGCATCGTCTTCGCGCTGACCGGGGTCGCTCAGGCCCCGCCCGAAGACGAGATACCTATAGCGATTCACGAAGTTACGAGCGTACGGCGCGGTGACGCTCCACCGCCGTATGCCGAACAATCAATCTTCCGCACCGAAGTTGCTTTCGGCCCATTCCTCGCCGCCGCCGCTTCCCTCTACGCACTCTTCCAGCCTCTGCTGATCCGTTATTATCTTCCCTGATAATGTCATCCGGCCTGTTCATCACACTCGAGGGAGTCGAAGGCTCTGGCAAAACCACTCAGGCCGGACTCGTAGCGGACGCTTTGCGTGCCCACGGTTACCGCGTGCTCGTCACCCGCGAGCCCGGCGGCACCCGCGCCGGTGAGACGATTCGGGCGATCTTCCTTGACCCCTCCGTTGCCCTCCAACCCGAGGCCGAACTGTTGCTGGTACTCGCCGATCGTGCCCAGCATGTCCGCGAACAGTTGCGCCCGGCCTTGGATGGTGGCGCGATCGTCATTTCGGACCGCTACTCAGACTCGACCCTCGCTTATCAAGGCTATGGCCGTGGTCTCGACCTCGCGATGCTCACCCGTCTGAATGATTTTGCTACCGGTGGTATGCACCCGGATCGCACCTTCGTACTCGATTTCGAAGCCGAAGCCGGCCTCGCCCGGACCCGTGCCCGAATGCTTGGCTCTGAGCGTGTGCCCGATCGCTTTGAGGGCCAGCGTACCGAATTTCATCGAAAGGTCCGCGAGGGCTTTCTTGCGATCGCGCACGCCGACCCTGCCCGCCTAACCGTCATCGACGCGGGAGCCTCGATTGCCGAGGTCACCGCCGCCATCGTCCCCCAAATCGAAGCTCTCGTGGGTACCCGATGCCGCTGAATGACATCGCCGGTAATCACGATCTGATTGCTAGTCTCGAAGCCGAACTGACCCGGCGTCCCTCCCACGCCTATCTTTTCTCCGGACCACGCGGCATCGCCAAGGCAACGGTCGCGCGCGGCTTGGCCCAAAGTATCCTCTGCGAACGCGCCCCCGGACCCTCGTTCTGCTGCACTCCTGCTCAATGCCCCACGCGCTTGGCCCCTCAAACCACCACCGGCCGCGCCCGCAATGCCGCAGCGCCCGCCGCCACGCGATGTGCCTGTTGCAACGGATGCGTTCAAGTCTCCCTCGGCGTTCATCCCGATTTCAATGCGATCGCGCGTCAGGCCAATCGCAGCGAGGTCCTGATCGAGCAAGTACGCGACCTCATTGGACGGATGGGCAGCCGCCCATCACGCGGCCCGCGCCGCGTCGCTATTATCGACGATGCCGAAACGCTCAATCTCCCGGCGCAAAACGCCCTGCTCAAGACCCTTGAAGAGCCGCCCGGAGCCACCATCATCTTCATGATCACTCAAAGCGAACGCGCTCTGCTCGATACGATTCGGTCGCGGATGCGCCCGGTCCGCTTCGCTCCGCTGACGCCCTCCGAAATCGCCGCCGTCCTGACGGCCCGCGCCAAACTCGATGCCTCACGCGCGAATGCCGTAGCCCTGCTCGCGCGCGGCAGCGTCGCCCACGCGCTCGCCCTCGCCGACGGTGACGAGCCGCCTATCAAGGAATTGCTCAAAGCGCTCAGCGAGGCCGCTACTCTCGATTTTGCCGCGATTCAGCCACTGGTGCAAAATTATTTCGGCGCGCGCGATCAGGCCGTTGGCAATTTCGAGCTAATCGCGCGGCTCTTTGAGGAAATGCTATGCTTCAAGCTCCTCAAGACCGAGTTGGCGGCTTCCACGTCCGACGCACAGCAGATGATGGCGATGGCTAACCGATTCGACCCCAAGACGATGGCTGAACTGGCCGAGGCCGCGTTGGCTGCGGCCTCGGCCGTCGCCGACATGGCGAACTCGCGGCTGCAGGCGGAACAGTTCTTTTTGACAGCGGGACGCGCGCTGCAAGGATAAACCGTGCCGGACGCAATTGACCCTTTTGATCGTTCGACTCCTTCCGAGATGATCGTCGCGGTCAGCTTTCAGCACGCCGGTCATCTATTTAGCTATTTGACCGGCGGCCTGCCGCTGCAACGGGGCGACCGTGTCCTCGTCGAAGCCGAAAACGGTCCGCGCATCGGCGTGGTCGAAATCGAGCCGCAGGAGCCGGCGATGACGCTCGATCTCTCCGCGCTGCGACCGGTCGTCCGCCTCGTCAACGATCGCGACTTGCGCGTCGAAGAAGACACCCTAAGCCGCGAGTACCACGCCGAACGGCTATGCGCCCAGCGGATTCGCGAGCGCGGCCTTCCGATGAAGCTCGTCAAGGTCGAATACACTTACGATGGCCGCAAGGCGCTCTTCTATTTCATCGCTGAAAATCGCATCGACTTTCGCGAATTGGTCCGCGACCTCGCCAACACCCTCAGAGTCCGCGTCGAGATGAAACAAATCGGCGCGCGCGACGAGACCAAGGAACTCGGCGGCGTTGGCCCCTGCGGACGCGAACTTTGCTGTTCGTCCTTCCTGCGCGATTTCGAAGCCGTCACCGTCAAAATGGCCCGCGATCAAGGTCTTGCCCCCAATCCTTCGCGTCTGGCGGGGATGTGCGGCCGTCTGAAATGCTGCCTGCGCTATGAATACGGTACCTATCTCGAACTCAAGCGCGCTCTGCCTAATCCCGGCAAGCGCGTCGAGGCGGTCCAAGGCGTTGGCAAAGTATTGCGCCAGAATATCCTCAAGCAAACCGTGCTGATCCAACTCGAGAGCGACGGCGGCGTCGTCGAGGCCACCCTTGAAGACTTGGTTGACGCCCGCGCTCCCAAGGCCTGACCAGCGCCGCAATCGGCGCGGCATCAAAACATGAGCGACCGGATTCACATCACGACCGCGATTTTCTATTGCAACGGCACGCCGCATGTCGGCAGTGCCTACGAGGCGCTCGCCGCCGACGTTTTCGCGCGCTATCAGCGTCGCAAACTCGGAGCCAGCAACGTCACCTACCTGAGTGGCACCGACGAGCATGGTGACAAAATTCGCCGTGCCGCCCTCGCCGAAGGCCTGACCCCGCGCGCCTATACCGACAAGATGAGCGCGTTGTTTTACGACGCCTTCGTCGGCCTCAATACGAGTTTCGACTACTGGGTACGCACGACCGACGACGTCCACGAGAAATTCGTCCAGCAAATGCTCGAGGAGAGCTACCGCCGCGACAATATCTATTTCAAGGAGTACGAAGGGCTTTATTGCGTCGGCTGTGAGCGCTTCTACACCGAGAAGGAATTGCTGCCGGGGAACTTATGCCCTACCCACAACACCGTCGTCGAATCGATCAAGGAGGGCAATTACTTCCTCAAGATCGACAAGTACCGCGAGCAGGTGATTGATCATGTCCGCCGCAATCCTGACTTCATCCGTCCCGAGCGTTACCGCAACGAAGCGCTCAACATGCTCTCTGAACCGCTGAGCGACCTATGTATCTCGCGGCCGAAGGCGCGCATGGATTGGGGCATCGAAATTCCCTTCGATACCAACTACGTCACCTACGTCTGGTACGATGCCTTCTGGACCTATGTCAGCAAGCCCGCCACCGACCTCGGCCTTGATCGATTCCAGCGCGAATTCTGGCCCCACACCGAGCATTTCATCGGCAAGGATATCCTCAAGACCCACGCCGTCTATTGGCCCCCGATGCTCCTCGCGGCCGGCTGGGAACAATTTTTCAAACATCTGAACGTCCATGGATGGCTAAATTTCGGCGGCTCGCGGATGTCAAAAAGCTCCGGCAACGTGCGCGACCCCGTCAGTTACGAAAAAGCCTACGGTCCCGACGTCCTGCGCTACTTCGTGATGCGCGAGATGGCCTACGGTCTCGACGGTGATTTTTCCGACGACCGCATGACCGATCGCTACAACGCCGATCTCGCGAACGACCTCGGCAACTTCACCAGCCGCGTCCTCACGATGGCGCAGCGCTACATCGGCGGCCAATTGACTATTGCGCCGTCTGCCGCTGGCGACGATCAGGATCGCGGATTAGCCGCGGCCTTCGCCGATCTGCCCAATCGCGTCGGTGCCTTGGTCGATGACCTCGCCTTCAATCGCGCGCTCGAAGCGATCTGGCAGGCCCTCGACACCGCCAACAAATACGTCGCCGCGACCGCGCCATTCACGCTCGCCAAAGACCCCGCGAACCAGCCGCGCATCGCCCAGATCCTCGCCAACTTGATTGAAGGCCTGCGCGTCATCACCGGAACGCTCGAGCCTTTCATGCCAGTCACGACCGAAAAACTTCGCTCGATGCTCAATATCTCGAGTGACGACGCCTGCATCCCCTACGGCGAAGGACTCAAAGCCGGTCACAAGGTGAATTCGCCTATCGCGCTGTTCCCGCGCATCGACACCAGGGCCAAAGTCTGACATGTCGGTTCTGCCGCTGGTCGATACCCATTGCCATCTGGCCGACCCGCGCCTGCGCGACGATACCGGCGCGATCATATCTCGCGCTCACGAGGCTGGCGCGCGCTTCCTGATCTCGGTCGGCGCCATCGGATCCATAGAATGTGATCGCCTGACCCTCGCGATCGCCGAACGCAACCCTTCCGTCTACGCTGCGATCGGCGTTCATCCGCATGACGCCAAGGATTGCGACTCTGCTCGCCTTACTCAGTTGCGCGAGCTTGCGGCCTCATCGAAAGTCGTCGCGATCGGCGAAAGCGGCCTTGATTTTTACTACATGCATTCGCCTGCCGAGGCCCAGGAAGACGCCTTGCGCCGCCATCTGGAACTCGCCGCCGATCTCGATTTGCCGATCGTAATCCATTGCCGCGAAGCCGAGGCCCGCCTCGCCGCGATCGTCCGCGAAACCGGCATCCCGCCGCGCGGCGGGGCGATCCATTCCTTCACTGGCGATGCGATCGCCGCCGAAACCTTTCTCGCGCTTGGCTTCTATGTTTCCTTTTCCGGCATCGTCACCTTCAAAAATGCGAAGGCTCTGCGCGAAGCCGCCCTGATCGTCCCCGGCGACCGCCTGCTGATCGAAACCGATGCCCCTTATCTCGCACCCGAACCCTACCGCGGTAAGTGCAACGAACCGGCTTTTGTCGCTCGCACTCTCGAAACCCTCGCCCATCTGCGTTCGACCGAATCCAATACGCTCGGTGAGACCATCATCGCCAACGCTTCCCGCCTGTTTCGCATTGCTCCTGACGCCAATCACCGAACCGCCTCGCCTCCTGAACAGAGAAGTAGCCGCTAGACTTCCGTTGAGTTACGATGGAACGGCAATGGGTATTACGAAAAAGCCCTCCAAGCCGAAAGCTCGGGATCGGGCCAAAGAGGAAAAGATTAAGGAGATCGTTCGCGAGGCTGACCTCAAGAAGTTCGACCCTGACCTCGACGAGATGATTCATCCTTCGAAGCCCGCCAACGACAAGTAGCCACTCGGGCTGAATTCTCCTTTGCCGATTCTTCTCCGGTACGGATTTAATTTTCCGATCCGATAACTGGCTTCACGTGCGCGCCTGTCCGGGGTTATACCCTCCCGATGGACGCTCTCGCTCAGCTCCCGCCGCCCTTCGACGAGGCCCTGCGCCGCCACGAAGCCGAGATTATGCGCTTCCTCGTGCGCACGACGCGCGATCACGACGACGCCCTCGATCTCTTTCAGGAGACCTGGTTGCGTGCCTATCGCGCCTATCCAAGCCTCGATTCCGCTGCCGGCCTGCGCCCCTGGCTCTATCGTATTGCGGCCAATCTATGCCTGAACCGTACGCGCTCGCGCATCCGCCGATCCCGTGTGATCGCCGATGATCCGCCGCTCGATGAAATCCACGTTTCCGCTAGCGCCAGTCATACGAATGCCGCCTCGCCCGACGGCGTAATCCATCTGCGTGATGCTATCGAGCGCCTACCCCGCAAGCAGCGCGCCGCTCTCATCATGCGCAAGTTTGGCGGCCTCGGGTACGACGAAATCGCCGTGGTCCTCGAATGCTCCTGCGAGAGCGCTCGCGCCGGCGTCTATCAGGCCCTCAAGAAACTCAAGGCGATCCTCGAATAGTCAGTCGCCAATTTATTATTTGGAGTAACTATCATGGATGATCTGCGTGAAATCGAAGAGCACATCGACCGCGTCTCCGAAATTGATAGCGCTACCGTCAACGGTCTGCTTGCGAGTGTCCATCCGCGGCTGGATCGCGCATTGAAGCGCATCGCCCGCCCAGCCGCACGTATCGGCATAATCGAATCGAGCGTCGGCCGCCTCTTCGTCGCCGAAAGCGATCGTGGACTCCTCGGCATCCACTATTCCGATAATGGCGACGACAGCGCGATGCTCAACGCTATCCGCCAGAAGTTCGACCTCCGTGACGACCCTGCCGCCGCCGCCCGCATCCACGATGAGATCGAACGCGCGCTCGCCGGCGATACAGATGCGGTCGCGCATCGCCCGATTGACTACAGCCTCGTCACCAGCCCTTTTCAGCGCCGCGCCTTCGCTCGTCTCCGTCAGGTGCCCCCCGGAGGTGTCGTGACCTATCAGGCGCTGGCCGCAGCGATTGGTGCGCCTTCTGGTCAGCGCGCAGTCGGCAATGCGATGGCCACCAATCCCCTTCCGATCTTCGTTCCCTGCCATCGCGTCATCAAATCCGACGGCTCCATCGGCAACTATGGCGGCGGCGTCGAGCGCAAGCTCAAGCTGTTGCGCGCCGAGGGCTTTCGTATCGGCAAGGGCAATCGCGTACCCTCCGATGCGCTCTATGGTCACTGGCAGTCGCATATTTTCTGCCGCCCCGAATGCTCCGCCGTCCGCCGCTCCGCCCGCAAAAAGTGGATTATCTTTAGCGACGTCAGCCGTGCGAACGCCTCCGGCATGCGCCCGTGTAAGCTCTGCCACCCCACCACCTGATTCGGGCTGCCGTGGGGCAGGACCGAACCGTTTTATCGCAACTCTTTTGTTTATAGCTGTTTACTTAGGTCAAAAGCTTCTTGAATCGCCGCATCGTTGGGATAGTGCTGAGCCAGCGTGCGTAATTCGTCGAGCAAGGCATCGCGGCGCGCCAGCGCATTCTCCTGCTTGGCATCATTCAGTGTATTGAGCAGGCCCATGGCGAGCTGCTCGCGCACCGCCGCATCGTCGGGGGACTGCTGAGCCAGCGTGCGTAATTCGTCGAGCAAGGCATCGCGGCGCGCCAGCGCATTCTCCTGCTTGGCATCATTCAGTGTATTGAACAGGCCCATGGC
>DATKPK010000127.1:0-18099 GCA_035524095.1 Binataceae bacterium (SeqCode) | reverse complement strand
CGACGATCCCCGCTTCAAACGAAATTAGAACAATCAGAATCTCCAGACTTGCCGCCTGCGGCGTGATGATTTGCTTCGCCCTGTCTAGTCTCTTGAGTGCACAAGCAAGGGCGGAGGAGATTGAGTCGGCTCATAGCTTTGTTCAGCGCTTTTACGACTGGTATGTTCCCGAGGCTTTGAGCCGTAGTTTTGTTTCCCCTGAGGAGCTTGCGTTAAAGCAGAGAAATTCCGATTTTGCCCCGCAGCTTGCCGCAGCATTGCGAGAGGATTTGGCCGCCCAGGCCAAATCCCCTGATGAGATCGTGGGGTTGGATTTTGATCCTTTTCTAAACTCGCAAGACCCCTGCGAACATTACAAGGTTGGGACGATAACTCGAAAGGGAGGCACGTACACGGTAAGGGTTTACGCTGTTTGTTCCGACAAGCAGCGTAATGCCCCCGATGTAGCTGCTGAGCTCTCGCATTGGAGAAATGGATGGCAATTCATCAATTTCCGCTATCCGAACCTGGTCAAGCCATACCCTCGCAACGCAAATTTGCTCAGCATCCTGAAAGCCCTGCGGGCGCAGCGCAGTGCGCCTGCCGCTCCACATTAGTCCGCGCTTGCGCGCCTCCCCTCAAACGCAGTATGGCGAGATAACACTTACGCTCGAACTTCGCGGCAGGCCGATTCGCAAGGATGCCCCGCCGTTACAGGAGAACCCATCATGGCCAAAGTCAGCGGCAACGACTTAGTCGCTCGCGCACTTCAGGACGAAGGCGTCGATACCGTTTTCTATCTCACCGGCGGCCCGATGGTCGACGTTGCTTCACAATGCATCGAGCGCTTCCATTCCGTTGATGTTCGCCACGAACAGGCCGCCGCTATGGCCGCGCATGCCTATAGCCGTGTCAGCGGCAAACCCGGCGTATGCTTCGCCGCCTCCGGCCCCGGCGCGACCAACCTGATCACCGGCGTCGGCAATGCCTTCCTCGACGCGGTCCCGGTCGTCGCTCTCGGCGGTGCCAGCGCCGTTTCGCAAAACGGTATGGGCGCGTTTCAGGAGATGGACCAGGTCGGGATGTTCAAGCCGATAACCAAGTGGTCCGAGCGCGTCTACGATGCCGCCCGTATCCCTGAAATCGTCGCCAAGGCGTTTCGCGTGGCGACCAGCGGCCAGCCCGGTCCGGTCTATGTCGACCTCCCCGGCGACGTCCTCTACAAACGCGTGGACGAAAGCGAAGTCATCTTCCCCAACAAGCCCCGCACCGTCCCGCGCCTCTCTGGCGATCCCGATCTGATTAAGCAAGCTATCGTGCTACTCAAGCAGGCCCAACGCCCTGTGATTCTATGCGGCACCGGCGTCTTCTGGTCCGGTGCGATGGCCGAGCTCAAGGAATTCGTCGAGCTCAGCGGCATCCCCTTTTACACCACGCCCCAATCGCGTGGCCTCATTCCCGAGGACCATCCGCTGAGCTTCCTCGGCGCCCGCAATCAGGCCTGGAAAGAGGCCGACGCCGTCCTGATACTCGGCACCCGGCTCAACTTCATCGTCGGTTTCGGCCTGCCGCCACGCTGGGCCGCCGACGTCAAGGTCGTCCAGGTTGACATCAGCGACGAGGAGATCGGCCGCAACCGTTCCGTTGATATCGGCATCGTCGGCGATGCCAAAATGGTCCTCAATCAGTTGATCGCCGACGGCCGCGATGCCTTTCACGGCCGCAAGGAAATTCCGTGGGTCGGCACCCTGCGCGGTTACGACAAGCGTTCACAGGAAAAGTCCGAGGCCCTTCTCAACTCCGATGCCACGCCGATCCATCCGCTACGCTTGTGCAAGGAAGTTCGCGACTTCATGGATCGCGATGCCATCATCGTCGTCGACGGACACGAAATCCTCAACTTCGCCCGTCAATCGATCCCGCTCTATTCTCCCGGCCATTCGGTCAACGCCGGTCCCAACGGATGCATGGGTGTAGCCGTCCCCTTCGGCCTCGGCGCGAAAGTAGCTAAACCCGACAAACAGGTGATCGTGCTGAGCGGCGACGGTTCCTTCGGCATGAACGGGATGGAAATCGATACGATGGTCCGCCACAACATTCCGGCGCTTATCGTCATCAGCAACAACGGCGGATGGGCCGGGAAGGGCACTATGGACGCTGGCCGCGACCTCGGCTTCAGCCGCTACGATAAAATGGCCGAGGTCTTCGGTGCCTTCGGCGCCTACGTGGATCAGCCCAAAGACATTCGTCCCGCGCTCGAACGCGCCGTCGCGTCGGGCAAGCCAGCCGTCGTCAACGTGATCACCGATCCCAACGCCCGCTCCTCGACGGTCTCATTTGCCAACTACCGCGCCATCTAAGGCAGGGTGCTATAAGAGCGTTATGTGTAACGAAGGATTATGAGTAGCCCCATCTTCCTCTCCAGCGAAGTCGGGGAGGGCAAGGATCGCGAGGTCCAGGTTCTTCTCGCCGATCGCTGGCGGAAGCTGGTGCTTATCCGGCTCCGGCGGAACGTGCTTCTGGCCGATCATTCGGCACGCGTTCCGATCACGATTCAAGCCATAGCCGGGAAGGGCTTTCTTCGTGTCGGCAACGACGCGCACGAATTGCTTCCCGGCGTCCTCGTCCCCGTCGATGCGAACGTTGTTCACAATGTCCAGGCTGATCCCGACGTCGCGATTCTTGTCTCTTTCTTTCGTCAGGCCGATCCGCCGGATGAGAACGACACCACTGCCCGCTTCGATTGATTGCGTTGATCCTTTCTCGTCCTCGCTCCTTTGCGATCGCTCAATAAATGGGCCGGAGCTGGCTATTCGCCACAGCCTTTTGTTGATCGCGATGTCTTATGTTTAGAAAATGAAAAAACCCGACAGTGTTCAAGCCGAATCGCCTTCTCAACTGATCATCGAAAGAATCGCAGACCTAGGCGGCTGGCGGGGTGCGGCGCTCGCCCGCATCCGCGAGCTAATCATAGAGGCAGACCCTGAAATAACGGAAGAATTGAAGTGGCGGAAACCTTCCAACCCCTCGGGAGTTCCAGTTTGGTCCGACCACGGGATCGTCTGCACAGGAGAGTCCTACAAGACTCATGTAAAGGTTACTTTCGCTAAGGGCGCATCGATCAAAGACCCGCATGGCATCTTCAATTCCAGCTTGGACGGTAATGCGCGCCGTGCGATCGATCTCCATGAAGGCGACAAGCTCAATGAATCTGCCTTCAAACAGCTGATCCGCGAGGCAGTCAAGCTAAACTCCAAAGCAAAGAAATAACGACGACCGGCTGATGGCGCGTTCGTTTTCCTCGGTGACAAAAAGGCCGGAGCAACCTGTTCGCCCCGGCCTTCTGATTTTCTGGGCGCCTTTTAGTGAATCACCGCGCTTGCATGCTGACGCCGCGCGCGTAGCTTCGCCTCATCAAACTTGAACATTTTCGCAATATTCAATCCGAGGATCTTCGCACGGTTCTGATCGCTCAGGAATTGCATCTCACGTTCGATCGCTTCCGCCGAATGGGGCCATGATCCTTCCGCATGCGGATAGTCATTGGCCCACAGAAAGTTATCGACAAGTCTGAATTCCTCGGCCAGCTTCAACCCCGCCAGATCCTCTTGGAACGATACCGCGCCATGTTGCCGGAAATACTCACTCGGTAATTGTTTCAGCTTCGGATACGCCCACAAATGATGCTTTTTGTACGCTTCGTCCATCGCGTCGAGCGCCCACGGCACCCATCCGATTCCCGATTCGATCAGTGCGAACCTCAGCTTCGGGAAACGCTCCAGCACGCCCGACGCGCACAGATTCGACATCGGCTCGATTACGGTCGTGCATGCGTGCGTGACGTAATTGATCACCGCACCGCCGTCATGGCGAGCTGCGCGCGGGTCCATTCCCGTTGAAATATGGAACGTGATCGGCAGGTCCGTATCCTGAATCGCTGCCCACATCGGATCGTATATCGGCAGATTGTAGTTCGGATGCCGCGCTTCGTGCGCTCCCCAAATCGGTTTGCACGGCAGATTCAATCCGCGAAATCCGAGCTTTGCCGTCCGCTGGATTTCGGCGATCGCCACCTCGACGTCGGCGGTGAAGATTGAGGCCATCGGCGACATGAAATCGTTATACTGGCCAAAGACTTCCCACGCCCAGTCGTTCCAGATCCGGCATTGCGCGTCGCCGAACTCGACGTCCTGCGTCGCCCACATCGTCAGCCCTTTATTCGGAAACATGATTTCGGCGTCGATTCCGTCGCGAAGATGGTCGCGAATCCTATCCTGTGGCGTCCTGCCCGCCTCGCCGCGCAGCCGATCTTCGCCTCCCTTGGGCGCATCGCCAATATTCCGCGCTCGCAGCCGCGACTTCTCATAGCCTTCCGCGACAATCCACTTCTCGCCCTTCTCATCGACCTCGACATGCGGCAGGCGATGCTGAAATTTCTTGTCGATCCGTTCCCACCATAGATTCCCCGGCTCGTTGCAGTGGCAGTCTGCCGAGATCATCAAGTATCGGTCCGGATCATCGGGACGCGCTGTCCGCTCCCATCCCTGATGACCGGGTGTTTCGGTCCGCCACAAATTCTTTTCATCTACGAGATTGGCTTCTTGCGCCATGTTTAGTCCTCTCTTTTCGGCTCTCCGGGTTGGACAACCTCGAATGCCAGATCTATCCATATATTTGCACTCATTGCCTTTGCACGCGCAAGTTTCTCAAACCAATAGCGCTTGATGATTCGCTGCCAATAGACAATCATGGGCCGGTCAGCAGACCGTATTCGCCGTCTCGCGAAACTGGTACCGCTGGCCTCAGAGGAGTTTTCCATGGCCGCCACCCAACAGCGCTTTTCCGTCATCGGTGACAAAAACCTCGCCGACCTCCGCAAGCTGATAAACGTCCCCATTGAGGACTCTTTGGAGCCTTGGTGCCACGATGCCAGCCGCGACAATATTCGTCATTGGGCTCACGGTATCGGCGATGATAATCCGCTCTGGTGCGACCCTGCCTACGCTTCTAAAACCTCCTATGGCAGCGTCGTCGCTCCGCCTTCATTCATCTTTCCGCTCAATCGTTCGTTCAGCGGGTATGTCGGCGGGATGGCCGGCGTTCATGCGATGTTCGCTGGCATCGACGTTATCTGGCACCGTCCGATACTCCTCGGCGACGCCTTCACCACCAAAGTCTGGCTCAAAGATTTGATCGAGCACGATACTCGCTTCGCCGGCCGCTCGATCCAGCAGATTTACCGATGCGAATTTATCAATCAGCGCGGCGAACTCGTCGCCGAGGGTGATAGCTGGTGCTTCCGCACCGAGCGCGATACTGCGCGCGAGCGCGGCACCAAGTACACCGAGACTAAGCAGAAGCCGCCGGTGAACTATTCCCGCGACGACCTCGCCAAGATCTTCGCTCTCTACGAGGCGGAGGAGGTCCGCGGCGCCACCCCCCGCTATATCGAGGACGTCAAGGTCGGCGACAAGCTGACCACCATGGTCAAAGGGCCGATGACCGTCACTGGCTTCATAGCATTCGCCCAAGGATGGGGCGGCCTCTATATTCGCGCCAACAAGCTAGCGTGGAAGCAGCTCCAGAAGCATCCTGGGCTTGGCATCGCTAATAAATTCGGCATCCCCGACGTTCCCGAGCGGGTCCATTGGGAGGACGACCTCGCGACCCTTGTCGGCACCCCCGCCGCCTACGACTACGGTCCGGAGCGCTGCTCATGGATGACCCACCACCTGACCAACTGGGCTGGTGACGCTGGCTTCCTCCGCCACATCGAAGTCAAAATCCGCCGCCACAATCCGGTCGGTGACACGCTATATATCGATGGCGAGGTAACACGGACGTTCGTCGAGAATGGCGCACATTACGCTACGATCACGCAAAAGGCGATGAATCAGGACGGCGAACTCTCGGTGCTGGCGACCGGCACCGTCCGCCTCCCCTCGCGTAACGCCAAATAGACCTCTCTAGGTAAGTTGAATATGGGCGTCCTTGAGACGCCCTTCATTTTTCGCATTTCGAGATGAATTGCCTCAGTCGCGACAACCCGGCATTACTCGCTAGTCATCTCATCGGTATGACGCACGGAGTTGGATGAAAACCTCGCTCTTTTATCTTCCCTCAGTCGGCAATCAGGCCCAAATTGAACAGCGCAAGGTCGGCCTTCGCGGTGAACTCTACGATCAGATGCTTCGCGAGTTGACCGCGCAGGCGCAGCTCGCCGATTCGCTCGGTTACGATTCCATCAGCTTCACCGAGCATCATTTTCACGTCGAAGGTTTCGAGGTTTCCAACAACCCGATCCTCCTCGATCTCTACATCGGGATGCAGACCAAGCGCCTCCGTGTTGGCCAGCTCGGAGTCGTCCTCCCAGCCAACAATCCGATCCGTGTCGCGGAAGACATCGCGATGGTCGATCACATGACCGGCGGCCGCGTTAATGCCGGGTTCGCGCGCGGCTATCAGCGCCGATGGGTCGATATCATGGCGCAGCAGACCCACGGCATTCATGGCGCGCAACCACATCAGCACGACGCCATCGATGACGCCAATCGCGCCGCCTTCGAGGAATGCTATCGCATCATCAAAAAGGCCTGGACCGAAGAATCGCTGAGCTATCAGGGCCGCTACTGGCGCATCCCGCCCGGCGATACACCGTGGGATATCGCTGCGACCAATAAATGGGGTCTCGGCGTCGAGAACGGCATTGTCAAAGCCGTCAGCGTCGTGCCGAAGCCGATGCAGAAGCCGCACCCGCCGGTCTTTCAGCCCTTCGCCTCGTCAGAGCGCAGTATCAAATGGTGCGCTACCGAAAACGTCACCGCGATTCTGCCGCCACTCTTCCCTGATTACGAACTGCATCTCACCAAGCTCTACGCCGCTGAATCCGGCAAGCCGCTCGGCGAGGGGATGGGCGTCTTGCGCGACCTGATCATCGCCGACTCCGATGCCGAAGCGAAGGAAATCTGGCGTCACAGCGGCTATTTCTGTGGCCGAGAATGGTTCGAGCCGTTCGGTTTCTCCAAGGGCATGGAAGATCCCAAGACCCATGAGATGCCTGACCTCTTCGAGAACAGCCTGGCTCTTGTCGGATCCGTCGATACAGTCACCCGTCAGCTCGAACGCCTCCTCAAGCGCCTCCCCGTCAAATGGCTTTTCGCCTGGATGTACAATGGTCTGACGCCCCACGCTCAGCTCATGCGTACGATGGAGCTCTTCTGGACCAAGGTGCTCCCCCGCGTGACCAATACGGCATAAGCCTCGCCTGCGAGGCCGCTCAGGCACCAACAGAGCCGCGAGCGTAACGAGCAAACGAGGCTGCGAGGTGCGTTGAAGCGCTAGACCGCGAGCATCCCGCCTGAAACTCCGAATCCGGGGCCATCTTCGATATCGCCTGAACAGTGGTCGCCTCAATCCAATTCCCGGCATTGGTAAATCACTTACCGATTGTTCTATCCTCCGGTCGGCAAGTCATGTCTCGGAGGTATGATGGATGAGCGCCAACAACCTGTTAATCGACGCCGATGGCCATATTCTCGAGCCGCCCGACCTATGGGAACGTTATCTCGAACCCAAGTATCGCGACCGCGCGATTCGCATCCGCACCGGTAGTGACGGACGCGAATTTCTCGAAGTCGACGGCCAGCGCGCCAAGTTGACTACCGCCGCATTGCTTCATTCGCTCGGCGGGATGGCGAAACTGATGGAGATGGGGGAGGGGGTCGAAAACCTCAATGCTTCCCTCCGCGAAAAGGTCAAATCGCGCATGACTCAGCGCGACGCGAACGCCCAGCCATTTGATCTCGGCCATGGCAACTCCAGCCCCGACGATACCTATCTGTCCGGATGCGCTCCCGGCGCGATGGACCTCAAGGAGCGCCTCGAAATCCTCGAACGCGAGAACATGGATCGCGCGGTGATCTACCCAACTCTCGGCCTGCTCTGGGAAGCCGAGGTTTTCGATCCTGAAATCACCAGCGCCTATTGCCGCGCCTACAATCGCTGGATTGCTGAATTCTGCGCTGCCTCGCGCGGCCGTCTCGTTCCGATTGCGCATATCTCACTAGGCGATCCGGCTGAGGCTGCGCGTGAACTCCAGCGTGCCGTTAAGGAAGGATGCAAAGGCGCTTTCGTCGCACCTTATACTATTACCCGTAAGCCCCATGGTCATCCCGATCACGATGTCTTTTTCGCCGCCGCTCAGGACCTTGACGTTCCAGTTGGTATTCATCCCGAACTCGAACCGGTTGAATTCGGCGTCCACGGCCGTTTCGAAGGGATGGAATGGGCCGACTGGTATTACGATCTCTTTGCCGCGCAGGGCGTACCGCAAGCCTTCGCCACCTTATTCCAATACGGCGTCTTCGATCGCTTCCCGCGGCTGCGCGTTGTTGTCCTTGAATCGGGCGCCGGATGGATTGGCTATTGGCTCGATCGCGCCGACGCAATTTATCGTCGCACTGCACTCGGTGGCACGGTTCAGCTCAAGGAACGTCCATCTTACTACTTCAAACGCCAGTGCTATATTTCTGCGGACCCCGACGAACGTTCGATCGCAGCGATGACCAAATTAGTTGGCGAAGATCGCTTCTTCTGGGCCAGCGACTATCCGCATCCGGATCATCCCGGTAACTATCTCGAAGAATTGCAAGGTCTCGTCGATGGCATGACGCCCAATGCGCGCGCGGGTATTCTCGGCCGCAACGTCGCTGAATGCTACCGACTCGGATCATAATATTCTGACCGCAATCCGGTTATGCTCTCCAGGCTGCGGCGGGATGTCATCAGCCTGCATCCCGCCGCTCATTTCAATCAACTATCTCCAGACCGATTGAGGATTCGACAAGATGGCGACCAAAGACTACACCGAAACGCTCAAAGACCTGCCCAAGAATTGGGGACGCTGGGGTGCTGACGATCAAATCGGCAGCCTCAATTTTCTGACCGACAAGGAAGTCCTGCGCGGCGTCAAAGCCGTTCAGCAGGGCAAAGTTTTCATGCTCGGCGTGCCCGTCGCGCGCCCCGAGGGCGATCCGCTGCATCCCATTCGCGCCCAGCCGATTCACACGATGACCGCCGACGAAGGCTTCTTTCAGAGCGGCCGCATTAAGCCTTTTCCGGGTGGCTTGAAGTATTCTGACGATGTGGTCGTGATGTTTCCGCAGGGCACCACGCAATACGACGCCCTCGGCCATGCTTGGTACGGCAATCATCTCTACAATGGCTATGATCCGAAAACCACGATCGGCGGCCTTCAGAAATGCTCGATCGAGCCGATTGCCAATCACGGCGTCATCGGTCGTGGCGTCCTTATTGACGCCGCCCGCTACCGTGGCAAAAAGCATCTCGACCGTGGCGAGGGCTTCACTCTCGACGATCTATTGGGCGCGGCGAAGCAGCAGGGCGTCACGATAGAAAAGCACGACATCATCGTGCTGCATACCGGATGGCTTAACCGCTTCTACGAAGAAGGACAGAAAGCGCTCTTCCCTGAAGGCCAGCCGTTCGACGAACCGGGCCTCCAATACAGTAAAGAGCTAGTCGAATGGTGGCACGACATGGAAATTCCTTCCATCACCGCCGACACCATCGGCTGCGAGCAGGGAATCAATAAAGAGACCGGCGGCGCTGCGATTCTCCATGCCGCCTTGCTCTGCAACCTCGGCGTGATCTTCAACGAAATCGTCTGGCTGAAAGACTTGGCCGAGGATAGCGCGAAGGATAAGCAGTACACTTTCCTTTTCGCGGGCGCCCCATTGAAGCTTGTTTACGGTTGCGGCTCCGCCGTCAACCCGATCGCGATAAAGTAACGGTGAGTATTCAGTTACATTGATAATTGTTCTGTAAACAAGGCGGCGGGCGCGCCAGCGATCAACTAGACGCGCCCGCCGCTGATCGTTTTTGCGCAATTACCAGTTCTCGAGTCCCACCTGCAACGCGTTGAGATTACGCGCCATCATATTCCAGAACGCGGTTGCCGCCGTCAGCTCCAGAATGTTCGCCCGTCCGATTAACTTCTCGACCCGCGCAAACAAGTCATCATCCACCTTGGCGCGCGTCGTCAGCTCGTCTGCGTAGCGCAAAATCAGCTTGTCATCTTCGTTGAATAACGAGCTCTCCTTGTAATTGCCGATGGCGTCGATCTGAGCTCGGCTGATCCCGCACTTCTCGGCAATATCGATATGACGCACGAAGCCGTATTCGCAGTCGAGCCGCTTCATCAGAATCAGGACCGCCAACTCGCGTTGCCGCTTATTGAGCACTGACTTGGTCATGAAATAGTTAGCCAGCGGAAACACCCGCGTCGCCAGTTCCGGACTGTTCGCCAATGTCTTGACCACATTGGGAATCCCTTGAGTTTGAAATTGGCTCTCGAAGCTGTCGTACAGCTCTTTCATTTTGCCGCTTACTGCTTCACGTTCGACGTATGGAATTCTTGGCACAGCTCTTCTCCTTTTGCCGGGACCATAGCGCAGCTTCGCTGCTCCTGAACAGTCCCGCGATTAGGTCGCCCCCGCATTATTCGTCATTCACTGAAAGCATGCCCTTGGAAATCCACGATCGGCTTCACCGGTGGTTGAATCTGATTACCCCGGACGGTTGATCCCGCCGGCAGCACTCCCGCATTTACTGCATTCATATCGTTAAATATATTATTCGATATTGTTACTCGCTCGCACCCGGGATCTGCGCGAATTATCGCCGCTCCTACGTCATTGGTAAAAGTGTTTCCAGTTATACTCACATTGTGACAACGGCTGCGCAGCCCTAATACATAGTTCCACGAAGGAAATGTCGGAGCACCCGACGTACTGAATCGATTGTTATAGATTTTCATGTCAGAGGTGCCCTCATTCGCCTGAATTGCGAGGCTGGTGAGGGCAGTCCAGTAATTGTCATGCACTGATACGTCACTTACTCCCTTAGCTCCGAAGGCCTCCGCCGTGCCATCCCAATCTTTGATATTGCAGTGGTCAATTTCGATGTCGTGCGCGTCGCCGTCCGTTAACAAGTTCCCCGCGCGCGCGGTTACATTGGTCACGTGAAACCCATCTATCTGGCTCGCAGCGAAAATAAATGGCTTTACATCTCCCAGAAACGTCATGTCGCGGACTGTGATGTCATGCGTCGTTTCCGCAGTAACCTTCGCAAGCCCGAGCAGAGCGGCGGCGGCTCCCGGACCGCATTTAGTTGATGTCCCCACATCTCCACCACCGAAGCATTCTTTTGCGTAGCTTTTCGCCAGCGGATGCGCGAGTGTGATTGTGCCGGTCGCAGCATCGACCGCTGTTATGCGGTTGAGTTCTGAGTCTGGCTGCTCATGAAAAGGCGGATTCAAGGTCTGCCCCGTTCGCACGAATACATAATCACCGGGCGCGAACTGTCTTGCCGCATCGCGATCGCCGATGACTACTCTATTCTGACCCGCTGTGGCTGGACGGATCGTCGCGACAGTCTGATGCTCGTACATCGTCGTTACGAAACTGCCTCGGCCATTCTGGTTGGGTTGCGTCGAAAAAACATAGCCGAACGGAACGAAATAGCGGTTACGGCATTGTTTCAGGTCAAGTACGGTCGAAGACCCAGAACCCTTTATCATCAGATTGTTCTTCCCGAAGAGAGAAACCATTAGCGGCTGGCCGAACGCACCCATCGTGCACACGTTTAAGTTGTAATGCCCTGCCGGTATCTCCACCGTAGCCCCGCTCCTCGGGAGCGCTGCGAACATCCGCTGCAATGCAGCCGTATCATCATGCATCAGCGCGACGTTGGACGCCGTTACACCTGCCGCATCCACTAAGGTGATTTGCGCGCCATTGACTGCTCGCACGGTTGTGAAAAGGTCTGCCGCCATCGGCTGAGTTGGCGGCGACATCGGAAGATTCGCGCCAACCATCGGCGATCGGCCATAATCTTTATAGTCAGTATGCGCGCCGACCGAGACATCAATCAGTTGCATCGGCTGATTCAGCTCACCTCGATAGATCAAATATCCCGCGGCTTCAGGTTCTGAGTTCCATGAAACATGATTGAAGACCATTGTTGATCCTCCTCCATGCGGCGCCGCTGTGCTCTGAATCGTAGCAGGAGCGCCGGCCCTGCTGATGGCCCCGTAGTTATCAACCGAGGCTATTGCGTATTGATAGGTCTCATTTCCATTCACATTGCACGAACCGCCCGTGCATTGGGCTGCGATCGACGGATTATCCGGGGGGCTAACTGAGGCCGCGTGTCCTCCGTTGAGAACTCTTACCGCCTGTCCTGCGCGGAAATCGCCTGGCGAATTGCATTGCATAGAGGATTGTCCTTGCTGGATTTGACATTTGATTGTCACAGCGCTGCCGCTCGCGCCATACTGCCTGGGGTTGAAGATTGCTTGAGGCGATGCGGGTCGGGCCAACAGCCCTGTCATTGTAAATACGAGTGTGGCTATCCCGCTCAATCGATAGAGCATCGTCACTCTCCTTGGGTTTCACAGTAAAAGCAGAGCGGGCCGCTCCTGGTATGGGTTTCTTACCCCACTCCCTAAAGCAGCCCGCGAGATTTTGCCAGGTTGTCGCAGCGGCAGTCGCTGCTCAAGCCTGCAAAGCAATTACTATGTCATTGTTGTATTGGAACGTTGTTCGCGTTGACGATCGGTTCTAAATTTCCCTGAATTACATTTCCAGTTATCGTTGGCGAAAGGGGCGCCACCCACGCCGCATAAACCGAATCTGCAAGATTGGATTGAAAGATATTACTCAGCAGTTGGATCGCGCCATCACATCCCGGGTCGAGCCGCGCGACTGAGTCACCGTTATGGTTAACGAAGGAATTGCCCGTAATACTCACAGTATGGCAAACGGTCCTGAGCGCGAGCACATCATTGTAAGTTGGGAATGACGGGGCTCCTGATGTAGTGAAGGCGTTATTGTTGACCAGCAAATTGGTGGTGCCCTCGCTTGCCTGCAAGATGAGGTTCGTTAAAGCCGTCCAGTTATTATCGTAAAACGTAACGTCACTGACTCCTTTTGCTCCAATCGCTTCCGAACTGCCATCCCAATCGGTCACCGTATTATCGTAGATGCTGACATGCCGGGTGTCCCCAATCGTAACCAGATTGCCGACCTTCGCCGTGATGTTGTACATCGTAAAACCGTTCAACTGGTTAACGTCAAACACGATTGGCGCAACATCAGCGTAAATTGCAACATCAGCCATCAGAAAGTTCTGGGTTGTCGCTGCTGTGACGTTCGACACACCCATCGGCCACTCGCTCCCGCCTGATGAACAGTTTGCGACGGTGGAGGGCAGAGGACTGCATTCGGTCTGGTAGTTCTTCTCCAGCGCCCACAACAGTGTGATGACGCCGGTCGAAGGGTTAGCCGCAGCCACCGAGTTCAGTTCAGCATCTGGTTGCTGATTTCCGCTCGGGTCAGTCTGGCCGGTCCTGATGTATATGAAATCGCCAGGAGCGAAGTTGGCCGCATCACTCGGATTGGACACGGTAACCTGCGTCGCGCCGATTGTGGCCGCCGTCATCGGATAAACAGTCTGTTCCTCGTACGCGGTCGCATCGTACAATGAGCCTGACGATATATACGGCTCTGTCGAAATGCCGTACCCAAAGCCCTCAAAATAGTACGGCTTGCACTGTTTAAAGTATAATTGAGTCCTGTTGTTAGCCCCGGCAATTATGACGTTATTCTTCCCCGCAAAGGACAAAAGGTACGGGTAGCCAGCGCCTTGTATGCAGATACTTAGGTTATATTCTCCGGCCGGAATCGTTATTCTTGACGCACTGCTGGGTAGTGCGGCCACCATCGCTTGAAAAGCCGCGCTATCGTCATGCTCAACTGTAGCAGCTGCGGTAGTCCCCACTGGTTCCGAAACCGTAAAGTTGCTGCCTTTTATTGCTGTGATCGATCCGTAGAGGTCTCCCGGTAGCGGATTAGCGGGTGGTGCCGATGGGAAGATTGCTCCTTGGATATAGGGTCGGCCGTAATCGTTGTAGCCATTGTAGGATCCCTGAGATATGTCCAGCAGAGTCAGCGCACCTGATCCGGTGCTTTGATATACAAGGTACCCGATTGCTCCCGGTACTGCCGTCCAGCTCAGCGAATTGTAGCTCTGCGTCGAGCCGCCACCATGCAACGGACTAACGCCGTTGTTGATCGTTGTTGCCGGACCGACCGCTGATAGCCCCCCGTTACCATCAACCGCCGCGATTGCATAACTGTAAGTCGTCGAACCGTAGGTAACACACTGATAGCCTACGCAAGTCGGGGTCACACTCGGCGCTGCCGGCGACGAAACCGTTACCGGTGGGCCACCACTATCTATCTTGATTCCTTCTCCTACCGTGAAATTGCCGGGCGACGCGCATGAAATAATCTCGCCGTTCGCGATCGTGTTGCAGGATATCGTTAGGTTGCTGCCGCTCGCTCCAAAACTCTGTGGTATGAAGACTGGTGTTGTGGCCCACGCGCTTTCGGGCAATATGGCCAGCGCGAAGGCAAAGCCTAGCGCAGTCCACTTGATCCACCGGCAAATCCCCCCTCGTGCACTCATTTTACTAACCCCCAGGCTGGCTTTTGATTCAGACGGTTTTTGCTTTTAATACGCTTCTAACCGCTAGTTCGAAATCCGCCGCCCATTTCTCCGGTGTCTGTCCTGAAACCTTTGCGGTGCCGGCGGCACTTAGCTGATGACGCAGCTGAGGATGGAGAGCTAGTAGTCGCATCTTATCACGCAGCGCCGAACCGTCCGCGGCTTTCACAACTATTCCCGTGATTCCGTCCTCGACCCGATCACAAAGCTCTCCCACTGCATCAGTAGTGATCACGGGCAGCCCAGACGCCATTGCTTCGTCGAGCACCAGGCCATACGGATCTCCGAGCGTAGGAAAGACGAAGACATCGCTCGCAGCATAATAGTTGGGCAATTCTCCCCTTTGCTTGAACCCGGTAAATACTACATGAGCGATGCTTTCATTTCGACATCGCTCCCGTAATGCTCGATCCTCTTCGCCATCGCCCACGATCATCAAGCTGACCGGCTCAGCACACGACTGCTGCAATCCCTTAAAGGCATCGAGCAAATGATGGACTCCCTTGCCCTTCCACAGCCTCCCGACATACAGGAACGTAACACCCGCTAGTCCCAGTTCGTTACGAAGCCATGTCCGATCGCGCTGGGCGCCGGCGCGGGCAGCGTTGAAGAAATTGAATTGGTTGAAATAAGGCAGGTGATAGATTTGATTCTTGTCTGCGTCGAACCGCTCCGCAAATTTGCCACCGTCTTTCCCGGTCGTAAAGACCGCGTCAGCCCTGGCAAAGAGAAGGCTCTTTAAGTGATCTTTGAATGGTTGGCGGTTCATCCATGAATCGAAGGTAGGTTCTACCCAAAACACCGCTCGCACGCCCCGTAAACGTGCCAGCGCAAATCCCAGAACATATGAAATATGGCCGTACAAAGAGACAATTAAATCTGGCCGTCTTTTTTTCAGGGCCAGCGCCGTAAGCGCCAGTACGTGGCCACGAATTGTTATCGAAGGAAGGTACCGATAGGCAAATTGCCAGTTGCTTTCGTCAACGTCCCAGTTACGATCCCATTCACGCCTGCTGCTGAACCAGGCTTCAAAATCCAGATGTCCCCGCTCGGCGAGCGCATTGAACCTATCGACTACATAAGGCGTCGGTTGATTATTCCAGTAAACAATTTTCGGCTTGTAAGCATCGCCTTCGACTGCTTGCGCGCTCTCATACGGTTTGACGGCACTTCTGGCTTCCCCCGAGCCATAAATTCCGCTGTGCCTGGCATTCGGTGGATACGAATAGCCTCTTGACAATGCGGTTCTCCAAGTATTGCTTTCCGGCCCGGATTTATTTCATTCGCGGCAGTGTAATTACGCCTCTGATCGCTGCTTCGAAATCTCGCGCCCATCGGTCAGGTGTTTTGCCTGCAACCTTTGCCACTGCCGCTGTACTAAATCGGGTACGCAGGCTTGGATTCAGCATCAAACTTCTCATCCGTTCATACAATGCCCCACTATCAGCCGGAGGTACAATAAAGCCATTAACACCGTCGTCAATCCTTTCGTGGATTTCGCCCGCAGCGCTAGTAGAGACAACTGGCAGCCCCGATGCCATAGCTTCGTCCAGCGCTAATCCATAAGGGTCTCCTAGTGTTGGAAAGATAAATATATCTCCAGCACTATAATATTGCGGCAATTCACCGCGCTGTTTGAAACCGGCGAAAACCACATTCCTTATATTCTCCGAACGGCAGCGCTCCCGTATCGACAATTCGTCTTCGCCGTCACCGACGAACAGCAGGCTCACATCTTGATCGACCGAGGTCTGCAACTCTTTGAAAGCATCGATCAGATAGCTGATTCCCTTCCCTCTCCACAGTCGTCCTACACAAAGAAAAGTCGTGCCCTTTAGATCTAGTTGTCTTCGTAACTGTGCTCGCGCATCTTTATGCAATTCACGATCCTGCGAAAATAGGTGAAATTGATTGAAGTGCGTGAGGCAAAAGATGCGTTCGGCCGGCGTTCCATATTGGCCACAAAACCGCTGGCCGTCCGGTCCGGTCGTAAACACAGCGTCTACTCTTGAGAAGATTAAGCGCTTTAATGCTTCCTTCCATTTTCGCCGCGTGACCCATGCGTCAAACGTCTTCTCCGCGAAGAACACCATCCGTACTCCGCGTATACGCCCGAGACCGAAACCCATTAGGTATGAAATGTTTTCATACAATGACACAATCACGTCAGGTCGGGTCCCATGAATCAGCGGCGACGGAATCGTGACGCTCTGACGTCCGATTTTGAATCGAGGAAGATAGCGATAGGGGAATCGCCACGTCGATTCGTCGACATCCCAGCTTCGATCTGACTCGCGCTTGGTGGTGAACCAAGCGGTAAAATCCAGTTGTCCGCTGTCCGCGACGGCATTAAAGCGATCCACTACATAGGGCGTAGGTTGGTTGTTCCAAAATACCACCGACGTGGTATCGGAAGAGGTAGTGGAAGCGGTCTGAGTGTTTGCGGATGATTTCACTGAGGCCCTAACCTCTTCTCGTCGGTCGTTTGCGGACGATCGCTTGACTGGAATCCGTCGCTCGGTTGCGGGACGCCCTCCGACGATTATCGTATCGCCGCAAGCGTCAATTTGTTCCCCCAGCGGCCGGCAAACGCATTCGAGGCCGCAAAAGCTATCCGGAATATCGAGAACATTGGTTCCCTCTCAAACCAATTGAACCATCGAAACGGTTCATGCTGATAGTACATCAGTGTTCGTTGCCACGTGATTCGGCGAAAGCTTAGCTCCTGCAGATGCCGGGCTACCCGGCTGGGATCGAGCCGTTTCACTTCGTTTCCCGCCTCTTCGACCTCTTCCGCAATGCCCAGTTTGACGCCAAGTGCGGTCAGGGCCGCCTTGGCCGGGTCCATAATCAGCACGCCGACTTTGGCCACGCGAGCCATCTCGCTAATCGCCGCGTAAGGATCTTCCAAATGGTGTAGGCCGTCATGCACGTATGCGAAGTCAAACGACCGATCCGGATATTGCAATCGTTGTGCATCCGCAACCGCAAAACTCGCATCAAACCTATAACGGCGAGCGCGCTCCTTGGCTCGCGCGATTGCTGCAGCGGAGAAATCCGTCCCTGTAACTTTCGCTCCCGCATCAGCGAACTTCTCCGTCATCATCCCCGACCCGCAGCACACTTCAAGCATCGACGCGTCGCGAACATCCGCTTCAAGCAAATCGAGCGCTAGAGTAAACTTATGGTGGATCAGGAAAGAGTATAGTCGGCCGCATCGATGTGGCCGCTCGATCTCAAATTCAGGGTCGCACTCTTCTTCGTAGAAGTGCTGCTGCATGACTTGGCGGTCCTGACTCTCCGCCGCTTGGTGGTTCGAGGAGTTGAACGACATTGTTACGCGTACTCCGGAAGTGTTGGCTGTCGCCGAGCTACGGCGCTGCCATTTTAGTTGGATAAATCTCTCGCGATGTTGAAGCTAATCAGCCCGCAACGACACAGTAGCCTGGGCGTCAGCCCCGCTAGACGCACGCGAGTTCGATAGCTTCAGTTCACGAAGCTTGGCACCGATCTGCCAATAGTAGGTTCCTC
>DATKPK010000126.1:0-9088 GCA_035524095.1 Binataceae bacterium (SeqCode) | reverse complement strand
CCTACCCAGACTTTTACCTCGCGTTGCCCCAATGGACCCATCAGTTTACCGGTTCAATCCTCGCTATGGGCGTCGTTTGCGCGGTCGTGCTTAACGCAGTCTTTCTGATAGGAGAGCGGCGCACTCAAAGTGTCTTAATAGAAACTGGGGCCGGCGATGTCGCGGTTCAGCTCGATCAATTCATTAAGAGCAAGGCCAAGGAATGGCAGATAAAAGCCGCCGATCTTGAGCGCGCCGAACACTCCGTCGATGAATTACTGCGTTTGATTGTGACGGGCGGCCACACGTCGGGGCAGTTGCGCGCTAGCCTCGAATATGACGATTTCGATTTGATCGTTTCGCTCGCCTACAAGGGTACCTTGCCTTATATTGCCTCCGGCCAGAACCTGCCAAAGGGCATGATCGAAGAACAGATTTTCGCGGTAGGCTTGTCGGGCTTTCTCTCGACCGTGCAGCCGGATCGAATTGATAGCTCGTGCGATAATGGCGAAAGCAAGATCCGCCTCTATTTCGAGACCTGATTCCCCTCGAGTCTAGGCAGGCGTACTCATACCTGATGTGATTGCTTCAGTTTTCTGCAACGCCCCTTAAGCCGAGACGTTCTCTTGGGCGGGTCGGGTTTCGGCAGACTTTTCTTATTCCTCTGATTTGCAGCTTGTCCGGAGTAGTCGCAAATCAGTATCTCTCACATTCCGCCTTACCGTCTCGCCGTCGCCGTCAATCGCACGGTCGGCGAACGCTTGGCATCAGGATCAATCGAATAGGTCGTCGAATTTCAGGCCAAGGAAAGTCAGCACCACGTCGGTGTAGAGTTTGAGGCCCCACAGAAAGCCGCTAATTGGCAGCCGCTCATCGTTCCCATGATAGAGCGAGCCGAAGGGCATCCGTGGATCAAGCCGTACTGGACTGAAACCGTAACAGGTCGCGCCCAATTGTGCGTAGAACTTGCTGTCAGTGGCGCCGGGCAGCATCCACGGGATCGCGATCGCGCCAGGGTCGGCTCGCTCGACCCGCGACTTAATCAGGCGGAACAGGTCTGTATCGGCGCTTGCCTCCGCCGGTGGCGCCGACTTGATTACTTCAAGGACTGGCTCTGGCCCGACGATTTCCCGCAACTCGCGCAGGAAGCTGCGATCATCTTCGCCCGGCAGCGTGCGGCCATCTAGAATCACCCAAGCCTCGCCGGGAATCACATTATCCTTGTAGCCAGCTCGAAGGATCGTCGGCGTCACCGTGTTTGCGATCATCGGACGAAATAGCGGTGGCGCCTTCTCCGGCGCGATTCCGAGATCAACCAAGGTCCGCTGCATCAGTGGCGTCAGACGGCGGCGCATCGGCGTGCGGGTGATTCGCCCGATCAGGTCGGCTATCCAGCTAATTGCCGTGTCCGCGCGCGGCATCGAGCCGTGACCAGGGGCTGCGTTCACCGTCATTTTGACGGTAACGAAGCCCTTCTCAGCTACTTGAATTGGATAGAAGCGCCGTTCGCCCATGTACAGCGTAAATCCACCCGTTTCATTCAGGACGTAGCCCGCGCGCACGAGTTCCGGATGACGCTCGACCAGATAACGCGCGCCCCGCTCTGAACCAGCCTCCTCATCGGCGACCGCAGCCACGATCACGTCACGCTCGGGCGCGGCGCCCGCCCGCCTGATCGCCATCGCTATCCCCAGATCCATCGCGCACTTCGATTTCATGTCGATAGAGCCGCGGCCCCAGACGCATCCGTCCGCTATCTCTGCGCTGAAAGGGTCGCGGGTCCAGCGTCCCGTTTCAACCGGTACGACATCAGTGTGCGACGAGAGCATCAGTGGCGCCGCCGAGCGGTCGCGTCCGGCCACGCGCGCAATCAAGTTAGTTCGCGCCGGTTCAGGCGCGATCATCACCGGCTCAATTCCAACGGGGCCGAGCGCCTTCGCCAGATAATCCGCCGCGATTTCTTCGTTCCCTGGCGGATTGGTCGTATTCAGCCGAATCAGCGCTTGCAGATGGCCAAGCGTCTCGCGTTCAAAACTGTCCCACGCGGTTTTCATCCGATGGTCAAATCATCACGCGAGGAGTCAGGCCGTGGGGTCATATGCATCGCAGGCGAGTCTATAAGCTGGCGCACCGCCTGTGTAGTAGAGGTCAGCGCCTGGCCCCGTTCTTTTATCCCATAGATCGGCTAAGATCGATCCGCGTGAGCGTCCTGAATCCATCAGATGCGGGATCTTAAATGGCGTGCGAGAGGCCACCGCGATCGGGAATGGCCCGTCGGGTTCCGCATTATCGGCCGGTCGCATGCCTTTGCAGCTATTCGAGTCATGGTGTTGCTCGGCACTCGTGTGCTGCTGCCCGGGTCTGCAGCGCTGGCTCAGGAAGCGCCCTCGCTGCGTGTCATTCTTCGACCCGAACTGATTACCGAGGTCGCCGACCAAGCACTTCCTCTGAAGCTCAATCCGCCCGCGGATCCAACAGATGTCACCAGCCAGCAATTGACTATCACCGAGCTCCTATATTGCGGCTCCGATGAGCGCGGTGACGGCCGCATGATTGGCGTGATTGACGAGGGCGATGCTCCATTGCGTGCCCGCTCGCTGGAACCGTCAGATTGTGATCAGCCGCTTCCCACGATCGCCGGACGCGAGTTGCGTGTTCCCGGCTCTCCGGAATGGGTCGCGGCTGCCCGGCTTCGCCTGAGTTGGCAACTATGGCGCTTAGCGCTTGCCGTCGTTGATTCATCTTCGGCTGCGCGTCCAGGGTTCACCACACCCAATCTACCGTCGGCTGCATCCCGTGGCGTCAGCTACCCGACCAGGGGTCTCCAGCCACTTACAGGTCCGGGCCAAAATCTTAAATTCGATCTCGCCGTCGGTTTCCGCCGCAACGGCGTTATCATTGACGCCTACCCAGGCGGCACTGCCAGTAATCCGGACGGCTCGTTCCTCAGCGAGGACGCATTGACCACGGCGATCCAGTCCTCACCGTCCTCCACCAACGTTATCGCGGAGGCGCGCTACGGATTCGTCAATCAGATGCTTGCAATCTACTCGCCCACATTCAACATTCCGGTCAGCGTCCAGGGTCTCTCCACAATTCTGTTTGCACGCGACCTGAGTGTGAAAGGCGCCGATAACCAGCTGACCCTGACCGGTAAGATCATCGGTCAGAATCTCACCTACGACTCTCGCGTTGATTGTGCAGGTGAGGATTTGGCAGTACAGCAGGTCTCGATGGAGGCTGAGAGGGTGAATTGTGCGCGGCCAGATATGATGTCATGGCTCCAATGCCAGGCGGGGCACGGTTTGGCTGCCGCCCTGACTGGGTACTACCAGAATCAGTCGCTTCACGTCTCAACTCAATCGCGGCCACTCCACTTCAGCTTCGGGGGCACCCGCTATGAGGCATATTTTAGCGCGCTCAAAACTAGTTCGCACAGTGGCGTCCTGAGTGAAGCCGGTCAGGCAACCTTGCAGCGCGTCGCTAGCCAACCTCCGCTCCAGCATGATTAACCGGCCCTCCGCAATCTCGGCTTGCCGGTCGCCCGGCAATCTGGAAGCTTATCCGTCCAGCCAGCCTGAACCGACGAGGCCGCCCAATTTCTGATGGAGCCAGCGCGCGCAAATCATCTCACCAATCTTGAGGACGCGTCCCCGAGGCGTCAGCGCTATTTATGGGCGCTGCTCGGGATGCTGGTCTCGGCCACCATCTTCGAAGGCTACGACATCACCATCTTCCATCTATGCACCCCGGACATCGCGCGCGATTTTCATCTTAGCGACACCGCCGTCGGCCTGATGGCGACCTTAGTGCGCACCGGCGGCATCATGTCGTTCTTCGTCGTCACTCTGGCCGACCGTGTCGGGCGCAAGCGGGTCATCGGCAACACTGTTCTCTGCTACGCCTTCTTTACCCTGTTGACCGCGCTCTCTTCCGGGCTGGCTTCATTCACCTTGTTCCAGAGCATCTCCCAGGTCTTTCTCGCCGCTGAATTCGGCCTTGCCGTAACGATCATCTGCGAGGAATTTCCCGACGAGATGCGTGGCCGGGCGATCTCGATTCTGCACACCGTCGCTTTCATTGGCGTGACCGCCGCCGGCATCCTTTACGGCTACGTCGCCCGTTCAAGTTTCGGCTGGCGCGGCATGTATTTGCTCGGCATCGCGCCGCTGCTGCTGGTCGCCTGGATGCGCCGCGGGATGCGCGAGACCACGCGTTTCACGGCCTCCGAGTTAACCCGAACGACGCTGGGCCTGCCGCGCGCCAGTATCCTCGCCCCGATTCGCCAATGCATGGGACGCCATTCGAGTGCCTATCGCACGCGGCTGCTGCTCGTCTCCGCGCTATGCAACTGCATCGGCTTGGTCGGCGGCCCAACTATCTCCTTCTTCAGCCTCTATGCTCAGCGCGACCACGGTTGGACTTCCGGCGAGGTCGGCACGGCGTTCGTGCTGGCTTATTTGATGGGGTCCGCCGGGACCCTCCTCAGCGGCCTGATGCTCGACCGCGTCGGCAGGCGCGCCACCACCTCGCTCTTTTACTGCGCCGCCGGCGCCGCGATGTTCACGCTATTCCGAGGCGGCAGCCACCAGCGCATGATGCTGGCGATCATGGCGACCATGTTCTCTTACCAAGGCGCTCGAGCTGCCGCTTCGGCCATCTCGTCGGAGCTGTTCCCTACCGTCTCGCGAGCGACCGGCTACAGCCTGACCGTGCAGGTGCTCGGCCAGCTCGGATGGACTCTCGCACCAGTAATCGTCGGCAGGCTCTCGGTCCCTATGGGCGGGTTGGGCAACGCCGCTTCTATCTTCGCCTTAGGTCCGTTCGTTGGGGCGCTACTGGTGCTCCTCTTCGTGCCGGAAACGCGTGGACAGTCGCTCGAACAGTTGTCGCCCGATGCGACCTCGCACAATGTGCATCCCGGCTAGCGCCAGCATCGCGATTCTCGCCTATACCTGCATAATCCGCTATCAATTACGCGCGTGCTCAAGCGCAATCGCGAGCTAGGCCGGACCTGTGAGCCAATGCGCGACTCAATCTGCGAATGAGGCGCCTTAACCAAATCGGAGAGGATCATGGCAGGAAAATATTTCGAGGAATTCCGCGTCGGCGACGTATTTAAGCACCAGCCGGGCCGGACCGTCACCGAAACTGACAATCTGCTCTTTTCGGCTTTAACCCTGAATCCGCAACCGCTCCATCTCGACGCCGAGTTTTCCAAGAACACCGAGTTCGGCCAGCGCTTGGTCAACAGCATCTTTACGCTCGGCCTCGTAGTCGGTCTGTCAGTCGGCGAACTCACCCTTGGCACCACTGTCGGGAACCTCGGCTTCGAGAAAACCGAATTCCCCCGCCCAGTCTTTATCGGCGACACGATTACTGCCGAGACCGAAATCATCGAAGTGCGCGAATCGAAATCGCGACCGCAATGGGGCGTGGTGATGTTCGAGCATCGCGGCGTCAATCAACGCGGCGAAATTGTGGTCAAGTCGCGCCGTGCTGGCATGATGCGCCGCAAACCCGCGTAACCTGCGTCGCCCCGTCTGATCGCTGGCTAATCCTGATCATGCACCGGATGCGGTGATAGCCACACCTTTTCCCAGCGCGTCGGGCGGATCGGATTCAGCTGCCAGCCATGCACCCATGACTGACGGATGACATAGGTCACAGGATTGTAGAGGAATACCCAGGGTGCGTCGGCGACGACGATCTTCTCGGCCTCTTGATAAAGCGCATAACGCCGAGTGTCATCACTGACCGGCGCAGCCTCACGCAAAAGCTTATCGACCGCCGGATTGGCGTAGAACGTATCGTTATTCGAACCCCATTGGTCGCGCCCAAACAACACTTCGAGAAAATTCTCGGGATCGGGAAAATCCGCCTCCCACCCAAGTGATACCAGCGGCACTGTATCTGGCTGTCTGACCGCTTCGAGCAGCGGTCCCCAAGCAACCGGCTTGAGCACGACGTTAACGCCCACCAACGCGAGATCCTGCTGGATCGATTGGCCGATCATCATCTCGGTTTGATCCGCGCGCATCCACAAGATTGGCGCCAGACCGGATGGAACTCCGGCAGCTTCAAGGAGGCGTCGCGCCTCAGCCGGATTGTAGTCGTAGCCTTGGATATCCGGGTCGTAACCTGGTAGCCCCGGTGGCAGCACGCCGCGCGCCACCACGCCCCGCCCGTTGAGGACCGCGATCAGCTTGCGCTTGTTGATTGCATAGTTGAAAGCCCGCCGGACGCGTACGTCGTTGAACGGCGCCATCTGGCAGTTCATCCCTAGATACTCAGTCGCCAGCGTGACCATCCGCAGCGTCAGCGCCTTGAGCCGCGGCGTCTTCATCACGTAGGTAAAGTCGGCCGGCGGAATTCCCGCAACATCCACCTCGCCCGCTTCAAACTTGAACCACTCAAGTTCCTCGTTAACGCCGATCATCATCTCGACCGCGTCGAGATGTGGCTCGCCCTTGATGAAGTAATGCGGATTTTTGACCAGCACGATGCGCTGACCACCGATCCACTCGCGCAGCATAAAGGGGCCGCTGCCCACCACATGACTGGAGAAATCGTCGCCCCAACGCTCGGTCACTTCTCGTGGTACGGCCGCCGCGAACGGCATCGCCAGCTTCTGTACAAAAATTGGATCCGGCGCCGTTAGGTGAAAAACAATTGTCCATGAGTCGGGCACAACAATACCGCTGACACTCGTCGCATGACCCGCTATATAATCCACCGCGCCGCTAATCTCGCGATAATATTCCATCCCTTTCGAGCGCGTCGCCGGATTCAGCACCCGTTCAATCGCGTACTTGAAATCCGCGCTGGTGACTGCGCGCCCATTGGTAAACATTGCGTCGTGGCGGAGTTGAAACGTGAAGACGGTCGCGTCAGGACTCACCTCCCATGCAGTCGCGAGGTCCGGGACAATCGTCACATTGTCGTCGCCATAACGCACCAACGTGTCGAAAATCATCTGCTCGAATGACCATGACGCGGTGTCATAGCCGGCCGCCGGGTCAAGCGTCGGCACGTCGTCCGTGGCCGCGAGATTTAAGACCTGCGCGCCCCGCGGGAAATTCAGCGGCGGTGCGCCCGCTCGACATCCGAGCAGAAGGGAGCTGAGCGCGATGACGCTCATCCATTTAAAGCAACCGGCGACGCCCGAAACCGCGCAGCGGGTTGCCGACAGCCGGGAGCAGTTCATGCGGACGATCGTCCGCGCCGCCGCAGATAGCCATAGCCGAGCAGATTGAAACCCATCACCGCGTACAGTATCGCTAGACCTGGAAAAATCGCGAGCCACGGTGCGGTGCGGAAATAGGTCGTGGCCTCTTCGACCATCCTCCCCCAGCTTGGCGTCGGTGGCGGCACGCCCAACCCGAGGAAGCTCAAGCCCGCGTCGAGCAATAGTGTCCCTGAGGTGCCGAGCACCGCCATCACGACCACGATCGGCATCACGTTCGGCAAAACGTGCCGTCCGATCAGGCGTATCGAAGAAGCTCCGAGGGATCGCGCCGAGATAACAAAATCACGTTGTGTGAGCGACAACGCTTCGGCCCGCACTACGCGCGCAATCGAGGTCCACGAGACCAGGCCGATTACAAGTAGGATGCTCCACAGGCTCGGCCGCAATACCGCCACGAACGCCATGGCCAGCAACAAGGCCGGCAGTGTTAGCATCACATCCGTGAAGCGCATCAGCGCGAAATCGACGGCGCCGCCAAAGAAACCTGCCGCCAGGCCGACCGCGACTCCAATCGTCATCGTCACCGCCATCGCGGCGATTCCTACAGTCAGCGAGATTCGGGCACCGAAGATGATTCGCGAGAGTACATCGCGTCCTAGCTGATCAGTACCGAGCGGAAACGCTCGCGACGGAAAGCCGGGATCGCCGAAGGTCTGTGCGACTGCGCGTGTCGGATCGTGTGGTGCGACTATCGGTGCGAAAACTGCGGTCAGCACTACGCTCAGAACCATCAGCGCGCCTACCATTTCCATTGGATTCAACCGCGTGCGCATCTGCTAAGCGTCACCCAGCCTGATTCGCGGGTCGAGCCAGGCATAGAGCAGATCGACTATAAGATTCGCGACGACGATCAGGAACGCGGAGAACAACACCGTCCCCATGATCAACGGAATATCCAGATTGAAGATCGCCTCGAAAGCGAGCCGTCCGATCCCGGGCCAATTAAACACCGTCTCGGTCAGCACAACTCCCGATAACAGTCCCGCTAGGTCGAGTCCGGCCAGTGTCACCAAAGGCAATATCGCATTGGGCACCGCATGTTTCATCATCGCCTCGCGCCGAGACAAGCCCTTGCTCCGTGCGGTCCGAACGTATTCTTGATCCATCGCGCCAACCAGATTCGTGTGCAGAATCCGCGAATAGTAGCCTGCCGAACCCAGTGCGAGCGTCAGCGACGGCAGCATCAGGCTCTTCCAATCGCCGAAGCCTCCGAGCGGAAAAGAGTGTAGATAGAGTCCGCCAGCGATCAACAGCATCGTTCCAAGCCAGAACACCGGAATCGACACCAGCACCAGTGAGAAGATGAGAAGTGCATTGTCAAAGGCGCGTTCACGATAAGCCGCCGCCGTCATACCCATCGGGATTCCGATCAGCAGCGATAAGAGCATTGCGCTGAGCGCCAGAATCCCAGTCGCCGGAAAGCGCTCGAGGATTAGTGTCGTGACATTTTCACGACGAATATAGGATCGGCCAAGGTCTCCGTGGATCGAGCGATCAAGATACATCCCGTATTGAACATAAAACGGCCGATTGAGTCCTAGCTCTTGTCGGATTGTGGCAAGCGTCTGCGGGTCAGCTTTGGCGCCAGCCACCGCCACCGCCGGATCGGCCGGGATTAGAAACGCTATGGTGAAGGTAATTAGCGACGTGCCGATCAGGACCGCTGCGCCAAAAACGATCCGCCGTGCGAGATATGCGATCATGCGAGCTTCGAGCGCATCTGATGCAGCGATTATCCCTAGCTAGTCAGTAGCCCGTGGGCGGCGAGCACGCGATGAAGCTTCAGCTCCGTGCGTGCTCGCTGCCGCGAAGCAGGATCGGAGGGCAGGCCGGCCATGGCCGGCCTGCCCTCCGATCCTG
>DATKPK010000125.1:0-26353 GCA_035524095.1 Binataceae bacterium (SeqCode) | reverse complement strand
GGACAGGTTAAAATTACCGATAGTGGCACTTTTTTCGGTCCAAATACTCGTGGTATGCAAAGCACCTGCATACATGGTTCCATCGCGAGCGTGCAGGCTCTTTTCTCTTTCATCGGAGGACCAAACCGCCTTTGAACCATCCGATTGCATCTCGATGCTGTTGCATTTTTCGCAACAATTTCAAATTAGGACACTACCTGAAAAGTAGGACGCAGCGAGCCTCGCGGCGTCGGTACGCCCGTACATAATTCGAGCTCAAGAATGAGAACTCAGCGGAGGGGACTACCGAGAAGGAGAACCATTTGTGACACAAGTAACGGCAGATCAGCTAACCATGCGGGAGGTGATTGCGGATCCCTACTCAGCGTACAGGCAATTGCGCGAGCAGTCGCCATTCAACTATATCTTCGTGCCCGCCGGAAGCCGGCCCGGCCTCGAAGAGCCGATCAAGGCATGGGCGTTTCTCAAGTTCAATGACGTCTACGGCGCGCTACGCGATCATGAAACGTTCTCGTCGGCGCGGCCCGCCAAGTGGGCGCAGATCTTTCCGGGACTGGTCTTGATCGAAGACGATCCGCCGCGTCATACGCGGTTTCGGCGGCTGGTCAACAAGGCCTTCACCGTGCGGCGGATCGAGGCTTTGACGCCGTGGATCACAGCCGTCGCCAATGAACTGATCGACCATCTGCACGCGGGCGAAAACGATATAGTACCGGCCTATGCGGTTCCGCTGCCGGTGAAGGTGATTGCGCGCCTGCTAGGTATTCCCGGCGAGGACTACGAGACCTTCAAACGCTGGAGCGACGCCTTTCTCTCCACCGTCCCGACCGACCAGGCCGCGAACCTGCAGAACGTCTCGGCTATGATCTCCTATTTCGGCAAGACGGCGGCGGCGCGGCGGGCGCATGGCGCGGAGGACTTGATCACTGCGTTGGTCGAAGCGGAGGTCGAAGGGGAGAAATTAGACGAAGCGGAAATTTTGGGCTTCTGTATCCTGTTGCTGATCGCAGGAAATGAGACCACCACCAATCTGATCGGGAATATGCTCAATGCGCTGGCAGAGCGGCCGGTATTGTGGGAGCAACTGCGTGGCGATCGGAGCCTAGTGGAGCAGGTGATCGATGAGAGCCTGCGTTATGAAAGCCCCGTGCAGCGGCTATCCCGTTATGCGACGCGGGATGTTGAAGTATCGGGCGTGAGGATTCCAGCTGGCGACATCGTGCGGATCTATTATGGCGCGGCGAATCGCGATCCCAAGGCGTTTAATGATCCGGACGAGTTTCGACTGGACCGCGATCTGCGGAATCACGTTGGATTCGGCATGGGGATCCATTACTGCCTCGGCGCGCCGTTAGCGCGCGCAGAGGCAAAGATCACGCTGAATGCACTGCTCGACCGCTTTGCCGGAATCAGACGGGGGCCGTCGCCGGCGCTGCGGCAGATCGCCAGTCCAGTCATCTTCGGCTTCAAGCATTTGCCGTTGGTGCTGGAACGATGAGAGCGGGATGGGTATGAGGCCGTCCATCTGACTGCAAAATGCTCGATCAGGCACGCATCAAAGAAAATCGGCGAAAGATCTGAAATCTGCGCACTGTGTCGCAGGTTCGGCCAATCGCCCGCGAGAATGGCAGACAAGCTTTAGAATCGCCGGCGGGTTCAGGTACCGCCGACGGATTCATGGAACGTGTAAGCGGTACGGTTAAAGATACGCGGTAGCATCGTGACGTTGCAGAGTTGCAGCGCCACTGTGTCAATTTTGCCCAAATAATATCTTCAAATGGTCAGGATTAGCCGCGCGGTGGCTTCGTCCGGTATCGTTGCTGACCAGAGTTGAAGCAGTAATTCACTCGCATTTCAGACTGAGATCGAATCTGGGCCTGCTTGATCGGAGCGGATGGCACAGACTTAGCGTATGCGCGATGCGGCTATTCCGCGCCGCATGTGATGGTCAAAACGAACGAACCTTACTCAAAAACCAGATAATCACGATTGACGGCAATGGGCGAGAAGAAGATTGGCGCTGCGGAGTTCCGCGCGCATGTGAAGAGATCTGCATGCGATCAAAGAACAATCCACAAAGTAGCCATCTATTTCCTATCGTCACGATTGAGGCTGGGAGAGAATGCACACGTTATCGACAACCATGTTCGATTATGCGACATTGCGACCGCTCGATTGGCGAAGGGGGTGGGCGATGGGGGAGTTCGGTCCGCTGGCGAGCGCTCGGGTGCTGATCGTGGAGGAGGCGAAGGCTGCGCGCCATGAATCAGGGGTTTCTGCGGGGGTCAGCTCGGGTCTATTAGCCAACCTACTAATCAATGCTGGTTATGCATGTGAGACGGTCTCCTCGCGCCATGCTGCGCTGCCCGTAATTGAGCATCGGGGGACCGATGTAATCGTCTGTTCGGCGAATGGCGATACGGCCAACGCCGGGGAATTCATGCGAGTGGTGGGCGCGCGGCGTCCGGATTTGCCGCTGATCCTGCTCGCTGAAGATCCGAGTGTGCCTGCCGCAGTTGCGGCGATGCGACAGGGCGCTTTCGACTATCTGGCGAAACCGTTCAAAGATGAGGCGCTCGTCGCGGCGGTGGGCCGGGCGGTCGAAGTCGGGGCTCTCCGGCGCGAGAATAACCGCCTGCGCCAGCAGCTCAATGTCGCGAGCGTGGCGGCGGGATTTGTTGCGGAGAGTGAGCAAAGCAAGCAACTGGTAGCGCTGATTCGGCGCGTCGCACCGGCGCGTTCGACGGCGTTGATCGAGGGCGAAAGCGGGACCGGCAAGGAGTTGGTCGCGCGCATGTTGCATTATTGGAGCAAGCGATCGGAGGGGCCATTCGTCGCGATCAACTGCAAGGCGATCGCGAGCGGCGTGATGGAAAGCGAGCTATTTGGGCATGAGAAAGGCTCGTTCACGGGCGCGATCGCGGGGCGGGCGGGATGCTTCGAGCGGGCGTCGGGCGGGACACTGTTCCTTGACGAACTGGCGGAGGCCGACGCCGATTTTCAGGCCAAACTGTTGCGCGTGCTGGAAGACGGCGAGGTGCTGCGGGTGGGCGCGTCGAAGCCGCGCAAGATCGACGTGCGGGTGGTGGGGGCGACCAATCGGATTCTGCGGACGGAAGTTGCGGCAGGACGCTTTCGATCAGACTTGTACTTTCGGCTGAACGTGATTCCGCTACGGCTGGCGCCGCTGCGGGAGCGCCGCGACGATATCTTGCCGCTGGCGAGGCATTTCCTGGCGTATCATGCGGCGGAGGTCGAACGATCGTTGCGGCTGGCGCCGGAGGCCGAGCGGGCGTTGCTCGGCTATAGCTGGCCGGGGAATGTGCGCGAGCTGCAGAACGTAATCGAGCGGGCGGTGGTAATCAGCGGGGCAGAAGTCCTGACGGCCGATGCGCTGGCGCTTGAAGCGCCGGTGATCGAGCCGGGGAGCGGTGTGGCGCCGGAGGTGCGGAATCCGGAGCGTGACGGGCGGACGTTGCAGGAATGCCTCGACGAAGCGGCGCGCGGGCGGATTCGCGACGCGCTGAATCGCGCTGGAGGGAATCGGGTCGAGGCAGCATCGCTACTGGCAGTAGATCGGACGACGCTCTACCGTTTGATGAAAAGATTGGGGCTGGGGTGAGGGTTGAGGCCTAGGGGAGGCAGAGGTTGCCCGGGCTTGCCTGGTCGAGGCAGGCGGCGATAGGTGTCAGAACCGGACCGGCAGCGCCGATAATCTCGGTAACGCTGGAATCATCGACATTACTATTGACAACCCAGACGTCGCCGGAGGCGTCGATGGCGATGCCTGCCGGATTGACGAAGGGGTCGCCGGCCGGAGCGAAGAACCCGGCGGTGCTCGAATTGGTATTCCACTGGGTCACGCAATTAGTGGAATGGTTGGTGAGCCAGACGTTGCCGGCGGTGTCGAGGGCGATGCCTGCTGGCGCTCCGAAGTCGCCACCCTCAGGCTGGTAGGTGTTAACCGTGTCGATGGTAGTCACTTCGATTATGCCCGCATAGTCCTGGTCGGCAACCCAGATGTTGCCGATGGCGTCGATGGCGATGGCGTAGGGTTGGCTGAGAGCAGAACTCGCGCCGAAGGCCTCGGAGGTGTTGCCACCCTGCACCTCGATCAGATCGGATGCGCCGTGGTTGGCGATCCAGACGTTGCTGGATTTATCAATCGCGATGCCGATCGGGTCGTCGAAACTGGGCCCGTTAGGATCAATGCCGCTGGATGAGTAGGTGTTACCACTCGGGCTCAACTCGGTCAGGCCGTCAGCGCCAGGGCTAGTTACCCAGATGTCGCCGGCGCCGTCGGCCGCAATACCAGTCGCGTTAGTCGAAGCTCCGAAGGAGTTGCTGTAGGCGCCATTGGAGGCGAGTTCGATTACGGCTCCGCTCTGGTCGGCGACCCAGACGTTGCCGGAGTCGTCGATGGCGATACCAGATGGAGTCACGAAGTTGCTGTCGGCGGTAAAATTGCCGAGTGTGGCGCCACTCGAGCTCAATTCGAGCACCGACGGACTAGCAGAGGAGTTGTTAACCCAGACGCCGCCATGGGAGTCGATAGCGAGGGCTTGAGAGGTGAGGCCGCTGGGAGCGAAGTTTAGCGCGATCTCGGTGCCGTCGGGAGTGGCGTCGAGTTTCGGCGTGAAGGGCGATGAGAAGGTTTGGAGAGCGTAGAGATTGGCGGTGGTCGCGGTGCTGGACACCGGATTCGCAGCCATGAAATGGGCGGCGGATAGCGTGGTGCTACCGGCAGTATAGCCCAGCAAGCCGGTACAGTTGGCGGAAGCTGAACTCGAACTCTGCACGCAAGACCAGAGGATGTTGGCGAAGGTATTCATACGTTCCTGGCCGTCGCAATTAGGCGGTGTTGGTCCTGAAGCCGGTGGGCAAGTAAGGGCGCTGAGGAAAGTGGGAAGGCCGCCAGTGGTGACATCGGCGAGATTGGCCTGGGCCTGATTGGCGGCATTGGTTAGACCAATAGCGTCTGTCGAAGGCGCGCCGATTTGCGTTCCGGTCGAATCAGTGAATTGGGCTAACGCCCATTCGGCGGCCACGGTGGTGAGCTCGTTGATGGTGACCGAGGACGGCGCGGCATCGGATAGTCCCAGAACGCCGCTGAGACCAATCGCGCTGTTGACTCCCGAGACATTGCCGCCAAGCGCGACCAGATAGAGGACTTTGGCCGGACTCGGAGGAGTGTATGAGATCGAGAAATGCCCACTCAAATCGGCGGTCGCGGTGCCGAGGCTGGCGGGGCTGGAACCGTAGTTATCACCAGCGGCATAAAGGGTAACTGCTGCGCCATCAACGGCTTGGCTGCTCGTCGTCGGTCCGCTTTCGATCGTTCCCGATAGGGAGGTCGGAGACGGTGTGGAAGTGGGTGTAGGTGATGGCGTTACACTCGGCGTCGCCGATAGCGTGGCGGTGGGTGTGCCGGTCGAAGTAGGAGTGGCCGTTGGCGTTGCGGTCGGCGTGGGTGACGGCGTTATAGTCGGCGTCGGTGTCCGCGTTGGCGTGGCGGTGGGTGTGCCGGTCGAAGTAGGAGTGGCCGTTGGCGTTGCAGTCGGCGACGAGGTCGCCGTTGGTGTTGTTGACGGAGTCGCAGTCGGTGTCGGCGTAGGCGACAGAGTTGGCGTAGGTGTCGGCGTCTTTGTCGATGATGGCGTTGCGGTTGGCGTCGGCGAGGGGGTCGCTGTCGCCGTGGGTGACGGCGTTACAGTTGGAGTGGGCGTCTGAGTTGGTGTCGGTGTAGAGGTTGGCGTGACCGTGGCGGTCGGTGAAGGCGTGACGATTGGGGTCGATGATGGCGTCGCGGCTGGGGTTGCAGTGGGTGTGGCGGTCGCGGTCGGCGTTGGAGTTGGTGTTGGTGGAACGACCTCGTTGAGGCAGATCTTCTGCTGTTCTTTCTTATGGCCCTTCAGAGCGAATTCCAGAGCGATAAGATTGGAGTCGCAAAGTGGCTTGCGCTTGCCACGCGAATAACAGTATTGCCCATCAGCGCAGTCAACCGCGCAATTGAGATTAGCCTCGGTGCATTCGCTTACAGCGTCGGGCATCTGGCAAATCGCGCGGCGCTTGGGACATGCGATCGCATCGGCGGAGTCGCCGCAGGCGTGAGTCGTGTTGCAGCAGAATTGGCCGTCGGCGCATCCATCGAGACCGCCAAACAGAGTCCCGCCGCAACCTATGTCTTTGGCTATTCCGGTCGAACCGCATATGCGCGTGACGTTAGCCGCGGAGGCTGGAAGCGCGCCAGTGATCAGTGACGCTACGACGAATAGAACGACAGCGACGGTCAGCTTGAGCCGAGCTAGGCTGACACAAGCCGATTGATTTCTCAGTCCGCGCTGGTGGGCCTGTACTGCATTGGTCCACGCCATTCACCTTTTATCGCGAGCGGTCCGCCGAAAGGATAGAAAGTTTTTGCTAATAGTCAGTAAGGCACAAGAGGGATAATCAGTGCCCTTGAGCGGCATATTTTTGGCGGTCGATCTGCTGATGGCAAGCCCACGTCTACTCGTCTAGGAAGGACTATTTCTAATCACGAGTAAAGATTCGGAATTCGCCGGAACTGTCGCGGGCGAAGGCTAAGAGTGCTTATAATGAAAGGCCGAATCAGTGAGGATTCGCAACACTCGAACAATGTTTTTAGTTTGAGTCGTTGTGTTGGTCGCAAGCTTCAAAATGATATGGCGTTGCCAGCTGAGCGATCCCATCGATACTAAAGCAAAAATTAGTGTAATGACTGTTTTCAAATACATCAGAGTAATTAACAGTGCCCCATATATAGAGCCGTTTAGTGTTCCCGATTTGAACTTCGGTCGATTGAGCAGGAGTAAAGGGACGCTTGGGAATCTCGGAAATTCCGAATACGGCTAGATTACCTGGAAATACGGTGACCGGTTCCGGAAGGGTCGTAACCGGTCCTATAGAAAAGTCATTATCTCGTGGGAGCGGATAAGGTCTTATATCGATTCCAGTAACGTGTTCTACTCGCAAAGCTGGCGTTTGGCCGGTATTGCGTATGTTCAAATGAAGAGTCGGCTGATTTATCGGTGGCGACAATGCATGGTCCGGAATGTCGACGGCGATATACGCACGCAACTGGCGCCGCTCGGTATCGCGAGTCACGCATGCTTGAATCATGCCTATCGCAACGAGAATGAAGGCGCCGACGACAGCCGATATTGCTATCGCCTGATTCTTACGTTCTAAAGCGGCATTTTCTTTCTGATTTTGGTGATATTCGTGAAGTAGAGGATCGCTAAGATCTACGATGGTCCTTGTGACAAGCGAGGCCCGACGTGCCTCCGAGTTGGTTGTATGCCGCTCTGTGGCGGATTTATGATTCTCGTCATGGACGTTTTCGGGTTTTAGTGCTGAGGCACATCGGTTGAGAAGGGATGCCAGCTTGTTTCTAAAAATATCTAGATAGGCCATTAATTGCCCTCAGCCTCAGGCTCGCGATGCCAGGATAGAGATACCGGTTCCTTAGAACGTGACCTCTCGTTGAACCAAGGTCATTCACCTATGAAAAGCTTTTCGGGTTCTTGACTGTTCTTTCGGCACGCTTGGAGCCCTCAGCCTTGGCCTTAAGGTGTAATGAGGCTCGGACGGGGAGAATTGGGAAGAAGCCGCGACCATAATCCAACCAAGATTCAGGCCGGGATTCTTCGCGCGGCAGCCACGCGCGAGAATGACAGAACGACGGCTCCGGTCACCCGCGAGCGTGACAAAAGAGAAGTCTCAAAGCCATGAGCGACAATAACCAGAAAGAGGTCTCTAGCCGCACGTGAGTGACAGGTGCGATCTCAATCGGCAGGACGCGAAAATGAGCGCTCAGTAAGAGCATCCAATGCGATCAGAAACCCAGGCGGATTCAAAACTGATTCACCAACCGGAAATCAGTGGTGGAGGGTATGGAGGATTTGGATGAGGGCGGGGCCGACGATTACCATCAGCATCGCGGGCAAAATGAATAGCACGAGCGGAAAGAGAATTTTGATGGTGGTTTTTTGGGCGGCTTCCTCGGCGCGGAGACGGCGGCGCATCCGCAGCGCGTCGGAGCTGGCGTGGAGCGCAGGGGCTATCTGGCCGCCGAGCTGCTCACTTTGAATGAGAGTGGCGGCGAGCGGACGAATATCCTCAACGGCGGTGCGGTCGGCGAGATTGCGCAAGGCCTGGCCGAGCGAGGCGCCGGCTGAAATCTCACTTGCAACGAGCGACAGTTCACGGCCGATTTCCTGATTTTGACGCTCGCTTTCGGAGGCGACAATTTTGATCGCCTCATGCAGGCCAAGGCCCGCCTCGACGCATACGACGAGCAAGTCGAGGATATCAGAGAGTTGGCGTGCGATGGCCATCTGGCGCAGGCGGGCACGGCGGCGGAGATAGATGGTCGGAGAGATAGCGCCGAGGAGGAAGCCCATCAGGGTCATCATGAGGATGACGCCAGCGGGCTTGCCGATCATAACGGCGATGAGGAAGAGGACGACCCCGGTGAGCATCGAGAGCATCACGCGCAAGGTTTGGAAGTCATGCGCCACGTGCGAGCCGAAGAAGCCGGCCTGCGCCAGAGTCTCGGCGAGCTTTTCACCGGACGGGGTGGCGAGGTCGGGCGCGGGGACGCGGGCGGCGGCCCATCGGAAGAGGACGCGGGCGAAGCTTTCGTCGGTGCTGCGGGGATCGGCAAAGACGCCCTGGGCAGCGCGGATTTTCACGGCAAGATCGTTGAGGCGATCCTCAACGATGCGGTTGCCGCCATAGAAGGCGGCGTAGACTGCGACGCCGGAGGCGCCGATCAGGCAAAAGACGCAGAGGCTTACGAAGAGCGACGACAGCATAGTCTTAAAAGCTCAGCCGGAGCATCCGGCGGATGGTGATGAAGGCCATCACGTCGAGGACGATGGCAAGTTTGAGAATGCGCAGGCCGGCCGGATCGGAGAAGAGCGAGCCGGCGTAGCCGGGCTGGATCAGGCTGAAGGCACCAAGGACGAGGACCGGCAGTAGCGCGACAATGATGCCACCGAGACGCGATTGCGCGGTCAGGGCCTTGATTTGCAGCCGCAACCGCTGGCGCATCCGGACGATTTCGGCGAGGCGTCCGACAATGAGGGCGAGGCTGGTGCCGATTTCGTCGTGGACGCGGACGGCGACGACCAGCAGCCGCAAATCCTCTTCGGGAACGCGCTTGAGCAGACCTTCGAGCGCGCGCGGCAGCGGGAGTCCGATGCGGGTCTGTTCGAGGACGGTGCGAAATTCGCTACCAAGGGGGTCGCCAAATTCCTGCACGACTGACTGAAGGCTGCGGCTCAGCGAACTGCCGGCCTCGAGTGACGATTTAATCAAATCGAGAGCGAAGGGGAGCTGGGAGATGAAGGCGCGAAGGCGGCGCGTGCGGCGGAAACGGATGTAGAGGAGCGGAATCGCCGCGAAGCCGAGGCCTGCGAGGAAGGCGAAGGGCATGTCGTGCCACATCGCCTGGCCGAAGAAAATTCCAGCGCCGAACATCAGGACGATGATCAGGGTCATCTCGGAGACGCGCATATAGAGGCCGGCCTGCCACATGTTCTCTTCGAGGCGGCGCAACAGATCGAGTTTCCATAATGCGCCGAGCAGGTTGCCGTCTTCGCGTTTACGGGCGCGCCGGGTGATATCGATGTCGGTGACAGCGGGACGGGCCATCCGGCGGGCGACGCTGACATGATGATCGGCACGGGCGCCGCGCCGCAACATCAGCGCGAGAAGGCCGAAGAAGACGGTTGAAAAGACAGCGGCGACGATCAACAGATCCATCGTGAGAGCCTAACGATAGATGTTCAGGGGCGGCTCGATCCGATGGCCGGTGGCGGCGACGCGTTCGGTGTACATCGAGCGAACGCCGGTCGAGCGAAATTCGCCTATGACACCGCCGTCGGATGCGAGACCGCCGCGCTTGAACTCGAAGAGGTCCTGCATCATCACGGCGTCACCCTCCATGCCGGTGATTTCAGAGATGCGCATCACTTTGCGGGAGCCGTCGGACATGCGGCTGACGTGGACTACGATATTCAGGGCGGAGGCGATTTGCTGGCGCATGGCGCGCTGAGGAATCGAAGCGCCGGAGAGCAGCATCATCATTTCGAGACGCGCGATGGCGTCACGCGGAGTATTGGCGTGAAGCGTACAGATAGAGCCGTCGTGGCCAGTGGACATCGCTTGCAGCATGTCGAAGACTTCGGCGCCGCGCGCCTCGCCAACGATGATGCGGTCGGGGCGCATCCGCAGGCAGTTCCGGACTAGCTCGCGCTGAGTGACTTCGCCCTTGCCCTCGACGTTGGATGGACGGGTTTCGAGGCGGACGACGTGCGGCTGCTGGAGCATCAATTCGGCGGAGTCCTCGATGGTCACGATGCGCTCGGTTTCGGGGATGTACGCGGACATGCAGTTGAGCATCGTGGTCTTGCCGGAGCCGGTACCACCGCAGACCAGGATATTGAGGCGCGCCTTGACGATGGCATTGATGAAGTCGGCCATCTCGGCCGTGAGCGTGCCGCGGTCAATCAGATCGGCGACCTGGAGGCGCTGCCGGCCAAAACGGCGAATCGAGAGCGAGGGGCCGTCGAGAGCGAGCGGCGGAATGATGGCGTTAATACGGGAACCATCGGGCAGGCGCGCATCGACCATCGGGGAGGCCTCGTCAACGCGGCGGCCGACCTGCGAAACGATGCGGTCGATGATCAGCATCAGATGCTGGTCGTCGTTGAAACGGACCTCGGTCAGATAGAGCTTGCCCTCGCGTTCGATGTAGACGCGGTTGGGGCCATTGACGAGGATGTCGCTGATACTTTCGTCCCACAGCAGGGGTTCGAGGGGGCCGAGGCCGAGCAGTTCGTTTTTGATTTCTTCGACGAGGCGGAAGCGATCGGAATCGGTAAGGAGGCGGCCCTCTTCGGTGAGGATTTCGCTGATGGCCTGCGTGACTTTGGCTGAGGCCATGTTCTGTTCGAGGCTTTCGAGACGGGAGACATCGAGGGTCTCGAACAGGCGATTATGGACGGCCAGCTTGAGCTGCTGAAAACCATCGGCGAGGGCGCTGCGCGAGCGGCGGTTGCCGTTACCGATGATCGAGGCGGCGCGGGCATTGCCGTTGGAATTGGCTGAGACCGTGCCCTGAGTGATGCGATCGACGAGCTTCATCGCGGGTGGAATCCCCCGTGGCGCCGAAGCGGCGGCGTCACAATTTATCTATGACGTGTTTGGGGCGTCTGTGAAAGAGGCAACTCCCTTAACATCAGCTAAACTGACGAAAACTATCTAATGTTAGGATAAGCGAGGCAAGAGGGTTGGACGGTCAAGGAATGAATGGAACCGTCTTAGAATAATTCTAAGATGGTTAAAGTAATTGAAGCTGTGTTTTAGTGGACGCGATAGACGAGTGTTTCGCAACGAGCCGATCGAAGCGGACGGTGAATTGGAAGCGGCGGTTTACGTGCGGGGGGTGGTGAAGGCGGAGAAGAGGCGGGAGACGAAGCCGCCGTTGTTTTCGGCGACTGCCTCGCCGCCGCTGTTGATACGGCGGGCGAGTTCTTCGATAGAGCGCGTGAGGGGCGACGTCGGGGCGACTTGCCATAAATCCTGAGCGCGCAACTGGACGCGTTCGAGTAGGCGTTCATCGCGAGGAATCTTGGCGTAAATCGGGCGGCCGAGCGTGTGGATGATCTGATCTTCGCTGATCGGATGATGCGAGACGTGACGGCTCAAAATGAAGCTCGGTTCGACGCCAGACAGGCCTAGACGGCTAAAGAGATCGACGAAGCGCCAAGCGCATCGCGCACCTGAGATTGATTGATCGAGTAGATAGAACAGGTAGTCGGCGCGCTCCCAGGCAGCGACCGCATTTTCGTCGATATAGCCGCCACAATCGACGATGACGAAATCAAATAACTGACGCATCAGATCGATGACGGCGCTGACGGTGGTATCGGCGACCAATTCGCCGTCCTCGATGCGCTTAGGGGCGGCGAGCAAATAGATGCCGGAGTTGTGCTTGGTAAGCACCGATTCGAGCTGGATAGAATCGAGACGGCGATCGGTCTCGCAGAGCTGCATGATCGTGCGCTCGGGCTCGAGATTGAGGAAAACGGCCATCCCGTCAGTCTGAAGATCGAGGTCAAGGATCGCGACGCGCTTGTTGAAGGTATAACGGAGGGCCAACGCAAGATTGCCGGCGAGACTGGTGACGCCGACGCCACCGACGGTACTCACAAGAGAGCATACGACGCCACCGGCACGGCGTTCGGCGCGGCGGCGCGTCTCGCTGATCTTGAGTAAAGCGCGCGTGACATCACCCTGATCGAGCGGCAGGAAGAGCAGTTCATCGGCGCCGGCGCGAAGAATCCGGCGCATCAGGACAGGTGAGCGTTCATGGACGAGCGCAAAGAGCGCGGGGCGGGGATTCCTGCCAGCTTGGGCCTGGAGGTAAGCAAGCGATTCGTCCTCGTTGCCACCGTTGAAAATGACCATCACGACGTCCGAATCGGAGCTATTGTCACCGTTGTCGTGGGCGTCGGCCTCGATTAGTTCGAGCGGCGGGTCGCCAAGCGCGGCAAGTGAGGCCCGAACGCCAGCGCGCGACTCATCAGCGTCGCCCACCAGCCGAACGCTCAGCGCGCCCCGTTTGGACTCGTTCTTGGAATTCAGGATCGGCAAGTTAAAGCTCCGGCGCGGCCCGCATCGCCGTCTGACGCTGTGGACAGCCGCATCGATGCGGTCTCAGAGCCACCATTATATGGGTTCCGCGTGGGCAGACCGCAAGCAGATAGAGCGGGTGCGATGGCGGAACCTGTGGCATCTCGATCAGAAGCGCGGGCGCGAGACGTCCTGGGGATAGATTGGCTGGGTCACGACATCGCTGCGCGACATCGGGCCGCGGTCGGTTGGGTAGGCGACGACGCCGTTGGCCGGGACGGGTGCGACAATTTCAGGAGTAACCGTCATGACAAGGTCGTTTTCCTGATCCTGATACGAAGTGGTGCGAAAGAGCGCGCCCAAGTAGGGTATGTCGCCGAGATAAGGGGTTTTCTGGAGCTGGGAAGTTTTGGTGTGGAGGATGAGGCCAGCGATAATCAGAGTTTGATCGTTGCGAAGCCGTACTGATGTTTGGGCGGTGCGAGTAACGAAGGCCGGAACGGAAAAGCCGAAAAGCTGCACCGCGTGGGCATAGTCTGGCTGCGAGACTTCCGGCTTGACCTCGAGTTGAATAGCGTCACTGCCGATGACGGTGGGTACGAAAATCACCGAGGTGCCGAATTTTTTGAAGACGATCGAAGTATTGAGGGCTTGGGCGACGACGATCGGGATTTCGCCGCCCGAGAGAAATTCGGCTTTTTCGCCGGAATTAGCCAGCAGGCGCGGCTCCGCAAGGATTTTGGCGAAGTTGTGATTTTCGAGGGCTTCAAAGAAAAACTGGGTCTGGAAATTTGAGTTGCCGGCCGCGAGACCATAGTTGATGGTCGGGGACAGGAGCAACGGGATTAAGCTGCCCGCTCCAGGCAAGGTGCCAGTGGCGCTTTCGCTAACTGTTGTCTGAGTGGCAGTGCCCGCGCCCAGCACCGTGGTAGGGGTCAGGGTGACGCTGGGGCTATACGGTGTAGCGACGTTGCCCGGCAGACCGACGAGCGAGATGCCCTGATTTGGCATCGTGAGCGTCCAGTTTATGCCCTGTTGTTCGAGGCGGCTGCGATCGAGTTCAGCGACGATAACGTTGAGCATCACCTGCTGCTTGCCGTAAGGATCGATGCGGACCTGGCGTTCTTCGTAGTGGTTGTTTACATCCCATACGGCGAGAGTGGTGAAGCCTGCTTTATGGCCAACCAGATTGATCTGGTAGGGCGTGATGACCTCAACGTCGGCGATTGAGGAGTCGGCGATAGAAATCCGTTTCAGGCGGTGGTGGAAATCGATGATTCGAGAAGAACTGGCGGACAATTCAACGACGTCGCCTGGGAGATAGTTGCCGGCGGAGAACGATGGGCTGCCCGCGACAGAGGGGCTGGCTGGCACCACGGGCGGATTCGTGCGGAATTGCTGGACCTGACCGGGCTCGGGCTGTGTAACGGAAAGCATTGGGCTTGAAGCGACAGGGTTGGCGTATGCGGGGACAACGGCAGCCGAGGACGTACTTGACACCGGTGGCAGCGTGGAAGCCTGTGCTAACACCCTCGGCGGTGCTGATTGGTTGGAAGCAGCCGTAGGCTCGATGCCTGTGGTTGACGCGGAAGGCGCTGGCGGAATCATTGGCGCGGTCGAGGATGAATTAACGAATCCCATCGTCGAGCGGCTGAGCGGCGCACTGGTAGCGGCGGACGAAGATGACGCGGAGGAAGCTGCGAGAGGAGTGGCCGCAGGCGGCGTGGCATTACGGGAGGCTACATTAGCGGTACGATCGGCAGCGGTGCCGAAGTGAGGTGATCCCAAGGCAGGCGGATTTTTGCCGGGTGCGAGTGGATCCGTAAAAGGAGTCGCGATCGCATTAACGGTGACTTTGTAGCGCAGAGCCTGGCCGTCTGCGGTAGTGACATCGATCGCCCATTGCCCGGATGCAGCAGCGAGCAGCACCATTTCTCCGGGCTTGTCACTGCTGACGACCAAGGCGTGCGGGTTGGCGAACACCTGGACCGAGGGAGTGGTACCCTCGCTGAGGTTGTCGATGATGTATGTTTCACCGGCGCTGAGGGTGACGGAAATAATCTTGCGGGCGGGGGTGTCATCGTTGGCGTGGACGGCGGCTGCGCCAGCGAGCGTCAGCGCTAACAGAATCGTCGGAAGCAGGATGCGGAATGCCAGGCAGCAGGCGCGGAGCCGGAAGTTGTTCCCCTCGATTTCCATTCCCCTTTTCTCCCCGATGACGGCCCGTCAGGATCGATATAAATCAGGCTGCGGAGGCCGAATCACGCGGCCCCAAGGTTTACGGGATATCAATAGTATGCGACCTCGTTCCGGCGAAGGCACCGCCGGAATCATCGCTGGCGCCCGCGTCGACAGCGGCAGGCGGAGGAAGCAGGACAGCAGCCGGCGAGCGCCCAGCGACGACGCCAGCGGTGGCCGTCGGCGGCATCGGAGGAGTGCTCAGAGAGCTCAGCGGGCTGGTCTCCACACCGGTGCCGGGAGCTGAATCGGGAGCCGAACCCTCGCCAGGCATCGAGGATCCGTCGGGCGGCGGCGGAGCACCATCCGAGTTGGAAGTATCAGGAGGAGCACCGAGATTAGGGGAGCCCTCGCTGGTTGGCGCGGACGACGAGCTCGCGGGGGGTGGTGCACCGGAGCTATGCGAATGGCCGCGAACGAAAGAGACCGATTCGGAAGTTCGACCGTCGCGAAGGATTTCAACTTCAATCGGTTGCGGACGGGGCGGTGGCGCGACGTAGGCCGGATGCTGCTCGGCGGGGATGGCGGCGAGCGGCGGCGAGTTGTCGCCCATCATCTGACTCAAATCGACGCCATCGGTGGCGACGATCTGCTTGTCATTGTAGTTGCGCATCGCGAGGCGCAGGGTGCCTTCGCGGCTGGCAAGGGTCAGGCGTTCGGCCTGTTGGGGCGTGACGAGCACGGTGACCACTCTGACGGATTCGGGCTGGTCGTTGACCTTCTCGATTTCCTGAGCGATGGCGAGAACTTCGACGTCCTGGAGGACGATGCGTGAGATCGTTTTGTCACCCTGGGAGAGAGAGACCAAAACGTCGACATGAGTATGCGGGAGGACGAACCCGGCGATGTCACTGACCTCGTCAACCGGCACCGACATCGCGCGCATCCCATCGGGAATTAGGAGGGGCAGAATGCCGGCATCCTTGTTGCCGTTGAAGAGGCGGTCGCTGACGATCGGCTCGTTCTCGACGAAACCGGACTTGGTGTATTCGCCGATCACGGACGATGGATTGGTAATCGCACCTGGCGGAAGACTATCGCGCGACCAGCGTACGGTTTTGAGCGAACCGGCGTCGAGAGCGGTACCGATGGACAAGTCATGTGCGGCAACAACGATATTGACCGATTGCGCCATTGCCTGCTGGACCTCGGCTTCGCGGCGCTTCAAGGCGGAATAAACCACCATCGCGGCCACCATCGCAGCGACACCGGCCAAGAGGACGAAAATCGCAGGTCGTCTCATCGGGTTGCTCGCTTGGCCCGGTCAGGCATCCGGGCCTCGGCAGATTTGAACGCAGCGGCGGCCAAGGGCGCGTTCAGCGGCATCGTGTCAGTTCGATGGCCCGATGAGATCATTCGGACATAGCAGCCTCGCTGCTGGAGAGCGTGGTGGGGAAGGAGATGCCGAGAAACGGATTGGGAAGAAACATCTGTGAAGCAGGGATGTTGTACAGGACGCTGACGGTGACCTGGCTGCCGAAGGTGCGCGGCGTTCCCTCGCATCCCGGACTGGCGCAACTGCCGGACGAAGAACTGCTGCCGTAGATATCGGTTAGAGTCACAACCATATTGGCGCCGCAATTCGAGCCGACGAGGGTTGGGGATGCGACACTGGTCATGTAGGCAGCGACATCGGAGGCGGTGGCGCATTGATGAATGGCGGCATAACGCGCGCCCTGGTAGTTGACCTGGCCGAGGGCCAGAACGGTCTCGCCGATCAGCGCCATCTGGATAGCGACCACGAGAATCATCAGGCCGACACTGAGCACCAGCGCGAATTCGAGCGCTGCCTGGCCGCGAAGCGAGCCTCCAGATGCTGGTCGGGCACATCGTAAGTGGTGATTAGCCGGAAGCGACTCGCGGTTCGGCGACGACGACACCTGACGCGTCCCAACGTATCGGCCACAAGCCGGCGGAACAGTTGTAAGCTTCACACAATGGTCGAAAAACCGACGGACCCCGGCCCCCTTTTCGGGCATTAACTTACGCCGCGCGAAGAGCCAAGCCAAGCTGTCAGCGATATGATGGCGAAAGGAGCTTAATAACGTCTGAATGGGTAAAAATGGACCGCCACGGACAATCCTCGAGATTGCCGTGGCGGGCTGACAGGCAAAGAGATTTAGCTGCTGGCGGCCGTGGTGAGCTTGGTGCCGATCTCGGTCGCGAGCGCTTCGATGCTGTTGCCCATGGTCTGATAGGTCGCATAGACGGCGATCGCGACGGCGGCGAGAATGAGGGCATACTCGGTCATCGTCTGCCCGCGCGTGAAGCGCTTGGGGGCTCGGGCGCGCGTGAAGCGAGCGATAGCCTGAGTGCGGCTAAGGCGCGTTAGCGTTTCACGCGCGTGCAGGTAATTGCGGATAATCGAGTCCATTTGAGTTCCTCCCACCCCTTGAGGGCTAATCTATCGATACGCAGCTTATTCCGCGTTATCCGAGGGGGAGTTTGAGCATCTGATGTGCCATAGACTGCCGTGCCAAACGAATGCCGCTATAGACCAGCGTCGTGCGTTGAGTGAGTTGAAGGGCAGACAGGGAAGTCGTTGTAGTTGTTGCGAAGGTGCAACAGCATGCGGCGTGATTGATGCAGAGAGAATTTGGACGTAATAGCTAAATAGGATCGGCAAGAGCGGTTTCGAAACTCAGGTCGCTGCCGTCGTCAAGATTGAATCTACATGATTAACGAGAGTGCCGATATCATTACCCAGAGTGTTATAGGCAACGTAAACGACGATCGCGATTGCAGCAAGAATCAGGGCGTACTCAGTCATCGTCTGGGCGCGGCGAGATCCAGCGGTTGAGCGAAACAGAACGGTAAGGAATGTGACAACCGAGAGCATAACAGTATCCTTCAAGTCGATTCGAAGTATCGCAACTAAATAGATCGGCCTGAGTAAACACGGCCTTCATTCCGCTTCAGTGCCTAGTAGCTAATCCAAGAATAACAGGAATCAGAGCGACGCGCCTAATTGCTGGTAACAGAGACAAGAGGGCCGGTCAACGGAGTTCAACTCGCAATAAGCGAAGATGGCTAGTTTTCACCAAGATGGAGCAATGCCTCGGCTGCGAGGGGGTGCAAACGACGGCTTCGGTCGATATTGCGGACTTCGAGCCTTAGGCAGCTGACTGACCGGCTTAGAACTGCGGGACTTGGTGAGCGAGCCTATGGCTCGGATACGGCGAGGTCGATCAGGTCGCCGAGTTGCGTCGAGCTGGCGGCGGCAGCGCCGGCGGGGAGTTCGAGGGCCTTGCGGGCGCGGAATACTATGGGAGACAAGCGCCAAGGCCGCAGTTGATGGCAGATGTGGAGCACGCAGCCCTTGCGGTCGAGAAAGACGATATCGATAGGGAAGTGCATGAACAGCATGTGCATCCACATCAGAGGAAGGGAGGAGGCGAAAAGCATCCCGGTGCCGGAGGCGAGACCGTCGCGGCCAAGGAGTCCGCGGCTTTGACCGGCAAGGCCACCGGCCGATTCGAGTCGCTCGCAGAGCACTGTGCCGCGCGTGCGATTGAGCGCGCGCATCGCTTCGATTGTGCTGGCAGCCATCGATGGTCCCCCCTGTTGGCTGTTAGCCGAGTGCTGGCGGCATTAGTTCATGCCAGACTCGAGCGGGCTAATTCGTGCGCACCATGCAGTACGGTGTTCCAGCCGATATCATTGTACTAGACTTTGCCGAGTTGGCGGGATCGAGTTTCGTGTTCTAAAGATGGGATATTTACCGATATTTGTGAATTTGGAGGGTCGCGACTGCCTGGTGATCGGGGGCGGCGAATTGGCCGAACGCCGCGTCAAAGCACTGCGCGAGGCGGGCGCCGCGGTGACCGTAACCGCGCTGGAAATCACGCCGGCGCTCGCGGCGATGGTGGAGGCAGGCACCATTCGCTGGATTGCGCGAGACTACAAGGCGAGCGATATGCGTGGGCGTTTCATGGCGTGGATGGCGACGCCGGATGAAGCTTTCTACCGCTCGGCGGCATCAGATGCCCGCGAGCTTGGAATCATGATTAATGTGACCGATCGGCCAGCGTTGTGTGACTTCATCACACCTGCGGTGGTGAAACGGGGCGAAGTGCAAATCGCGATCGCGACCGGCGGAGCGAGTCCGGCGTTGGCGCGGCGGCTGCGGGAGCAACTCGAAGAGGTTGTTGGACCAGAATATGGGCGGGTGGCGGAATTGCTGCGAAGCGCGCGGCGCTGGCTCAGTGGCCACGTGGATGATCCGTCGGAACGGGCTCGAATACTCTCGAAGCTAGTGGCGTCGGGCGTGATTGAGGCCTTCGCTCATGACGACCTGGGAGAAGTTCAGAAGATTGTTCGCGCGCTTCTCGGGACCGGTCTAAACGAACTGGATTCCGCAAGTGAGAACGCGTCCTTGTCCATGACGGAAGCGGTAAGCGCGAGCCGGATAGGCCATGCATGATTGGTGGGTAATGCCCGCGCTCGCATGCTACCTGGTGTCGGCTGCGGGATTCGTCAGCGAACGGGCCGGTGGTGCGGGACATGAGAGCTCGCGGCAAAGTCATCTAGCGGTCGTGGCACTCGGGGCGGGCGCCGCATTACAAACGGCGGATCTGGCGATACGCGGGGTTCAGGCTGGCAATATCCCGGTGACAAACCTCGCCCAATCACTGATTTTTTTGGCGTGGCTGATAGCGCTTACGGGGTTGGGAATAATCCTGCGGCTGAAAATGCAGGTGATTGGCACATTTGTGGCGCCGGTGGTGACGGTCGTGCTTGCGATCGCAGCGGTCATGACGCAGCCGGGGCGGCTATCGATGCCGGATAGCCTTCGCAGCGCGTGGCTGCCAGTACATGTGACGCTGGCGTTTTTGGGGGTTGCACTCTTTGTGCTGGCCGCAGGCGTGAGCGTCGTCTATCTCATCTACGAGAAGCGGCTCAAGGCCAAGCGCGTGCTGGGACCAGTGGATAATCGTGCGCCGAGCTTGGAGAAGCTGGACCGCATCAACTACCACTTGCTCGGATGGGGCTTTCTGATGCTTAGCCTTGCGATAGCGACCGGGGCGATATGGGCAGACGCGACCTGGGGTCATTTCTGGTCGTGGGAGCCGCAGGAGACATGGTCGCTGGCAATCTGGATTTTGTATGCGGCGCTACTAGAATCGCGGCTTACGGCGGGATGGCGCGGGCGGCGTGTCGCCGCGCTTACTTTAGTGGTCTTTACAATCCTGATAGGCTCATTCTTAGGCATAACCTTGTTAACTCCCGGCAAGCATGGGGGAAATTTCGGCTGATCCAATGCGCGGGAGCTTCTTCATAGTCGGGGTAAACCATCGGACGGCGCCAGTCGCAGTGCGCGAGCGGTTGGCTTATGCCGAGCGTGAAATTCCGCGGGCGCTCGGGCGGCTTCGGCAGGGAATACCTGCGATTAATGAGGTGGCACTACTTTCGACCTGTAATCGAGTCGAGCTGATTGGACTGAGTCAGGAGGGACGAGGCAACGGAATCGAAACTGCGCAATTTCTCGCGCAGGACCGCGCCGTGGAGCATCACGCGTTTGCAACTGCCATCTATCATTATGAGGGGCGCGAGGCGGTGCGCCATCTGTTCCGGGTGGGTGCGAGCCTCGACTCGATGGTGGTCGGCGAACCGCAAATTCTCGGGCAGCTAAAGACGGCATATAGTCAAGCGGTCGAGGCGGATACGGCGGGCCTGGTACTTCATCGCGCGTTTCATAAGGCGTTCGGGGTGGCCAAGCGGGTGCGCAAGGCGACGCTGATTGGCCGTGGCGCGGTGTCGGTCAGTTCGGCGGCGGTGAGTCTCGCCGGGAAGATTTTCGATACGCTGGCGAACAAGACGGCGATGCTGATTGGCGCGGGGAAGATGGCGGAATTGACCGCGCGCAGTCTCAAGCGGCAGGGCATCGAAGCGTTACTGATTACCAGCCGGACGTTTGACCATGCGGTGGCGCTGGCGCGGGAATTGGGCGGCACGGCAGTGCCGATCGACAATTTCAAGCCGTACCTGAAGATGGCGGATATCGTGATCGGATCGGTGGCGGCGACCAAACCGGTCCTGACGCCGGCGGAATTCGAGGGCGTAATCAAAGAACGGCGCTACCGTCCGGTGTTTCTGATCGACTTGGGGGTGCCGCGCAACTTCGACGAACGGCTGAATACGCTGGAGAACGTCTACCTTTACGATATTGACGATCTGAGCACGGTGGCGACGGAATCGCTGGAAGAGCGCGAGCGCGAGGCAGTCAAGGCCGAAGCGATCGTGGCGGGCGAAGTCGAGGCTTTCGTCAAATGGCTCGATGGACTGGAATTGGTTCCAGCGATCAAAGATATACGGTCGAGTATCGAGCTGTTACGTGATGCGGAACTGCAACGCCACCGGAGCTGGCTCGCGACGCTGCCGGTGGACGAGCGCACACGCATTGAGGCGCTAACGCGCGGCATGGTCAACAAGCTGCTCCATCGCGTGCTGACAGGGCTGCGCGAGGGTCGCGCAGGTATGCCGGATGGGATCAACACAGCGGAAATAGCACGGCGGCTATTGTGCGGTGATCTGGCGCTGGAGGGGCTGGGGTTGGATCGTAACGGGCATGCGGACGAGTTCGGCGATGACAGCGACGATGAAGACGAGCTTTGAAGCGCGGCCAGCCGAAGGTTGATGGCTTTTCGCCTCAGGATTGGGTCGCGGCCAAGCGCATTGGCGCTGGTCCAAGCGAACGCGATCAAACGTGAAATCGAACGATTGGCGGACGGTATTGCGATTGAAATCGTCGCGATCAGCACCGGCGGCGATCGCATGACGTCGGCGTCGCTCGCGCGGGTCGGCGGCAAGGGACTTTTTGTGCGCGAGCTTGAAGAGGCCTTGGTTGACGCGAGAATCGATATCGCGGTTCATTCACTGAAGGATCTGCCGGCCGTGCTGCCGGAACAATTCAGAATTGTTGCAGTACCGCAACGGGAAGATCCACGTGATGCATTATTGATTCGCGATGACCGTGAGGCGGCTGATGACCGTGAGCCGTGGCAGGCACTCGAGCGTGGTGCGCGAGTCGGGACGTCATCGGCACGGCGGCAATACGAGTTACTGCGAATGCACCCCGACCTTGCGATTGTGCCATTGCGCGGCAACGTTGATACGCGGCTGAAACGGCTGGCGGACGGCGGTTTCGATGCGATCGTGCTCGCAATGGCGGGATTGAAGCGGCTGGGCAAAATCGATGCACTGGAAGGAATCAAGCTGTATCCATTGGACGAAAGTAACTTTGTGCCGTCAGGAGCGCAGGCGGCGCTCGCAATTGAGGCGCTACGCACGGCGACAATCGGTGGGTCGGAGGAATTGGCTACGATAATCGCGTCGTTGAATGATGCAGGGTCGCGGGCTGAAGTCACTGCGGAGCGCAGTTTTCTCGCGACGATCGGTGCGTCTTGCGTGTCGCCGGTGGGCGTTAAGGGAACCATCAGCAGCGAGGAATTAGCGTTGCGGGCATTGTTGTTCAGCGCCGAAGGAACAGCTCAAATGGCGGACAATTGCGTAACGCCGCTCAGTATCGAAGATGGGAAGCTTGAGACAATCGCGCGGGAATGCGGCGAAGCACTCGGCAAGCGGATGCTCGCAGCGGGTGCGCGTGCGCTGATCGAAACACCAAGTAAGTAATCAAATTTATTTTCGTCCCGTGGGTCGCGAATAGCCATTAAGTATTATCAATAGTCAGTGAGTATCCCAAGCAAATCCGGGCGCGTGTTTCTAGTAGGGGCTGGGCCGGGCGCGCCGGACCTGATTACGATTCGCGGAGCTGAGCTTATCCGCAGTGCAGACGTAATCGTTTATGACAACCTGGTGGCCTATGCAACGTTGCGGCTGGCACGCGACGGCGCGGAATTGATCTACGCGGGGAAGAAAGGTGGCGCCAGCGGCAACGTCCCGCAAACCGAAATCAATCGGATACTTATCGAACAGGCGCAGCGAGGGCGGCGCGTCGTGCGGCTCAAAGGCGGCGATCCATTTATTTTCGGACGCGGAGGTGAAGAGGCCGAAGCATTGCGCGCGGCGGGTATCGAATATGAAATCGTGCCCGGAGTGACCTCGGCGATCGCAGTGCCGGCGTTTGCGGGGATTCCGCTGACCCATCGCGAGCATGGGTCGTTCGTGACGATTTTGACGGGTCATTTGGACCGATTCAAAGATGCGAAGGCGGCGATTCCATGGACGGATCTCGCACGGGCAGCAGACGGGCGCGGGACGATCGTGATGCTGATGGGGACGGCGCAGCTGCGCGATAATCTCGATCATCTAGTCAAAGGCGGAATGGCGGAATCGACGCCAGCCTCAGCGATCCAATGGGGAACGACTGCGAGCCAGCGGAGCGTCGTAGGGACGCTTGTGAACCTGGCTGATGAAGTCGAACGGGCGAGACTCGGGGCACCGGCGGTGGTGGTGGTGGGCGAGTGTGCAGCGCTGGGAAATCAGCTCATATGGTATGAACGGATGCCGCTGTTCGGGCGGCGCATCATCGTGACGCGAGCGGCTGAAGACGCATCAGGGTTAATCGAGCGACTGCGCGCAATGGGCGGGGAAGTGATTGGAGTGCCAGTGATCGAAGCCGCGCCTCCGCCGAGTTATGCAGTACTGGATAAGGCGATCGGCGAGGTCGGAGCGTTTGATTGGATCATCTTCACGAGTGCCAAGGGCGTTGACGCATTTATGCAACGTATCAAGACGCTCCGTTGCGATATTCGCGAATTGGGCAAGGCGGCGATCGCGGCGATTGGGCCGGCCACGGCGGCGAGAGTAGAGGATTACGCACTAACGGTGGCGGCAATGCCAAGTGAGTATCGGGCGGAGCGGCTGATCGACGCGCTGACGCCAGAGCGAATCAAAGGTGCACGAATTCTGATTCCACGCGCAAAAGCAGCGCGCGAGGTTTTACAGCAAATGCTGCGCGAGGCAGGCGCGCAGGAGGTTGTGATCGCCCCGGCGTATTCAACGATCAGACCGGAGGCGGTAGCGAGAGAGCATCTACGAGGCCTGATTGAGTCAGCCGAGATCGACCTGGTGACATTCACGAGTCCTAGTACCGTCACGAACTGGATCGAATTGGCGGGCGAAGCTGGGAAGAGATTCAAGGCCGCCGTCATCGGGCCGATCACGGCGGAGGCGGCGCGCGCCCAGGGACTCGATGTAGTCGTGGAAGCGGAGACCTATACGGTCGATGGCTTGGTTGCGGCGATTGAGAAGCATTACATTGAGGGCAAGATGAATGCCGCCAGGTCTGAGCCGAGTTCGCCGCAATGAAGTTATCGGTCCTCGATCAGTCGCCAGTGTCGGAAGGCATGACGCCGGCCGAGGCGCTGCAGAATACGATAGAGCTGGCGCGGCTGGCCGATCGGCTGGGATTCGAGCGCTACTGGATCGCGGAGCATCACGCGATTAACGCGCTGGCGAGTCCGGCGCCGGAGATTCTACTGGCGCGAGTCGGAGCGGAGACGCGCGGGATTCGGATCGGGTCGGGCGCGGTGCTGCTACCGCATTATAGTCCGCTCAAAGTAGTCGAGGCCTTTCGGGTGCTCCATGCGCTATATCCGGGGCGGGTCGATCTGGGTGTGGGGCGGGCACCGGGAGGTACGGGGCTGGATGCATATGCGTTGCGGCGTGATCGTGAGCGGCAGCCGCCGGATGATTTTCCACGCCAGTTAATCGAGCTTCTGACGTTCTTGCATGGCGGTTTTCCAGCGGACCATCCGTTTAGCCAGATCAAGATTTCGCCGGCGATGCCAGGTAGTCCCGAGGTGTGGCTGTTGGGCTCGAGTTTGTGGAGCGCGTCCGCGGCGGCACAACTGGGGCTGCCGTATGCATTCGCGCATTTCATCGATCAGAATCCGACGCGGGCAGCAATTGAACATTACCGATCGCATTTTATTGCCCAAGAAAAAGGTGCGAAGCCGCGCGTGATTCTTGCGCTGGGAGCGATCTGTGCAGAAACCGACGAAGAGGCTGACTACTTGTTATCGTCGGCGCGATTGTTTCGCCGACGGATACGGCAAGGGGATTTGCGGCCGATTCCGACGCCTGAAAACGCGATGCGCGAACTTGGACCCGCTCGCGATTCGACGCCAATGGAAGGCGAATGGCCCCGGTATATCGTCGGGAATCCGGAGACGGTGCGCGGAAAGCTGATTGATATGGCGAGCGTGCTGAATCTCGACGAGTTGATGATCGTGACGATCGTGCATAGCCATCGCGCACGGATGCGATCGCATGAGTTGCTGGCAGAAGCGTTCGAGCTGAAACCGCGTTTAACTGCTCCATTCAATCCCGACGAAGCAATCTTGGAGTGATGCGTCAGAGTCTTGGGCTGCTATAGTCAAATCGAATGCAATTGCTGGGGTAGAACCCGATGGGATTTCCGATAAACCGGCCGCGCCGGCTGCGGCGCAATGAAACGCTTCGGCGAATGATCCGTGAGACGCGGCTCGGGCCCGACGATTTGATCCAGCCGTATTTCGTATGTCCCGGACGCGACGTGAAGAAGCCGATTAGCGCCATGCCGGGCATTGCGCAGATGTCGGTCGATCTAGTTTTGCGTGAGGCGCGCGAGACTCATGCGGCGGGCGTACCGGCGGTAATCCTGTTCGGGATTCCCTCGCGCAAGGATGCGACCGGCAGCGAAGCGTGGAATGAGAATGGCGAAGTGCAGCGCGCGATCCGGGAGATTAAGCAGCATGTTCCGGGGCTCGCGGTAATCACTGATGTCTGCATGTGCGAATACACTGACCACGGGCACTGCGGAGTGATCAAAAACGGCGACGTCGATAATGACGCGACGCTAGAGCTGTTGGTCCGCGAGGCGTTATCGCACGTACGCGCAGGCGCCGATATGGTAGCGCCGTCAGACATGATGGACGGCCGAGTCGGCGCGATTCGCACAGCCTTCGATGAGGAGGGCTTCGCGGATAAGCCGATCATGGCTTACTCGGCGAAGTTCGCATCCGCGTTTTACGGGCCGTTTCGAGAGGCGGCGGAATCGGCGCCGCAGTTCGGTGATCGGCGCTCGTACCAGATGGACCCGCCCAATGGCGACGAAGCGATGCGCGAGATTGCGCTAGATCTGGAGGAAGGCGCAGATATCGTGATGGTCAAGCCGGCGCTGGCGTATCTGGATTTGATCTATCGTGCGAAGCACGAGTTCAACGTGCCGATTGCGGCATACAACGTGTCGGGTGAGTATTCGATGATACGGGCGGCGGGGATCAATGGATGGCTCGACGAGGAACGCGCGACGCTCGAAGTGCTGACGGCAATCAAGCGGGCGGGCGCTGATATGATTCTGAGCTATTTCGCGACGAAGGTCGCGCAGCACTTGCGCTGAGGGCGAAGCTACTGGCTATCGGGCAGTTTGCGCAAATGAGCGTTGTAGTAGGGGCGCATTGCGGTGAGGGCGCGGCGGTGATGGTAAGCGAGTTCGTCGTCGGGATAG
>DATKPK010000124.1:0-17700 GCA_035524095.1 Binataceae bacterium (SeqCode) | reverse complement strand
TGAAAGAACTCGTAGTGCCCGAGGCCTTCGTGCACGCTGACGGTCTGGCCGGCGTAGGCGGCGGGTACCGAGTAGCGCGCCGCGCCCACCGTTACCAGGGCATCATTGGCGACCCGGCGCTGCTGGACCCGCTCGTAACGATACGGCAGCCGCGTTCCGAGCGGCGTAAGTTGTTCGCCGGCAAAGCGATCCGCCGGCCGTTCGTAAGTCGTCCCGTGAATCCGCCTATCGGCGACCTCGACGCTCCAGCGTTCCAGCCAATCGTTGAGATCCTCCCATGAGGTGAAGCGCCGGCCCGCGAGCCCGTTGCGTTTGACATACTTGACGCCGCTTTCGACCTTGCCTTGGTACGGGCCCGATACGGTTGGCAGGCGCGCGGGGCAAAGCCGTAATAGCGGGCCAAGTCCTCGAACTGCGGATGCCACAGCACCTTGTGCTCGCGCCGGCCCAGCACCAGGTTGCGCGGATTATCGTAAAGACAAGTCAGAGTCACCCCGCCAAACCAGCGAAAAGCGCGCTCATGACCGTCGAGCAGAGTCGTCAACCGCTCGTGGCGATAAGCGTGGGCATACAGCCGGCGCGAATAGCCGAGCGTCATCACGAACAGATGAACCTTCTCTGGCTGTGCGCCGATCCAGACCCGGAGCTGGCCGTAATCGACTTGAGCCTGTTCGCCCGGCCCGGTCTCGAAGCGCACCGTCGCCAACTCCGACCAGCGGCGCTGCTCGCGATACGGCCTGACGAAACGCTACACCTGCATCAGGCCGCCGGTGAAACCCAAACCCCGCAGCTCGCGGTAAAGCACGACGCCGTTGAAGCCCGCTTCCGGCGTGCTCCGCTCGATAAACTCGGCGAAGCGGTCCATTTGACGCTCCCGCCTCTGCGGTTGCCGCGGTTGCCATGCGCCCAGCTTAAGCCAGCGCTTGACCGTCTTGCGATCAACCCCGAGCTCGCGCGCAATCCGCTTGATTCCTTCACCCCGCTCTTGCCGCGCGACCATCTCCTGTACCAGGTCCACCTCCAGCATCCGTTCCTCCGCCGATCTCACTTCGGTCGGCGAAGAAACTACCTGTTCCCGTTCCTCTTCCATTGCTCCCGTCTCCTATCGTTCTGCGGGAGGGGGGAGTTTCAATTGATATCTGAGGGGGGATTTTCACATGACGCCTGACAGCCAGAGTTCCTTCGCGCAGAATGGACTCGCGGACCGTAGGAGTTTCGAACGGATTGCTACGGATTGAAGACCTTCTGGTGATGATGATCGAGTGCTTGCTTCGGCCAGACCGCTTTGTTCGCCGGTAATCTCACGCGTTTGCCGTCGAGGGATTCATACGCCGTACCCTCAAGCTCGGCCGCAACCGTGACCGTCCATGTCGATGTACGTACAGCAATTAGACCCAAATCGAACAGCGTCTGCAGATCGGCCCGAAGCAAGATTCCATTTCGGACATGGTTTACGTCCGCGCGTTTGTACGTGCGAACATGTGCTGCCTCCAACGCGGCTTCGGCATCACAGCTACAAATGGCGCAGCGTCGGCCGTACGCATCGAGCAGATCTTGGCGAAACTTTGGCTGTCCGCGACGTCGCATAATTTCCGCTTCGATCCGCTCTCTCGCCTGATTCTCTTCGGCGCTGCTCGGGGCAGGAGGCAGGTGAGCTTTGGAAACAGGTGACGAGGAAGTATAGAGACTCTCGATATCGCGGTTGAATCGATCGTCTCTACTGTGAATAACGGGGTGCCGTCGGCCCCTCCCAAGCGCGTCGTGGACTCGCTGCGATACCTTTGAAAGACGCGCAGGGATAACGCGCACGCTGTCTGGGTCTACCACCACTACGTGCCGGTAGTCGTTGTGCGGTGTGTTCGTCTTTGTGTCGAAGATGTAGCAACCGCGCCTCGGCCCAAGACGTGACCTTGCCCTGGCCGCTCTCGCGATGACGAACCCTTCTTCGCGACCTTGACCATCGAGTTTGGGCAGCACTATGCGCGTGCCCTCAGAGATATCGAGCATTTTCGTGAAGTCGTCGTACTTATCGCGAGCAAATTCGATAGACCTGAGTTTTGCGCTCTCTGCGGCCTTGCTCTTAGACATTCGAATCGTAGGTTTCGGAACTCGGCTGCGTACAATTTGTTGAAATTTTTTAGTCCAGATACTCCGGCTGATGATCGCCCCCTTGCCAGCAACGAGATCGGTGCCTTTTGCTGCGAACCAGCCTTGGCGAAGCCTGCCAGACTCGACTTCGCTCAATATCCACGGCTTTGCATTCGGATCAGTGGTAGAGCGGATGATGAAATAGTCCGGCATTGCGATTCAACCCCCTGAGGCATTCAGAACTCTACAGACCACAGTACTTCGTGGCGAGTGAGCTTGACGGGAGCTCGGAGTTGCAAAACCGAGTTGGCGGAAAATGCGCGGCCCTGATCACGGATATCGCTGAGCCATCGAGACGAATTGAACGATTCGATTCAGGCAACTTTCTGGCAAACGTCCGGTTGCGAAGCTGAGTAGTTCGCGCTCGCGCGTCCGAAGCTGGACGTCATTAGGAGGTTTGTCTTCGTCGAATCAGGCTCGCCTCTGAAGGGAAGATTTTCTGGCAAATTTCTGCCAAAGTTGCCGGGAAAGGAGCGAAAATCCGGGTCAAAGGCGGGAAATCGAAAATTAGAAAATCCTTTTAGTTCAAGGATTTTCATCCTCGGGTCTCCCTGGCCCTCCCGCGTCGGCGCCCTTTCCAAGCTGGACGTCGCCGGTTCGATCCCGGTCGCCCGCTCCAGCAATCCTCTCATAATCAAAAACGGTCGTGGGACCGTAGATGTCCCGTGGTCAGATATCGGGAATCCGCGAGCGATGCATTTAGCATCCTCGTTCATCTCTCTGCCGACTCTCTAGACTAGCGTGGCGCCAAGTTCGGGTATGCCCGATTCTCTGGCCGAAGCCGTGCCCCGAGAGAACCGAGAGGTCGTAGTTGTTCGCGAGCGAACGCACCGACGTCGCCAATTCAAAGGAAATGCTCGGTTAGCCGCTGCAACATTGAAGACCCAAGGGTGGTCGCCAGATAGGTCAGGATTGCTATCGCAACCGCATGAGTCCACCGGTTTCATAGTTTCAACTGCTGTTTACTTTTACCAATTCCGATCTAGGCGCGTGGCGCTATAAAGAGGGCCTGAGATTCCTTTTGGTCATTCGCCCTTGCAGAGACCCGTAATCCCTTATCGTACGAACTGCCGGGGGTGAGTGACGCTTCTCGTGTCATAGTTCCAAACCGGTGAGTCATGGCACCATTGTGTAATTTGGGAAGCTCGCTTCGACTTGATCCAGTAATACTGCGACCGGCCATTCAGGATTTCTATGCAGCGCCGATTAGATATGGCCGCGCTTGCATAGAACCTCATACTATCTTCGTGGGACTTAGCTCAAAAAGGCCATGCAGCTAAAGAAGTCACCCGAAAAGCTCCCATTAGGAAGAAACGCCAACCACGAGCTCAGAAAGCGCAGCAGCCAATAGTTGTTTACTCTCAGTCTGATGAACATTAGATATGGTTAGAGGGTTCAAACAAATTGAAACGAATTGGACTGTTCCCCACTATTCTTCTCCTGTGCGTTATCGCGGGCTGTTCCGAGACTGGGACTCAGCGCGCCCAAAGCTTTGACCCGCTTCTCACTCAGGCCGGTTTCCGAATCGTTCCCGCCGATACGACCGATCGCCGCGAAGCTCTGAGTAGTCTTACACCACTTAAGCTTCATTATTTTGAGTATAAGGGCAAATTGCTCTTCTGGTTCTCCGATCCCTACGTTTGCCAATGTGTCTATGCTGGCGACGAAGCCGACTACCTCCGGTTGCACCAGCTAAAGCGTCAACGCGCCGAATATCTTGAGGAAGAAACCGCTCAGCAAAAGTATTTGGAATTCATGACCTCGCCCGTCAATCAGGTCTTTTTGGGGGACTAAGCGCTAAGTAATCGCAGTTAAAACGCGGATGCCTTGGGTGAAATTCTTCCCCAACACGATCTAAAATCACGTCAAAATAGAACAGGCAGTCTGTAACGGGTGTTTCACGTGAAACATCCGTTGCAGATCTCGATCGAATTTACCGGAGCAGGGACTCTCCTTACAACGCCGCCGCCGGGCTCCCATCTTCTCGCCATTGCGCCGCATCGTGCCCGAAAATGAGCCGCGCACCCGCCCGTTCCACCGCCCGGAACCGCTCGATCACTTTGCGCATGTCATCGTAGCTATGCGCGAAGGGGGGCAGGACCATCTCGTCGAGAACCTTGCGCATGTAGCACGAGTCTGCCGTCAGCACCTCCTCGCCGTTAGCGGTGCGCACGCCCAGCGACTGATGGCCTGCAGTATGGCCGTAAGTTGGAATGCACATCACGCTGCCATCGCCGAAGAGGTCGTGCTCGCCGTCAATCAACTGAAGCTGCTGCCCGAGGTCGAAGTCTGCTCGGTTATAGCCATTACGTTTAGCAAGTTCCGGGTCGCCTGCCGCCTCCCATTCACGCCTTTGCAAAATCAGTTTGGCGTTCGGCAGATCGGCATTTCCGCCGACGTGATCGAAATGCAAATGCGAGTTGATCAAATAGTCAATTCGCTCCGGCGCGATCTGCCGCGCTTCTAGCTGAGCTGCGAGATCCTGGCCTGCTTTGTAATAGACCTTGAATGCTCTGCCCAGACCTCCGAGCCGCTCAGAACCTTTTTGCAGCTCGCGGTGGAGTCCCGAGTCAAAAATCGCGCGTCCCTTCGGATGCTCAATCAAAAAGCTCGGTATCGGCAGCTTTACCCGGCCCGGCTGATCCTGCAGGATAAACTTGGTATCGACTTCCAGCCAGCCACAGATCATCGGCTGAATACGTACGGACATAGAATATCTCCCGTGCAAATAATTCCTTCCGTATACTTCAGCGGGCCCGATTCCTCAAGCCGGGCAAGCTTCCAGTTGTTCGAGAAAAAGTGGATAAGAGTCTATATTCGCGCGATACCCCATAAAGTTGTCGATGTGTCCGTAATCGGGAACGACGTAGCGCTTGTAGAGTGCCGGCTCATTATGCGCTGTTAGCCAATCGAAGGTTTCTTCAGTCGATGCGGGCAAGTAAGTCCGATTCAATTCACCAGAAACAAAAGTTATCGGAATGCGAAGATGCTCAGGCTTCAGATAGCTCCGAGGCTCAGCCGCCCCGTAGCGCTTGAGATTCTCGACATAGCCATAGTCGTATTTCTGCGCCGATCCGTGCCGAATGATCTGAGCGAGATGGCGGAACGCCGTAATATTGCATTTGCCGAATTGATCGGCGAGGTGTTCATGGGTTGCCGCGTTGAGCTTGTCGTGGCGATAGAGATGGCCGAAGAGAAACGTTATCCGATGGCAGATTGGGCTGGTACATTCGTGATGGACGAGATTCACAAAGTCGGTAAGCATAGTTTGAAAATGTGGATGCTCTGGCTCGTCAGTGCAGGAAAGATAGTCAAGACCCATCAATTTCAATATTACGTCGAGATGCAGCAGGCACTTGGTCTCCATTGCTGAGGGTACTTTGTAATGGAGCGCTATCTGTGAACATGCAACACAGCGGACGCCGGGGGCGAGTCCGGACGCAAGCGTCATGAAGAAGGCGCTGGCGCCCGCGCAATGAACTACCGCCTGGATCGAATCTGATCGGGTGTGCTCCATGATAAAACGAATCGCCGCCGGAAAGTCGTTTTCAGCGGCCTCGTCCAATGTGAACTGGCGGAGCGGAAGCTTGATGCTGGCGCGCCAATCGAGTAGCCAGACGTCGTAGCCATTTTTCACGAGGTATGAAGTGAAGTTCTCGTCAATTGTTGAAAGCGAGAACATTCCGCTCCACACGGCCGCACCATGCACAACCATCACCGGGCCTTTCGCACCGCCACGGTAACGGGTAAGCCGATTCTCGACACCATCGGGCGCATTGAACGTGTAGTTCTCGGTAGCCGGAATATTCATCGAAGAGGTCCTCTGCTGATTAACACTCGCATGTGGTAATCGCTCCGCCGTTCGCAGCGCAATTATTCAAAGTGAGGGCGAACGAAGACGTCCCATAGGCTCCCAAAGAAGCTCTCGCCGAAGCGCGTGAGCGCGCTGGTTTTCTGCGCGAGGGTGGTCGCGCCGGGCGCATTGAAGGTCGTCAGCTGATGAAGAAAGTCTGGAATGAGAATCTTCATAATACCTGTCGCAACGATTGCGCCCTCGCGCGTATGACCTTCCCGAATGACAGTGTAGAGCGTGCTGGTTGCTCCCCATACGTCGAAATGACCGTCGTCTCTCACGTCCTTGAAGCCGTCAAGCAAATATGGCTTGCCGTCGCTACCGATGAATGGGAGCGCATAGAGCATGCGCCGCTGATAGAATTCATCACCGTTAACAAAGAGATTGAATAACCCTTCGGTTACTGGCACTCCTGCTGGAGGCGTGAACCCATCGACGATGACTGTGCCGACAGCCTTTCCGGGATGCTGCGGGTCGGCCAGGAACGAGTCCAGGTCGGGCATCGTGATCGTTAGCGTAAACTGTACACGCGAATTGGATTTCTGCCCGGCTTTGTCCGCGGCAGAATAATCATTTGGCGGTGTCCATGCTTTTGCGATATAGCCTTTCATCGTTTCGGTAAAAGCGATGCCGATAGTGGGTGTCTTGGTAGGCAAAGTTCCTCCTGATGGGATAGCTATCGAAGTAAGCGGATCAATAATCGGAACGGCGTGAACTGAGTCCGGAGCCCGCCAGTTGCTATCCGACTTGAGCCGGCGAATGGCTTGCTCGATATTCCGTTCTGCGACCGCGGCGATGGTGTGCGACGGATTCACGCCTGTAGCTTTCGGCAGAATCGCGCCGTCGAGTACAAAGAGATTCGGATATCCGAAAACTTCGCCGTTGGCATCGGTTACGCCCGAGTCCGGAGAATCGGCCATCAAACATCCGCCGAGATTGTGGACCGAAACCGGAACATGGAATAGGCGCCAGAGAGGATTAAGCGCAACATTCCCGCCCATAGCTTCAGCCACGTCGGTCGAGAATCTCTGCTCTGCGGAATAGAGAGGAAGATTCGACGGCGTGTCCCATTTGATTTTCAGGTCTTTGGAGAACGAATGCAGCCCGATCACACCATTCGCCAAATCGCGGCCCATCGCCAGGAAGATTGCGGTGTTATCGGATTTTGGATCCGGGAAACCAGCTTTGCCTGATGACTTGGAGTGGAAAGCGTTGTGGAATGCATCGCGAGTGAGTATCTCAGACTCGCGGAACAGTCGCAGCTTAGGATTCAGAAGCTGTAGGAGGCCGCCGATTTCCTTTGGATATCCGCCTTCTTCAAAGATAAACCAGTTGTCGAAGCCATTATCGTTTCGGCTATAGACAATGCCGGTCGTAATGGTCGGCCCCTCTGATGGCTTGAAAGGGCTTTCGGTGCTAAATGCGAACGCGAGAAAATCGCCGTTGCCAGAATAATCATACCCCAGGCGAACACTGAGGTTGGGAAGGGTACGATACACATCACGGCAACGAAGCAGGAGTTCAGTGGAGTTCACTGCACCCGCACAGACAAATACATACTTCGACTTTACTTTCTCGGTTCGTCCGCCGTTCGCATGATCCTTGAAGTTGACATTGTACTTGTGCTCGCCATCAAGGATTGGCTCGATCGAGATGACCTCGCATTGAGTAGCAATCTCGGCGGTCGCGCTTCGAGCGACAGTCAAGTAATTCAGATCAAGTGTATTCTTCGCGTGATAATTACATCCGATGTCGCATTCGGCACAATATCTACATCCCTGCTGCATGGCACCGAACTTATTGCGCTGTTCAACTTCGGGCGGCCCAAAACTGACGGCTATGTTCGGGTAACAGAACTGTTCCGACCGATTGAGTTTGCTCGCGACATCCTTCATCAGCCTGGTCTTGGCAGGCATATCAAGATGAGACGACTTTTCGATCGAATTGATGTCGAGCATGTAGGCTACCAAGTCGTAGTAGGGATCGAGCGCCTCGCGAGTGTAGCCGCGCGGCCATCCATTGGCGAACAATTCGGCTGGGGCGCGCAGGTGAACGTTCGCATAGATGAGCGATCCCCCACCGAGGCCAGCACATTGAACGACCGTCATCTCCTCGAACGGCTTTACGTCGAATAGCCCTTGGCCGTTGCTCCATAGCCAGCCGTCGGCCGGATCGTTCCAGTTGCGCGGGAATGAATTATTCTCGTAACTGCGGCCGCGCTCGAAGACGCCCACAGAAAAGCCCGCCTGAGCGAGGCGGCAGGCTGCCACCGAGCCTCCGAACCCTGAACCGATGACCACGGCGTCGTACGCAGCGCGCATAGGCTCCCCTCTGAAATGATTTTCTCTGCGGCGCCCTGTGAACAGAGCCACTTAATGGTATGAGCGCCTAAGAGATGCAACTGTTTCATCGCCCTACCTCGTTGTCAAGTTGACATCGTGCGCATTTTTGTCATTTCGAGATGCCGTTGCTCTTCGCGTATGACCGTGAAAAACGAGATCGTTCGCAATTAGAAATGACGCGGCTATCGTTATATGCTGCGTGGGCTAGCGGCGGCGCTCAGATTGGCCGACCGGAACCGCGCGAGGATGGACAGGTTATAGAGATGATACCGGCCAAGCAGTTAATTGCTGAAGTGGTGAGTTCGTTGCGGAATGTTATCGCGCCGGCGGTCACGGAGCCATTTCAGAAGTCGCAGGCGTATATGGCGGCGGTGGTGCTTGAGTTCGTGGCGCGCCAGGTGGACGAACGCGCGGATATCGCCAAGGAGAAGCAGGCAGCGCTGCACGCGCTGTTTCATGACTTGATGCGGTTGCCAGAGGCGAAAAGTCTGGGAGCGCCGAATGCGGAAACTGAAGCCGCATTGTGCGAACTGATCGAGCGGCTTTACCAGAATCGTCAGGCGATGGGTGAAGAGGCGTTTGGAATTGCCAACCGGCGCATCCGCCAAGCATTGCGCCAACTACTCGATCAGGAACTTAAAATCGCCGGCAAGGCGGAGGATTAGAGGATGGCCGCTGACAAATCGGTGCAGGAAAAGATCCGCGACTATCTAAAAGGCAAAATTCCGGCTGCTCGCGACCTGGAGTTGACCGACTGGGTGCATTCGCCCGGCGGATGGTCGCACGAGATACATATTTTTTACGGGAACTGGCACGAGAATGGTCGGACGATGCGGCTGGGTTTCTGCTTACGCAAAGATCCAGGGGTTGGCCTACTGCGTGAGCTTTCGAGCCTGCGCGAGCATTACGACGTGCTGAAAGCACTAGAGGCAACGCCCGCACCGACGCCAAAGGCCTATTGGTATGAGGAAGATCCGTCGCTGCTGGGCGGGCCGTTCTTCGTGATGGAGAAGATAGAGGGCGACGTGCCAAATCCGTGGTCACGGGCGGGCAAGCAATTTTATGCCGAGGCGGCCAAACGCGGGAAGCTGCCGAAGAGTTTTATCGAGGCGCTGGCGTCACTCCACAATCTAGACTGGAAGGCGGCCGGACTGCATTTCCTCGGAGTGCCCAGACCTGGCAATGATTTTGCGCTGCGCGAAATAGCCAAATGGGAACGTTTGATCGATGAATCGGCGCGCAAGCCCGAGCCGGTGCTGACGGAACTGTTGATGTGGCTGAAGGCGAACGCACCCGTGGCGCAGCGGCTGGCATTCGTACATGGCGCATATCGGACGGGGAATTTGATCGTCAATAACGACGCGATCGCGGCGATAATCGATTGGGAACTGCAAGTGATTGGCGATCCGATGTATGATGTGGCTTACGTGCTTTCGGATCTCAATCGCGAGAGCTCACCGCTGCTGTCGTGCCTGGTGGAGAGAGATTTCTTCATTGACTATTATCAGCAACTGACCGGACTGACTATCGACTTCGAGGTTTGCCGCTATTACGACATCTTATATATGATGCGCAGTACCGCGTTCTGGCTAAGCGCGTCGGGCCTGTTCGCCGATGGACGGAACAAGGATTTGCGGCTGGCGCGCACGACCTATTCAGTGCCGGTCGTTCTGGATATGGCGGCCAAAGCGTTGGGATTCTGATTAGCGAAATGTGGGCGTTCGCCGATACGCACGATAACGGAGAGAAGTAATGCTGAGTTCATTTGACGAGCGCATGTGCCATCAGCTCCCTGCCACCCTAGATCATGCTCATACAGACAGTCCGGAGTGGACTGAGCGTATTTATGTGAGTATCTACGACGTGCGCGACAAAGATACGATGCTCGGCTTTGGCGTTGGACAGTATCTGAACAAGAACGTGCAGGACGGCTTCGCGACGGTCTGGCATAAGGGGAAACAGTACAACTTCCGCGCGTCGCGCACTCTGCGTCCGAAGATCGACGAAGTGAAGATCGGCCCGTTGTCCGTGGAGCTACTCGAAGGACTCAGGCGTTTCCGGCTGAAGCTCGATGATAATCCTTCTGGGATGCATCTGGATGTCGAGTGGATTGCGTCAATGAATCCGCATGAGGAAGAGCACGATTTCCGGCAGAGCGGGGGAAAGGTAGTACAGGACATCAAGCGCTTCGACCAAGTGGGCCGGGCGCGTGGGCAAATCTACCTTCCAGGCAAGACAATCGAGTTGAGCACTGATGCCTGGTGGGGCCATCGTGATCGCTCATGGGGCACGCGGCGGGCGCTGCGGACCGATGCGTCGGATGCAACAAAAACTACGTTCGCGCCATTCTTATTTAGCTGGTCAGTAGCGCAATTCAATGACTATGCGCTGCATTGGCGATTCGTCGAGCGCGGCTCCAACAAATACAGTTATCTCAGCGGTGAGAGGGCGAATCCGTTCGGTGCGGCTGCGGATCCGGGTTGGTTGCTCGATCGCACCGAACAGGAGTTTCGCTGGGATGGATCGGGGCTGGTACAGACGCTCAAGGGCGGCGACATCCAACTATATTTCAAGAACGGCGAAACCCGGGAAGTGTCATTCGTGACGCATGAGCCACGCTGGCATTTGAAGGGTGGAGGTTACGGTGGCTATCGCGGCTGGTATCACGGTGATAGCAAGGGCGAGTACTACGCGGAGCATGACGTTTGGGATTTGAGCGACCCAAAGGTATTAGAGGTCGCAAGCACACTCAGCGATCATTTAATTGAATGGCACTGTGGCAACGATGTTGGCTTCGGAATTATGGAGTACGGGGTCGGTCCCGGGTACTACAAGTACAAGGAAGTCCAGCATCTGCCGACGTTCTAGTTGAACCGACGTCATTCACTGGGGACGCGATGAGAAAATAGAAAGGCTGCCGGGTCTATAGAATGGCGGCAGCCTTTGATAGTTGCAATTTTAAATTACTTGAACTTGGGCATTACGTATTTGGCGAATTTTTCCAGGGATTGCATGATTTCCTTGTGAGGAAAGCCGCCAAAGTTCACCTCGAAGATTGGGTAAGTCAAGCCGAAGTCGACCTCCGCGCGCTTGAGGCGCTGCGCACATCGCTCGGGTGTACCGAAAATCATACAATCGCCCTGATCCAGATCTTCGTACTTGGCGCCGCCAAACAGCCGCGAAAGTCCGCCCTTGTATTCCTTATAGTCAGTCGCGCCCCAGGAGCCTTTTTGATCGAGGGCAGCAAAAAAGCCCCAATATTTCTCCCAATGCTTGCGGGCTGTTGCGTGCGCGGCTTCGTCACTATCGGCGACATATAGATGGTAGACACCAAGTACTTCGCGAGTCGAAGGATCATGGCCTGCTTCCTTCAAAGCCGACCAATACAGCTTCAACTTGCTCTGAAGGTCTGCGTGTTTCGGATAGGCAAAGGGAACGAGCATCGGATTGAAGCCGTGACGTCCGGCCCAAGTGAAGCTCTCGGGTGTGACAGCACAGGCGGTCCAGACAGGAGGATAAGGCTGCTGGACCGGCTTTGGCAGCGCTTTGACGTCGTTGATCTTGTAGTACTTACCGTCGTAGGTGACGCTATCCTGCGTCCAGGCTCGAATGATGATATCGAGCGACTCATGAAAGCGTCCCTGGCTTTCGCTTTCGTCGATACCGAATAGCTCATATTCCGCTTTGAGGACGCCACGGCCGACGCCGAAGTCCAGGCGGCCATTACTCAGTACGTCGAGCATCGCATACTCTTCGGCAGTGCGGATCGGATTACTCAACGGCAGCAGTGTCACGCCAGTCCCGAGGCGAATACGCTTGGTGCGTTGAGCGACCGCAGCAGCAAAGACTGGCGGTGATGGAAAGGCGTAGCCGCCGACGTAGTGCTCGGCGAAGAAGACGCCGTCGAAGCCGAGTTCTTCCTGATACTGAATCTGCTCGAGGATCTCGCCGTAATAGTGGCTCGCGCTCTTGTAGCGATCGGGGTCGTAATCAGAAATATACAGTAGGCCGAACTTCATCAGCTTTTACTCCTTACCCCTCAAGCCTAGCGGCAGGCCATCTGTGAGCCTAACGGTTTTCCGACACGAGGATGCCTTTGGAGCGCAAGTCAGCCAGTTGGCTATCAGTGTAGCCGAGATGTTCGCGCAGAACTTCTTCGCCGTGCTGCCCGAGCATTGGGGCTTCAATATCCGGAAGGTCCGGGAATTCGGAGAACTTCAGCGGAAAACCCGGAATAGTCAATTCGCCAATGATGGGATCCTTGACCTTGCGGATCATATTGCGGGCATTGAAATACGGATGATTGATACTTTCGGCAACGGTGACGACCGGCGCTGCGGCGATACGGAATTCCTCGAAGATCTGGAGCGCTGCTTCGTCGGAGGGGAGAGTGGCCATCCAATCCTCGATAATTTTGATAAGTTCGCGTTGATTCCTGCCGCGTTCGGCGCCGGTAGCGAAGCGCGGATCGTCGATGAGATCAGGGCGGCCCATCGCTTTCGCCATCGAGGGCCATTGGCGATCGAGCACGAGAATGACTATGTAGCCCCTGGGACCCTTGAAGACGCCGCAGGGCGCGACGAGCGCATGATGCGCGCCCATCCGGCCGGGTGAGAATTGCCCTTCCGACAGGACATTGGCGTGAACGTTCAGTTCGTGTTGATGGAAGAGCGCGTCGACCATTGAGATGTCGATATGCTGACCGACACCGGTCTTTTCTCGATAGTAGAGCGCATAGCCAATCGCGGAAAAGGCGTGGACGCCACTGCCCTGATCGCCAATACCCATTCCTACGAATACCGGCGGGCGATCGGGATAGCCAGTCACGGAAATCAGTCCGGAGAAGGCTTGCGCGATCAGATCATAACCGACTTTGTGCGAGAGCGGGCCGGTACGTCCGAAAGCTGAGATTGAGGCCATGATAAGACGTGGATTGATGGCGCGAAGGGAAGCGTAGTCGAGGCGCTTGCGTTCGAGCACACCAGGGCCATAGTTTTCGACGACGACGTCGACTTTAGTGACTAGCGAATGAAGCAGATCGACGGTCTCGGGCTTAGAGAAATCGAGACAGAGGCTTTTCTTGCCACGATTTTGCTGGACGAAATAGGCACTCCGGCCGTTCTTAATAAACGGCAGCAGCCGCGAAGGATCACCGCCGGGGGCCTGCTCGACTTTTATGATCTCCGCGCCCATCTCGGCCATGAAGCGGGTGACGGTCGGACCGGCGAGGTACTGAGTGAGGTCCAGCACTTTCAGGCCGGAAAGCATTTGGGTTGCAGGCTTGGCGGGATTGCTCATGCGAATGCCTCCGCGGGGATCGATACTAAGTAATTACGGAATAGCTGCCGAAAAGGTGAATGACTAGACGGTGGTATAGCCACCGTCGACTACATACTCGGCGCCGGTGACGAATGAGGCTTCGTCAGTGGCGAGGAAGAGCACAACCCAAGCGACCTCTTCGGGCGTACCCGCACGCTTCATCGGAGCGAGATTTGCGATCGCGGCGAGTTCTTGATCGGCAAAGATATCCACCATCGGAGTTTTGATGACACCGGGATGGACGGAGTTGACGCGAATTTTGTCGGGAGCGTACTGGACTGCGGCGGCTTTCGTCAGCAGACGGACGGCGCCTTTGCTGCCGTGATAGGCGGCTGAACCGGCGGAACCAATCAGCCCATAAATCGAGGAGATGTTGACGATGGAGCCGCCGCCGCGATGACGCAGCGCGGGGACAGCAGCCTTCATACCGAGCCATACGCCTTTCTGGTTGACGCTGACGATGGCGTCCCATTCCTCTTCGCTGGTCTCCATGATGCCTTTGACGTTGAGGATGCCGGCGTTGTTGACCAGAATGTCGAGGCCGCCAAATTCGCGTGTGGCAGTATCGACGGCGGCACGCCAATCGGCTCCGCGAGTGACGTCGAGATGAACGGCAATTGCAGCCTTGTGACCGGCCTTGCGATTGATTTCTTCGGCGAGCGCGGAGGCGTCGTTGTCGAGGACATCGGCGATGACGACGCGCGCACCTTCATCAACGAACATCCGCGCCTCGGACGCGCCCTGCCCACGCGCCCCTCCTGAAATCAAAGCAACTTTGCCCTTAAGCCGATCCATGTTTCACCTCTGTATAAACTCACGGTGCCGTGCGCGAAGGAGCTTAGCAGAAAAGTGGTTGCGCGCTCATAGTTGAGCGGCCGGCACGACCCATTGATGGGCAAGTTGTTCGAGCAGCTCGACGATTTCAGCGTCGGTCGTGAGCGGATGCTGGAAGACGGGCGTCAGATCGACCTGACCGACGCCTGCGTCACGATAGGCTGAGAGATCGGCAGGGGTAGACTGCGGAGTCGCGGCGACGATGTATTCGAAATCGCGCGGGTCCCGCCCGTTTTCCTTGAGCAACGTGCGCAAGCGAGCGACCGCATCGGACGTCTCGGCGGGAGTAAGATTGAAACCACACCATCCCGTACCGTAAGAGGCTGCGCGTTTGAGGGCCGCCTCGGTTTGCCCGCCGACGAGGATCGGTAGCTTCGAGCCTTTGATCGGCTTGGGGTAGCTTAGCGCGCCTTCGAAATTGACGAACTCGCCAGCATAGCTCGTTTGGTCGCCCCATAGCGCGCGCATCGCTTCGATATATTCACGAGTGCGCTTTGCCCGCCGTTCCCACGGGATGCCCATAGCTTTGAACTCCTCCTGGAGCCATCCGATGCCTATACCCAGTGCGAAGCGGCCATTGCTGAGATAGTCGAGGGTCGCGGCGAGCTTTGCGAGGAGCAGCGGGTTGTACTCGGGGACGAGGCAGATGCCGGTGGCGAGGCGAATACGTTTCGTGTGCGCGGCTGCGTAGGTCAGAGCCAGCAGCGGATTGAGCAATGGCGTCGTGGTGGGAATCGGGACGCTGGCGCCGCGCGCGTAGGGGTATTTTGAGGCGAAACGCTCAAGGAAGACGACGTGTTCGGGCGCCCATACAGTGGCGAAGTCGAGACGTTCGGCGTTGGTGGCGACCGTTGTGATCAGGTCGGGGCGGGCGAGATTGTTGATACCGATAGCGAAGAAGCCGATTTTCATGAGAGTCGCTCCTGAGGCGAGATGGCAGTGTCCCCCGAATTTGAGCGGAATCGAACCGTCGCGTAAAGACGCGCATCGGTGGAATCGAGAGGTCGCGCGAGGATTCATTAGGCCAGCGGCTGCTCGAAACCAACGGCCGATTCCTGCTGCCCGATGACATTAGAGAGCGCGGGAAAAGGAGCGCTGATCGAACGGGTCAATCGCCTTGCATCCTGCCAATCATGGTCGGACGAAGGCGATCGCTAATGGGCTAGGGCGGACCTAGCCCAATGGCCAGTGTTTATTCGTGATTTTTGACCCGGTTTCCCTCGCCGAGGCCGTAGACCATCGCGGTCTTGGTCGTACCGAGCTTAATCCATTCCGCGCAATCCAGCTGAACCTTCTTATAAAATTCTTCCGAAAGTTCGAGAGCTTCCTTATCAACTTCTTCGAAGCGGTCGAACTTACACTGGAAGGCGAATTCGCCGGATAAGGACCGCTCCAAGGCCCGGCTCCGCCATATCGCAACAGTAGCCTTGCCCTTGAAGTGATGGTGGAAGTGAATCCAACCGAAGGTATTTTGCACTTCCTCAACCGCTACATTATTGACCAGTTCGAGCTTGGTTCGAGGGCTTATGTCAATCTTCTTGAGAGTTGGAAAGGCGCGTGCGATGTTCTCGATGCCGCGTTCGAGTTCAATCTCAGGTGAGATCAGCACGCATCCATGAGAGAACACGCTGCGCATCCCCCCGAGGCGGTCGCGCTCCAGCAGTAGTTCCTCTTTGAACTTGATCTCCTCGTGACCACCTAGTTGCGCCCGAACATCAACGGCCGCCGCAGCCTCCAGATCAGGCGCGCGGAACTTGAAGGTCAGCTCATGGCCAGGCCGAGGCCAACCCTGATCGTAGAAAGTGCGTTTGCGCAGGATGAAATGGTTGTTGTAGAGGTCGAACTCGGGCGTGTCATAGAACAAGACTTCACGGACCTGGCTATCGAAGGCGTGCGGGTCGGTCTCAACTTTCAGCCCGAGTTTCCGCATGGTCTTGTTGGCATCTTCCCAGAATTCGAGGAAGGAACGCTTGCCTGTGAATTGCTCAGCCTGGAGCAGAATCTTGTATTCCCGATAGTGAATAACGTCATCGGCCAAGTGTTTGGTTTCGGAATGCTTGCTGATGTGTTTATGCATGGGCAGTCGCGCCGAGCCTCGGCCGGTGATTGTTCAATTCCGGACCGAGGCCACTAGGGTCGCGCCGGACACCGGCAAGGCCAGCATAATCGCGGGACTGGGCTATGTCGAACCATAAAGGGCTAGAGGAGCAACCAAAAACCACGTTTAAGGAGCTATTTTGATTATCTAAAGAGAACCTGCCGGAATATCGAAATGGCATTGAGGAATTTGGAGCGTCTAAATAATAAGCTTGACGAGATGCACCAGGTGGCGCAGACGCAGCAAATCGCCGACATTGGAACGATGCGCTCAAAGACGGTCACATTAATCGCCGCATTGATTGCTCTGGTGATCCTCTGCTCAAAGGTAAGCGCGGCAGAGGCTAGTGATGCTGACCTGATTAAACAGGGCCAGGCAGCGCTGAAGGCCCAAAATTACAACGAAGCGATAACAAAGTTTTCGGAGGCGATTCGGCTGGATCCACAGGATGCTGGAGCATGGGGCAGACGCTGCGAAGCGTACGCGTATAAGCGAGATGCCCGTTCAGCAATATCTGACTGCGATCAGGCCATCAAGGTTGACCCGCGAGACCCAAAGGCTTGGGGCGCATGCTGCTTCGCTCACACTTTCAGCGGGGACTATAACGATGCGCTGGCCGATTGCAGCCAAGCGATCAAATTGGGGCCATACGAAGCTGACGCTTACAGCCGTCGTGCTCAGATCTATTCGTACAAGGGAGATTATGAACGGGCGATCGCAGATTGCGATATGGCGATCGCCCTGGACCCATACAGCGCCCCTGCATTTTCCGACAGAGGGTTTGCGTACTTTAGACTCGGGCAAATCGACAACGCCATCAGCGACTACAACGATGCATTGCAAATAGATCCCTTCCATCGCGGCACATGCGCTCAGCTGTTGTCAACGCCGGGCTAAATTGTCATTTTTTCGCCGATTACGGATGTCCCTCATTTAGCGAACTCTTTGGTTTCTCGCGCCCGATATGATGCGTGGTTGCGCGAGATTTTACGCGCTACCTCCGATGGATGATTTCGGCGAATCACGGGCGGGCGCGGCGGTATTCTCAGTAGCCTGCTGGCTGAGCAGTCCGGCACGGCGTTTCTCCTTCAGCCGAAAGCTCTCGC
>DATKPK010000123.1:0-3223 GCA_035524095.1 Binataceae bacterium (SeqCode) | reverse complement strand
CACGAGCGCGAAGTGATGACTCTGCGGTTCGTTGAGGAATGGGAGTACCAAGAGATTGCCGAGGCGCGAGCGACCCCGATCGGGACCGTGAAGTGGTGGGTGCACAACGCAAAGAAAAAACTAGTTCGGTACCTGACAGCTCCGTCAAACGTGATACGCGAGACTGACTCGGGCTGCCGGAAGGGAGATACCTTTCCGTCTCAAGAGAATACGTTTGCCGTCAAATAGGACGCAGGTTAACACCCACCTTCGCTTCGGCGATGACGACCAGCCTTTGGGACCGACTTCGAGATTCGAGGGTCAGGCTGCCTCCTCAACCGCGCCATCTTCCAGTTCTCCGAAGTGAAACTCAGATGGCGGCGGATCTTGCGGGCACCCATCATCGGAAAAGCGGTCTTGCTCGTAATCGTGTTCCATACCGTTCGCTATTGAAAAGTGAAGATCGCGGCCACTGAACTGTCCTGTTACGTGCGCGCCGTCCAGAGGCACTCTGAAAAGGTGCTCTAAGCACGAACGTCAATTTCAGCGAAGCCAAGGGGGTGCCAGCCGGTAAAACGAACCCGGCATCGGCGTCCGCCATGATCCCCGGATCTCCAGTGAACGCTCACACAAGGCTGCCCGGACGGAGCAGCCAGCACACCGGAGATCCCGTGGGTGGTTGGTTCCTGAGTCAAACAATGGCGCAGATTCCTTCTACTTGCCGGTGTCCCCTACTCGAAAGACAATGCCGGCCGAATACCGGATGTCGTTCTGATGACCTCCGAAGCCCAGAGAATCGTTGAGTTGCGACATTAAATACTCGACCTGAACCGGTTTAAACGAAATATGATGGCTCACCTGAATATCCAAACCGCCGCCCGCCGACATGGCGAATGCATTTTGGGTAATCGATCCCAGGCCTGTTGGGCTCACCCAGGCGTAGATGCCACCAAACAGCAATTGGACATAGGGTGTGAGCCGCGCATGCCGCCAGTTGAAGCGTGGGCCGAACATATAGGTCATTGCCTTATCATCGAGCCCGGTTCTTGTGTTTGCATAGCCGCCGAAGTCGGCGACCAGGCCGAGTGATTTGTTGATGTTGTACTCCAGATATCCCGAACCGCCGTTTCCGGTGCGGTGGTAAATATCGTTAGCGGAATTAACGTGAAGCCATGAATAGTTGGCTCCCAGCTCAGCGATTGGTGTTGCAACTTCCTGGGCTTTGGCAATAGTCCCGTAGGCCAGAAGGCCCGCAAGCATTGCCGTGCTTACAAAATGCGCGTATCGACGAAACATCTGAGTGCTCCTTTGCTGGTTATGGGCTAGCTTGCCCGAATCGCCGCCAAACGGCCTCACCGCACTGGCAGCCTTCGACAATGAAGATCAGCGAATCATGAAATTGGTTGGAGTGAATTCACTATACGCAACTTGTGTCAACGGACGACGCTAACAACGTTACTCATAAAGGCGAGCCTTACTGATGACCGACGGCGAAACGACGCGGCGGAGGAAACCTACACCTGCCGTTGAGCCTCGTGCTCGCGATCGTGCTAGCGGCGTGCGCGTGAGATTCGATAACCGCAATATTGGGGCGTGACCTCCCTGGGTCAGTCGCCACCGACCGACTACCCGGCGCCTATCCTCGTCTCAGTTGCTGTAGAGGCCGTAGTGCTTTCTGGATTCCTAAGAGCAGGTCCAATCGCATATCGCGAGGCCGGGGCGCAGTGCGCTGTTATGAGTGCCGGCGGTTGGGGATAACTCCTCGTCGCGCTGTGACAGTCGCGTGATGCGCGAGCATGCAGGTAAGCGTATTAGGTCTGTCGTTTGACCTGTTCGATGACGACCGATCTCAGGAGTGAGGCAACCAAAACAGGGGCGATTAGCAATTGATTGACTGTAAGACAGAAGGCACCTTAAGGCGTGTCGAAGCAAGAGGTTACTTCGTAAGATCCAGAGTGGATCAGCACTTTATCAAGACGTAGTCGCCAAAGTGTCAAGGGATGCGAATAAGATCGTCGATGATGTGGCTTGTTCCATGCAGAGTCCTGTGCACGGCGAGTCTCGGCCGACCTTGCTTTGTGCGGGGCTCAAAGATTCCCTAAGCCGCCTTCCGTGCAGGGATCGTCGCCGCCTCGGCCTGAGACAACCAAGCGTTCAGTCGGCGCTCGCGCGCTTCCCGGAGTTTGTCCGCGAGTATTTCAGATCTAGTGTCCGCCGGCCAGTAAATGTGACGCCCGTCTTCGGCGTAATACACGACCTGGTAGGCAACAGTGAGAACCGACGTCATTGGCAACCTCCGCTGTGCGCGGAATTGACCGCGCATGCATGATCGACTAGCATGTCAGCTGCCAGAGCACACTGAGCGATTCGTCGGCTCATTGCTGGTGGCAATGAGGGAGCCTCGCGGCAAGCTAGCGCCCGGGGCGGTGGCAGCATTGACCCGCACACAGGTTAAGGATCGTAGGATGAAGGCGAGGGCCACCTCCAAGAGGAGCCGCGCAGGCCTGAACCCCATGCCCCGAGTCGCGTTCTTCGACACTGGCGACGCGAATTCGGCGCATTCGAGGTAAGACGACTGGTCGTCTTCCACGGCTACCGCGACCGCCGGTACAATGACCGCGCCCGCGAGGCGCAGGCCCGGGTACGGGTGTATCCCAAGTGCCAACCAGGGTGTTGCCGGTAAGTGTCTGGGCGACGATCACAGCAACGCGTGAGGTGAGGGTGCCTTGTTCATTGTCTGATAAAAGTCGTTGACGACGGTCGGCATCACTCTTAGGCGCTTTCGGTCCTGAAGATTGATTAATCCAAATTCCGGGGCTTCCCGAGGGTTCCATTGAACACTACCAACTCTTTCCCTTAGAGAGGCTCATTATTCATCCTGTTCGGCTGTGGTTCACGTGGCCAGCGGCATTGAAGTAATTCCGAGGTCGCACTTTTAGGAATTCGGCCCGGACTTGCCCTTAAAGAGACGGAAGCGCCGAATGGCGTGGCTTCTGTATGCCACTGACGCGGGGATGATCAGTTCCAGCTGCGTCCCCGCCCCGGGTTCGCTCCGGAATTCGAGGCATCCGCCGACATCTCTGGCGCGTTCGCGCATGCCCGTCAAGCCCCAATGCCCAGCGCGCCCTTCTTTGAGAAGACTCGGGTCCATGCCGGTTCCGTCATCTCGCACCCGGACTCGAAGCCGCCGCGCATCATAGCGAATTTCGACTTCGATTCGGCGTGCTCGCGCGTGGCGGAAGGC
>DATKPK010000122.1:0-23464 GCA_035524095.1 Binataceae bacterium (SeqCode) | reverse complement strand
TCGTTGATAAAGAACTCGCCAGCACCGAGACCCTCCAGCGCCAATCCCAGACCAAGATTATCAACCATCGCGCGCTTGAGTTCTCGCGTCAGCACATGCCGCGTGTAGCGTACCGTCAAGAGAGGCTTCTCGACAATCGCGCGGGCAATTTCCCAAGCGCGTGGCAGCAGCTCGTCAGGCGCCAGCACTTCACTCACCAGACCAAGCCGTTTAGCTTCATCCGCTGGAATCTTCTCTCCGGTCAGCAGAAAGTAGCGGCCACGATTGAACCCTAGGAGCAAGGGAAAAATGACGTGGACGCCGTCACCTGGGACCAAACCACTGGGAAAGTGTGGGAGGTCTTGAAACGACGCATTGTCGGAGGCGAGAACTATGTCACATAGTAAGGCCAGCTCCGCGTGAATTAAAGCAGGACCGTTGACCGCTGCGATCATCGGCACTTCGACGTCGAGATGATTCATGATGAGCCGCCTTGCATCGCTCATTACATCGTCGAAGACCATTGCCGGTAGCTTGTCAGCGTCGCCGAATTTATGCTGAGCAATAAATTCTTGGCCGGTGGCAGTGAAGATAACGGCGTGATTGTCGCGATCGCACGCAACGTCGGCAAGGGCATGAGTCGTCTCGTGATGAATTTCGAAGTCCCACATCACCGGGCCATTGTTGCGATGCAAGGTGAGCTGCAAAATGCCGTCGCGCGCTCCATTCTAATGTTCTTGTATTTGTTGGCGTACTCCTCGAACTTACTCATGAACCGATTCTCCCGTGACGCGATGACAGCTGCGTCTATCTTTTTGGATTAGCTGCCGGCTAGTATTCCGAGATGCCGAGTCCTTCGAGCGCAAGGCCGAGCTCGAGATTGTCAACCATCAGCCTCTTGAGTTCGCGCCGGAGCGCCGCGCGCGCGTAACGAATAGTCAGTGGCGGGCGGTTAGCGATCATTCGCGCTAACTCCCAGGCGCGCGGCAGCAGCCGTTCGCGGTGCATCACTTCGGCTACCAGACCCAACTCGCGAGCCTCGCCGGCGGGTATCTTCTGGCCGGTGTACAAAAAGTAGCGGCCGCGATTCGGCCCTATGAGCAAAGGATAGACTGCGTGGACGCCGTCACCAGGCACCAGTCCGCTCGGAAAATGCGGCAAATCCTGGAAAGCCGCATTGTCAGAGGCGATCACAATGTCGCACAGGAGCGCCAGTTCCGAATGAATCAGCGCCGGACCGTTAACTGCAGCAATTGTCGGCACCGCGATATTCAGATGATTCATAATCAGGTAGTAAGCGTCCAACAGCGTATGATCTCCGGCCAGCGGGCGTCCTTTCGTGGGTGCGGGCACTCCTCTTTGGCGCGTCCCCAAATTATATCCGCGCAAAAGCTATCACCGGTACCAGTGATAATGACGGCCTTATTCTCGCGGTCACGGGCCACGTCACAGAAGGCATAGGAGATTTCCTCATGCGGATGCCCGCCCCACAGCAATTCCTTGCCCTTGCTGTGAAACGTCATCTGCAATATGCCGTCGCTCCGTTCCATCCTGATGTATTCGTACTTGCCGGAATAATCATTGAATGTGGTCACCGCTGTCGCTCCTATGCGCGGTTCTCGAAGCCGCCGCTATTGGTGCTGCACTTTGCTGGTCTCGTCAAGCAGCGCTGTACGATCGTTCTAACATGGCAGTCTACGTTTATACCTGATATCAAGAGTTAAACGCGGTGATCGACGTGGAAGGGCGGCGATGAAAGACAAGATCGAGCGAATATGGGAGCGTACGCGTGCGTTGCGGTCGGTGATCGAAGCACATCGGCACGAAGGCGACGGATTACATCACCTGCCGGATCAAATTGCACAAGCTTTTGCTGAAGCTAACGTCTATCGTCTGCTGCTTCCTATCCAGTTCGGCGGCGAAGATATCGACCCAATTACCTACTATGATCTAGTCGAAGAGATTGCTTCTTACGATGGTTCGGCCGGCTGGAACTATTCTATCGGGTCAAGCACGCCGATGATTCTAAGCGACTTACCGCCGGCGCGCCTTCATGCAATATTCGCGAGCGACGATTCGTGTATCGCTGCGTCTGCGTCGCCACCCGGGCGCGCCGTTGCCGTCGATGGCGGCTATCGAGTCACGGGACGCTTCGCGTGGGCCAGCGGGATTCATCAGGCGCGATGGGTTGCCGCCAACTGCCTCGTCTTCGACGGCGATCAAATGCGCAAGTCGCCTGCGGGCAAGCCGGTCCTGCTGGGCTTCCTACTGCCGAAGCATGATTGCAAAGTTCTTGATACCTGGCACGTGGTAGGGATGCGTGGAACTGGTAGTACGGAATTCGAAGTCAACGGTGCGCTGGTGCCGAGCGATATGGCATTTCGCTTCTTCGGCGCCGAATCTCAGCATCCTTATCCGATTTTCCATCTGCCGCCGACTTACTTCGGCTACAATCACGCCAGCGTTATGAATGGCATCGCCCGCTCCGCTCTCGATGGACTCAAGGCTCTCGCTAGGACGAAGACCAACGCGATGGCCGGCACGAATCTTCGCGAGGACCCACAGGCTCAATACTCTGTAGCAAAAGCCGAAGCGATGATTGAGGCCAACGCTCTCGCTGTTAAGGCAGCTTTCGGAATGCTTTGGGAGAAAGTAGTGGCTGGCCAGCCGGTTCCGCTGGAGACGCGCGCCCGCCTGCGACGGAGCGTCGCTCACGCCGCCGAATGTGCGATCGCGGCGGTTCAACTCTGTTACACTGCCGCCGGAGGCACTGCGATATATGAATCGGCGCCCTTTGAACGTGCCCTGAGAGACGTCAACGCCGCGGGAACGCATATGACTACTCGCCGCGTGATGATGGAAGAGGCCGGCCGCGTGATCTTCGGCATACCACCTAAGACTCCGCTTTTCTGACGATCACCCGGCTGGGTAGCATTCAGATAGTAGGATCGAGTGAGACTGAAACCGCCTGCTCGCCGGATACGCGTCCCGCAAGTGTATTAATCGCCAACTCCAGATCGTTCAGCGCGAAGCTATGCGTATGCATTTTCGCAAAGGGGTACTTCTCTGATTCAATAAGCTTAACTGCGATCGCAAACGAATCATAATCGGCGTTCTTTACGCCTCGAATAGTCAGTTCCTTGGTGAATATGCGATCGTTCTTTAGATTTGGGATCGCAGCGTCCGGGCCTTTGACGCCCGCGAGGATAATTGTTCCGCCCGGGCGCGCCATTTCGATCGCTTGTGGGATTGGCGCCAGCGTCTCAGCGGTCACATCGACAACCACGTCGGCGCCGTCGCCACGAGTCAATTCGTGCACCCGCGCTACGACATCTTCGTCCGCAAAGATAGTGGCGTCGGCACCGAACTCCTCGGCGAGCTTGAGACGACGGGCACTTTGTCGCCGCGCGATTACAGCAACGTGCGCGGCTCCCGCTTCGCGGGCAGCGGCGACACAGGCGATACCTCGCTGGCCTGCACCGAAGACAACGACCGTGTCGCCGATTTTCGTTCCGGGTACTCGATGAGCCCAACTGACGCCGGCCGCGATCGGCTGATAGAGCGCGGCCAGTTCTGGTGGAACCTCAGGCGCAATCTTGTGCAGCGCAACCTCCGGATCGAGGTACATGAACTCCGCCATCCCGCCCCATAACGCGGGCGGGATCGTGGTGGGGATGAACCCGCATACTGAGATTTTCGCACCTGAGCGTCCCGTCCGGCAGTTGCGGGAATCGCCACGTTTACAGGCACGGCAATGACCGCATCCACGCGTCGGCTCGACAGCAACGCGATCGCCGGCTTTGACTCTCCACCGCCGCTCGGCTTCAGGCCCAATCGCCTCAATGACACCCACTGGTTCATGGCCCGGGATCATTGGCAAGCTCAACAGACCGTTCAGCTTGCCGTCATATTGATCCACGTCACTGCCGCAGATACCGCAAGCTTCGACTCGCATCAGCGCGTCGTCGGCACCGGTCCGCGGCAAATCGAATTGCTGCATCTCGAATCGCTTATCGCCGACCTGAACGACAGCGCGCGCTTTAGCCATAACGATCCGCCTTCCGTTGCTTACTTGATTGCGACGGCGTTGGGCGGCGAAGCAAAGCCACCGACCACATGCAGTGGCACGGACACTACCATGAACTCGTAGCGCCCATCGCTTGCACAGTCCGCTGCTAGATCCTCGAGGTTGAACTGCTCGCCAAGCGACAGCCCGAGCAGAGGAAGCGCCAGCATATGGAGGGATTCTTTGTCGTTGAAGTCAAAGGGGAAGGCTTCCGCGGCGAAGGCATCGCTGCCGAGAGCGGCGACGCGATTGTCCCACAGCCATTCGGCTAGCGGCAGGCCGCCGTCGAGCCCGCAGCCTTTAGCATTGGTCAGCGAGGCAAGACGGTTGCGGACCTCTTGCGAAGCATTGTAATAAGCCTGCATCCAGCCGGTACGGACTAATAGGATCGTGCCCGGTTTCATTTCCGAGCCTTGAGCCTTGAGGGCACCCTTTAGGTCATCTAGCGAATATTTCTCGGGTTCGAGCGGGTTTATCTTGCGGCCGTTCTCAGTGCAATAGCGGTAGACATCGATCAAGAGGCCGCGACCCAGGATTTTGTCTTTCCAATTATGAATGCCGATCTTGGAAGTGGTTTTGACTTCCTCTGCAGTCACGCCGTTGTAAAAGGCCTTTTCCCAAGTGAAGCCGACGTGGCGCAGGCCGTCCCACTGGCTACCTTCCTGCGTATTGTAGTTATCGAGGATATCGTCGAAAGCGAGAAGCCCATGCTCCTCATAGCTTTTCACGGTCTGACGGGCCGGAACACGCCCACCGATCGGCGGGCTTGCGTAGCCGATTTTGTTGTCGAGGCGGAATACCTTGCCCTCGCGCACCAGTTTGGCGGCCTCGACGATACCTGCCGGGGTCAGAAAGTTGAAGCATCCGATTTCGTCGTCATCACCAAACACGCCCCAGTTTGAATGGGCGGGCGCGCCGGGCTTGATCGGCAGTTCGGAGTACTTGGGGATTTTATCGAAATCTACTTTGGCCATGCTTCCAACTCTTTGCGGGTTAGCTCTCAGTCGACCGCCGCCCCGGCTTTACTTAGTGCCTAGGACATCGCATAAGTGCACGATTTCGACAAGCCCGCATCGAGCACCTGCGAGCGTTCTCAAATGGAACGCCCGTGCTTGAGGCGGCTTGGCTGCAAATAGATAGGAGCGGTGTCCCGAAGAGTTATTCGTACAGCGATGACTTCGTTTGCCGCGTGCGGTCCTGGGAGGTGTCAGCCGTTGTGCTTTACGCCAGGTCAGCGCTACGCTGCGACGACTCAATCCGTCAGGGAGATGGGCGATGGTCAAGAGTATTAATCATGTGGCGGTGATCGTAACCGACGTTGATCGCGCGCGGAACTTCTACCAGAAAATTCTGGGACTCGAAAAAATTCCTCGGCCAAAGACCCGTGTTCCTGGCGAATGGCTGAGCATCGGCGCTAATCAACTCCATCTGATTGGTGAGCGTGCGCCCGAGGGAAAGATCGATCCTCGGCGTCCACACATGGCGCTCGAAGTCGAAAATATCGAAGAAGCCAAAGCCGCCTTGACTGAGATGGGCGTACGATTCGTCGATCCGAGCTCCGCGCGTGACGTCATTCCGATGGACGAGGATACATTGCGGCTCGTCGGCGAGCAGATCTGGCTCGAAGATCCCGACGGCAATATGATCGAGCTGAGACAAGAATATAAGGGTTAATGATAGATATCGGCCCGCTGGTCGCGGCGGGCGATAAGTGTGGCTGAGTTGCTGCGACTCCTCGTGGCAAATGTTGTTTCGAACGAGGCGAACGTGAAGGAATTTCGTATCCTGTATTACATCTCCCTGATTGTCACTTCAGCATTTCTCTCTAGTGGTACTGCATCGGCAGCAAACGGTGGAACGCAAGCCCCGGCCAGCGGTGCTGAGAGTGCAACGATCGCGCCCGGCACCATGATCACCGCTCAGAATTGGCAGCAGTATAGGCAGTTCATGCCCGACGGGATGATCGTCCTGTTCGAGGGTACAGCGTCATGGAAGATGCCTGATGATGTTCAAATGCCGGTCGGCCCAACTGTGATCAATCCTCTGCCAACGGGTTATCTCGCGGCAACGGAGAAGTACAGTCCGAGCACGAAGGTCGTGGAACTGCCCGACGGCGGACTGACTATTACTGGTTATCAAGGCGGCGTCCCGTTTCCTAATCCGGACGAACCGCATAAGGGTTGGAAGATACTCGGCAACTTTTGGTACCGGTATATGCCGCATATCGCCGTCAACACGCCAGACAATCCGGGCTTCTTCTGCACGCTCGACGGTTTCAATAATGTCAGTTGCGTGAAGGGACTCTGGGTTGCACGCCAGCTTTCCGACAATACGGATCCTGGCACACCGCAGAATTTCCCAGGTGCTGAGGGAAAGTTCTATACTACGTGGTTTATGATCGAACAGCCGGAACAGCAACGCTACGCGACAACCCTCACAATCGAGTACACTGATTTAACCAGGCCTGAAGATGTCTACTTATTCGTTCCGGCGATGCGGCGAACGCAACGCCTGTCAAGCGCCGCGCGCTGTTCAAGTTCAGGGACTGAAATGACGCCTGATGATAATCGTTTCGCCTTTGACAGCACGATCCCGGATTTCAGTTCGGATCTGCTGGGCACGCGCCAGATTCTCGCTCAATTGGATGTCGGCTCGGCGGGTGCGAATTTTCCCGCTGACTACGACATGCCGCTCGGATGGTCAAGGCCGTCTTGGGGTAAATGGGAACTGCGAGATTCCTACATACTCGACATTCGCAAGCTGCCCGCTAAGGCTTCTGGTTATTGCTACGGCAAACGCATCCTGTATGTCGATCAACAGTTCTACGGTCCGCTGTGGCAGGATTTGTATGATCCGAAAATGCAGCTATGGAAAGTCGCATTGTTGCAACCTATCGTAACCAAAATTCCCCGCATTGGCCTGCAGAACTCAAGCGGTGCTCAGTTCTCTCATTGGTGGGATTTGCAAAGCCATCATGCAACCTTTGAGGGTCCTAATGACGGCCACGGCTATAATATCCTGACTAACGACGATGTGCCTCCGTCCTATCTGGACCTGGAGCGCTATACCACGCCCGGCGGCTTAGACCAAGTTATGCGCTGAACGCGAGCTGGGCTAGTATAAGGGATACACATAAGAGATGGTCCTAATGATTGCCCAGTGGTCTTGAGGATACGCAAAGCAACGCGGGCAATCATCTCCGGCGTGCTGGCGCTTATCGTTGCTGGAGTTTTTGGGTTGCGCGCGAGTCCGGCCGCTCTAAAAAGTTCGGCACCCGGCACAGGAAATCCAAAGGCGGCTGCGGCTTTTGTTGGTTCTCAGGCCTGCGCCCGGTGTCATCAACGCGAAGTCAAGCTCTGGATGGGATCGCATCATCAGCTAGCGATGCAATCGGCTAACGCCGCTACCGTGCTCGGCGATTTCAACAATGCGGCAGTGGCTCACGGGTCTCTTACCGACCACTTCTTTCGCCGCCGCGGCGAATTCATAGTACGCACCGACGGACCGGATGGCGTCCTCCAAGACTATCCAATCAAATTCACCTTCGGGGTTGCGCCACTTCAGCAATACTTAATTGAGTTACCGGGTGGACGCCTCCAAGCCTTCGGAATCGCATGGGATAGCCGTTCTCGTGCTAGCGGAGGCCAGAGATGGTTTGATCTTTATCCTGATCCTAAGTTGAATGCGGCGGGCGGGCCTCTGCATTGGACCGGGCTAGGTCAGAACTGGAATTTCATGTGCGCAGACTGTCATTCGACCAATTTCCGCAAAAACTATAATCCTCAAACGCGAAGCTTTGCTTCATCCTATGCCGAGATTGATGTGGCCTGCGAGGCCTGTCACGGGCCGGGTTCTAATCATGTTGCCTGGGCGAGTCGCCGCAACGACTGGGGAAGCCAACCCCCTGATAAAGGTCTGCTCATTGCGTTTGACGAACGCAAAGGCGTGAATTGGAAGATCGCTCCTGCAACTGGCAACGCTGTGCGCAGTAAAATTCGCACTTCGGAGCGGGAAATCGAATTATGCGCGCGCTGCCACTCCCGCCGAAGCGAGATTCACGAAGACTACGTTCACGGCCAGCCTGCCGGTGATGATTATCGTATTGCACTTCTCGACGAGACTCTCTATTTTCCCGATGGCCAGATCAAGGACGAAGTTTACGAGTACGGTTCGTTCATTCAAAGTAAAATGTTCCATGCGGGGGTGAGTTGCAGCGACTGCCATGATCCGCACAGTCTCAACCTTCGCGCCCAAGATAATGCCGTGTGTCTTCAATGTCATGCTGCGTCAAAATACGATTCGCCACAACATCATTTTCACCGAATCGGATCGGCTGGCTCACGTTGCGTCGAATGTCATATGCCTACGCGAACCTATATGATCATCGATGCGCGGCGCGATCATAGCCTGCGTATTCCGCGTCCGGATCTCTCGGTAAAGCTGGGTGTGCCTAATGCCTGCAACGAGTGTCATCGCGATAAAAGCGCTGCTTGGGCCGTAGCTTCAGTCTTGAAATGGTACGGAGGCGAACCTAAGGGTTTCCAACAATTCGCCGAAACCATAGATGCAGGGCGGATTGGAGCGCCGGACGCCCAAGGTTTGCTTACTCAGTTGATTGCGGCGCATGGACAGCCGGCCATTGCTCGCGCGACTGCGTTTACTCTGTTGGCCGATGATTCAAACGCCAGCGCCGAGCCACTGATGAATGACGTATCACAAGATGCTTCGGCTCTAGTTCGGCGTGCTACATCAAGTGCACTTGATGCACGCTTAAGCGAGAGTTCGAATGCCCTGCGGCTACTTAGCGATCCAGTACGCGCGGTACGCATTGAAGCTGCCGAAGCGTTAGCTGGTACACCGGAGAGCGTAATGCCTGAAGATACAGCGATCGCGCTCGCCAAGGCCACGAATGAATATATTGCCGCTCAGCAATTGAATGCTGACCGTCCGGAGGCCCACGTCAATCTGGCCCTGCTGTTCGCCAAGCAGCAGCATCTTGATGAGGCCAGGAAGGAACTGGAAATCGCGCTGTCGTTTGATCCGTCCTTCGCGCCAGCTGCGGTGAATTTGGCTGATCTCGACCGTGCGCTCGGACAAGATAGTGATGGCGAACGTGTCTTGCGGAATGCGATCGTCAGGTCGCCCGATGACGCGTCGCTACAGTACGCACTCGGCCTAACCATGATCCGCCAAGGACGAAAGCGAGAGGCGCTCGGCTATCTCGCGAAAGCTACCCAGCTAGATCCAGCGAATGCGCGGTTCGCCTATGTCTACGCTGTAGCGCTCAACGACGCTGGACAGACAGACAAGGCATTGCAAGTGCTGGACAGTGATGTTGCCCAGCATCCTTATGATCGCGATTCGCTGGCAGCATTAGTCGATTATTATCGCGCTCAGGGCAAGGTGGCGAAGGCAGAACCTTTTGCAAAGCGCCTGTCAGAACTAGAAGCCAGTGATTCATCGCAGCCGTGACGAAGACTGCAACTAAGCAGGAAGCTTTCTCAGTTCATCTCTTCGTCAATTACCGCGTCCTCGCGTTCCTCGGCCTTATCGACGGCGGCCGGCGGCGGCGTGATCGCGAGCGTGATCTTATCGATAGTGCCGTTAAACTTGTTGTCGCCTTCCTTGTAATCTTCGGTTACAGGCGTTGCTAAGTCTTCGCCAACATCTTCGGTCTCATCCGCTGAAAAGATGAATGCTTCAGTGCGGTCGACTCGGCCTTCTCCAACCTTTTGATCATTTACATAGAGGCTAACCGTGCCGCCTTTGCCGATACCTCCGCCGTCATAATTGAAATCGAATTTGACGGCCTGCTTACCCGGAGCGAGCACATCCTTTGATTCAATCGTGTAGCGCTCCCGGTCGAGCCAGTTGTAGCAGTATTTGAGCTTGCCGCCTTTCATGTAGAGAGACCAACCGCCGAAGCGCCCGCCCTGAGCGATGATCACACCATCGCCGCCGCCTTGCGGAACTTCAATCTCGGCAGTGACACTATGCGAGCGGTTTTTGATATCCAGCGTCGCGTTCTCCATCAGTGCGCTCATTCCCGGATAGAGCGTCAACGACGTGCGCCCCCACATAAGCGAAGGCCGTCCGGCGAGCACCGGATTGAAGCGCTCGACGCGCCGATCATCTAGAGGTAAAACGTCGTACTTAGTGGCTTCAGCCAGGAAGAGTTGCTGCAACTGCTTAAGCTTGGCCGGATATTTCGCCGCGAGATCCTGCGATTCACTGAAATCGTCGTCGGTATTGTAAAGCTCCCATTTATCGGCAGTGAATTTTGGAAAGTTCCCGCCGATATCCCACGGAATGCCGTGACGAGTAACCGCGGTCCAACCGTCGTGATAGATTCCGCGATTACCGAACATTTCGAAGTATTGCGTACGGTGCCTTGTCGGAGCTTTCGGATTGTTGAAGGTGTAGAGCATGCTGACGCCCTCGATCGGCTTCTGCTTGACGCCGTCGACAAGCTTAGGTGCCGGCAGCTTCGCGCTCTCAAGAATCGTCGGCATCACGTCGATGACGTGATGCCATTGGGTGCGGATACCACCGCCATCAGTGATGCGGGCGGGCCATGAAATCACCATCCCATTGCGCGTTCCGCCGTAATGGGACGCCACCTGCTTGGTCCACGGCATCGGAGTGTCACCTGCCAGAGCCCATCCAACTGGAATATGAGGAAAACTGTTCGGACCGCCGATTTCGTTGAGATGAGCAAGCATGTTCGCGGTGCTGTCCGGAACGCCATTGAAGGAGGCCATCTCATTAAGCGTACCGTTGAGGCCACCTTCGGCACTCATGCCGTTATCGCCAGCTATATAGATAATGAAAGTATTGTCGTAGACGCCCAACTGCTTTAGCGCATCGATCAGTCGGCCCACTTCGTAGTCAGCGTATTCGCCAAAACCGGCATAGTTCTCCATCAGCCGCTCGGCGACACGTTGTTCGTCGGAACTGAGTTGGTCCCAATGCTTGACACCGTCAGGCCACGGCGCCAGCTGAGTATCCTGAGGCACAAGGCCGAGCTGTTTCTGACGAGCGAGCGTTTGGTCGCGGTATTTGTCCCATCCCTGGTCGAACTTATCTTTGTATTTGTCGCGCCATTCCTGCGGGGTATGGTGTGGAGCGTGTAACGCGCCGGGTGCAAAGTAAATGAAGAAGGGCTTGCCCGGTGTCATGGTCTGCTGAAAGCGCACCCAGGCGATCGCATTATCAGTGATGTCGGTCATGAAGTTGTAGCCGGGCGTATGTGGTGGCTCGACATGCGTCACCCCGTCGAAAATCATCGGCGCCCATTGATTCGTTTCACCACCGAGAAAGCCATAGAACTTCTCGAAGCCATCGCCGATCGGCCATCGCGCAAACGGTCCGGAAACACTCACCTCCCAGGCCGGCGTCTGATGCATCTTGCCAAATGCCGCGGTGTTATAGCCGTTCAGCTTTAATATCTCAGCGATAGTCGCGGCCTGATTCGGCCGGATCGAGTTGTAGCCTGGAGCGCTAGTCGCTAATTCGGTAATCGCACCCATCCCGACTGAGTGATGATTGCGGCCCGTGAGCAGCGCCTCGCGGGTCGGCGAGCAGAGCGCGGTGGTGTGGAATTGAGTGTAGCGGAGGCCGCTTTTCGCTAATGCATCGAGCGTGGGCATGTTGATGCCGCCGCCGAACGTACTGGGCGCGCCGAAGCCGATATCATCGAGCAGGATGACGACTATATTGGGTGCACCTTGCGGCGGCTTGAGTTGTTCTATCGGCGGGAATTTGGCATCGCGCGCGTCCAGCGGAACTTTACCGGGATACTTGTACTGCACGTCCGGTATCGGCAATTGCGTCCGGTCAGCTTCCTGCGCGTATGCCGACGCAATGCCTACGACGATCGCCAATACCAACTGAATCCAAATCGTGATGTAGAGCTTTCTTGCTTGTATCATCGCTACTCCCGGAAACTGAGCGCACCCAAGCACGCGCAACCAGCCGTCTATCATGATAGGTCGGCAACGCCGCGTATATTGGTCTTTGGTCTTATCGGAGAGAGGTTAGAACCGGCTCTCGATTGCCGATTTGAGCTAGTGTCTTGCCGCTTACGACTTGAAGCGGCGCGCCCGCCGTACATCGCTGGCGAGGCCCATCATTTCGAGCACGCAGATGATAAGATAACCGGCATCTGGCTGGCGCCAGTTCCATCCCAACCGCGCGAGGGCAGGGCGAGCGTGATGATTACGATGCCAGTTTTCGCCCTGGAAGAACTGCATCAAAGCCAGCCATCGCACGTTGCGGCTCGAATCCTCACCGAGCGGGGTTCCGGGCTGAGTATGACATACACTGTTAACGAAACACTGGGCGTGCAGCGCGAAGACTAGACGAACCGCTCCGAGCCAGAAAAAGGCTGCGACACCGAAATACAAACCGCAGAAATAGGACAGCGTAAGAATTGCAGGTTGTATCGGCTGCCACATCCGGTACGCGAAACTTCCGAGGTCAGGGCAATAACGCTCGGCCGAAGGGGCCTCGACTTGCCATAGCCAGCGAAGGTGCGCCCACCAGAAGCCATGCATAACCGGGCTCGAGATGTCTTCCGGTGTGTCGGCGTTAGCGTGATGCACCCGATGACCGGCTGCCCAGCTAATCGGTGAGCCCGACCCGTTGAACATCGCGAAGAATATCAGGATTCCGCGCACCACCGGGTTGAGTTGCAAGGCCTTATGCGCGATCGCGCGGTGGTAACATACGGTCGTGCCGATCCCGCCGATCCAAGCCAGCGCGAGAGCGCCGAAGAAAATCCGCCAGCCCGGTAACGGAAACAGGATCAGGCCTACGATCGCCGTGACGTGGATCAGGGCGACCCACGGCAGAACGGCTCTGTCATGGGGCGTGGTGCGCCACCATGGCCACGACAATCCTTCAGGCTGCGTCGCAAAAGACTCTACACGCAGGAGCGCTTGCACCCTCACGCCGATGGCCCTGTGACGCCTAAAATTTCATTTTGGGAGAACGACTGGCCAGCAGCGTAGTTGGGTTCGTCGCGAAACCAGCGGAACGCCTCCGGCAATGCCGGGAACAAAGGTTCTGAGTGAAACAGAAACGCTCCATTTTCAGAACCATTGGATTCTGGTTCGGAAAGCCGAACGTTTGGTTCTAATTGGCGTGGGGAGCCGCGGCGCGGAATCCGGCGCGCGCGTCCAGCCATGATTGGCTGGCAGGAGTTTACGGGTAGCGGTCGGCGCGATCAAGCGGCGAGTCGGTTCGGTTATCCTTTGGGAGCCAAAGTTGAATATTTTGCCGCCTGCCGTCGCTCCGCGCACAGCGCCGAATTTGCTGCCTCAGGGGATGTTGTGATGGGCGACTCGCGCCACACGCCAAGTCAAAAGGGCTGGGCCATCGCACGCCGGACTGTACTAGCAAACCGGTCGCGGGTTTGTTCGACATCCGGTGCCATGACTGGCAAAATCCGGTTAGACGTTGTCCTCTCAAAGCGTCTTTGTGACGACAGGAATGTACCGATACCACGGAAATCCGACGGCCCGGAAGCTAGTTTCTCTGAGCACTAGGTTAGGTCTGTTGCTCATTTCCTGCTTATTCGCGCTGGTCTATGACGGTCCGTCTTTTGCCGCGGACAGTCATGCGAACAATCCAACGCCGGCGGCCCCGCCTAAGGCAAAGGTGTTTCCGAACTTCACGGTCAATATGGATTCTGCGATCGAAGTTGGGAAAGTCTACGCGGTCTATGTGACAGTGACCAATACCGCCAGCAACGCTGATCCATTGGGGACGACGAAAATAGTTCTTCAATGGCCGCAGGCTATTACATTCAGGGGTCAACGCGTCAATCGCCTGGAAGCCCCCGCCGCGATGGAGTTGGCGGGCGGCGGGGACAAGCTGTTGGCCGCGCTGGGTGACCGTGGCAGCGAACTCAAGAAACCCCTGAGTGATCGCGTCGCTGGCGACGTACTCGGAGCACCGGTCATTCCTATCCTCGCGCCTGGACTGATCGTCGCCGGCCCCGCCGCATGGATCTATCACTCAACGCAAGGTCCCGAATATCGCGAACAGCTGAAGGTAGACGCAAAGGAGTTCCAGCTCAGTCCGACGCGTCTCGACCCATTCGGTACGCGCTTGCTCACTTTAGCTGAGCCGCCAATCGATGGCCTGCTTCCCCAATGGTCCGAACAGGGCTATATCTTCTTTCCGCTCGGGGATTACACGTGGCTGGAAGTAAAGGGGCAGGAGTTTCACAATTCCGATCCGAATGGCGGTCCTATGGAGACCGTTACCTACCCTTGGCTATAGCCATTTCTCGGCGATAGTCAGTCGCGCTGCTAATTGAAATATGGCTATCGGCAACGCGGCAAGCCATTTTATCGATCGGCACCTAAGTGAAGGCCGCGCCAGCAAGACTGCGTTCGTCGACGGCCGCGGGTCTCATACCTATGCCGACCTGGCGCGGATGGTAAATCAAGCAGGCCACGCTTTGCGTGGTTGCAAACTCAGGCACGGCGACCGGGTAATTCTGTGCCTCAACGATAGCATCTGCTTTCCGGCATTATTTTTCGGCGCATTGAAGATTGGGGCAATTCCAGTGCCGATCAACACGCTGCTCACACCCGTCGATTATTCCTTCATGCTGCGCGATAGCGGAGCTGTCGCCGCCATTGTATCGGCCTCGTTGATGGAGCGGCTGGAGACGGCGCTCAGTAGCAACATCGACTCATCGCGGGTTATGATCGAAGGCGGCTTTTGGCCTCCGTACCGTTCACTGGAATTTGAACTGGCTAATGCTGACGATCAGCTGCAGGCGGTCGCAGCCGGCATCGACGATGTGGCCTTCTGGCTCTATTCCTCAGGCAGCACCGGCAAGCCCAAAGGCGTGATTCATCGCCACGGTGATCTCGTCGCCACCGCCAAGCTCTACGCGAATCCGGTGCTGAGAATCACTGAACACGATGTAATTTTTTCCGCCTCGAAGATGTTCTTCGCCTACGGCTTCGGTAATTCTTGCACCTTTACCCTGCATAGCGGCGGGACGGCAGTTCTTTTGGCTGATCGTCCTACGCCGGACGCAATTCTGCGCCTGCTGGAAGAATATCGAGTGACTGTCTTCTTTGGCTTTCCAACCCTCTACGCGGCAATCCTCGCCGGCTTGGTAGATCAGTTTGTGCCTCCCAGCCACTTGCGGCTAAGCGTATCGGCGGGCGAAGCTCTCCCCGCAGTTATCCAGCATCATTGGTCACAACGATTCGGCGTGCCAGTGCTTGACGGTATCGGATCGACCGAGTCGCTGCACATCTTTATGACTAATCGCCCTGGTGAACTGAAGTCTGGAACTTCAGGGAAGCCTGTCAACGGCTATGAAGTAGTCATCCGCGATGAAGTCGGCGTTGACGCGGCAACCAATCAAATCGGCGACCTGTGGGTTCGGGGACCTTCTATAGCTACTGGCTATTGGAACAATCCCGACGCCTCTCGGCGTACGTTCGCCGAGGGATGGCTGCGTACTGGTGACAAGTATTTCCGTGACGGCGAGGGCTATTACCACTATACGGGGCGTGCCGACGACATGCTCAAAGTCGGCGGCGTGTGGGTCTCGCCCAACGAAGTCGAGGGGGCGCTGATGGAGCATCCAGCGGTGCTCGAGGCTGCCGTGGTGGGCGCGATGAACAGCGATCAACTGATGAAGCCCAAGGCCTTCGTAGTGCTTAAGGATGCCTCCGCAGGATCGTCTAAGTTAGCGGAAGAGCTAAAGCAATTAGTTAGAAGCCGCCTCGCACCCTATAAGTATCCGCATTGGATTGAATTCCGTGCGGAACTGCCCAAGACCGCGACCGGCAAAATCCGCCGCAATCTATTGCGCGAAAGCTAATTCCCGGCACGTTACCTGTAAAACTGAGTGGCCATATGACGGTCGTTAAACAGCCATCGGCACACACTGGCTATTGCTTTTGATACCATTGGATCGCGCCGCGCAAGCCTAGTTCCTTCTGCACCTGTCTGATTTCTTCGTTGCCCGGCCCGGCGTGGAAGATCGCGTCGTATTCGGCGCCTGCAATGACTGACGTGCGAAAGCCCCGTAAATCCATTGCGCGATTGATTGCGAGCTTCTCGAGGCGAAGCTTCTGCGCCGGAACCTTCGCAACTCGCTGGGCATACCCATAGGTTTCCGCTTCAAGCTGATCTCCAGGAAAGGCCCGCGTCGCAAAGCCCATCGCCTCGGCCTCCTTGCCGTCAATCTGACTGCCGGGCAGAAAGGCAAGGTATTTCGTCCGATGCGGCCCGACCATCCAATTCCAGAAGCCGCTGACATAGCCCGCGCCCGCTGGAATCGATGGGAAACCGATCCGCGTCTTTTCATCGACGAAGATGATATCCGAGCAGATACAGAGTTGCGTCGCGCCCGCCAGGCAATATCCATGAACCATCGCAATCACCGGTTTCGGCAGGTCGCGCAGCCTCAGCCAGGTCTCGATATAGCGCAGCAGGATCTGGTGATCGTCTTCTATCGTGAACTTGGAAGTGCCATCGCCCCATCCGCCCGCGAGGTCATAACCAGTGGAGAAGGCGCGCCCAGCGCCACGAATCACGACTATCTTGATGTCTTTGTCACGCTCGATCTGGGTAATCGCTTCGCCAAACTCCACGACCAGCGCCGGGTTCATGGCGTTGAGCTTTTCTGGACGATTGAGGGTTAGCGTACCGACACGGTCGCGGGTTTCGAGGGTAATCGTACTGAATGCCATGGCGTGCCTCCACCGGCGCTACTGCCGTCCGCTATCATTTAACTTGGAGTTGCGACGGCGGCAATCATCAGCCTATTGCGACTATGCGTTTCCGATGGATTGGCATTACACACGGTTGTCAACGAGGCTGCACTTGATGACGCCTCGGGGTGCGGGCCGTTAGCAGTAAGATGACGTTGCTAGTAGAGGCCCGAATTGCGGCGATCGGGCAATCATCACATTCCTCGGTTGAGTAAGGGATGGCACGCACACCTTTCGTGAATGCTCGGGTCTCGCTATCGCATCCGATACATTAAGTGTGTCGTGCTTTGGCGCCCAGATGCAATTACTCAAATCACTGTTTGGGCGAAAGGCGCGAAGCGAAGCCAAACCCGATCGAAAAGATATTCTTGGCTACGTCCAGTGACATACTGCTTACGAAGCCTTTCTTCTTCTGCCGATTAAGCCGTGCCGAGGGGCGCTTGAGCGCGCAGATTCGGGGCGGTAGCATCACAATACTGCTGAACAAAGTCGTGCCAGAAGCACGATTATTTCCGAAACGATGTTCTGCAAATAGTTGCAGGGAGGGGTGGCCGAGCGGTTGAAGGCACCGGTCTTGAAAATCGGCAGCGGCGCAAGTCGCTCGTGGGTTCGAATCCCACCCCCTCCGCCAGTTGATACTGCGCTTTCGTCGGCTTTCCTCGGCACCGTGACGGCATTCCCCGACCACACCACAAACCGTCAATCGAGACTCCTGCAGGAACAGTGCATGAGGCCGGACAGACGGTGACGGACTCGCCGCGCGCGTTCGCCGCCTACCGCGATCGGCGTGTGCTCCTGATCCTGCCGCTCGGTTTCGCCAGCGGCCTGCCGCTGTTGCTGACCTTCTCCACGCTCTCAGCCTGGCTCGCGACTGCCGGGGTAAAACGCGCCGCGATTGGCGCCTTCGCTCTCGCCGGGACACCCTACGCGCTGAAGTTCCTCTGGGCGCCCCTGATCGACCGGCTTCCACCCCCATTACGAATCGGACGCCGTCGCGGATGGGGCGTCTCCATCCAGGTTGCACTTATCGCCGCGATAATCGGCTTGGGGCTTTGTGACCCCAGACGCGACCTCGCTCTCATGGGTGTCCTCGCAGTAGCCGTTGCCTTCCTCTCGGCCAGTCAGGACATCGTCATCGACGCCTACCGCGTTGAGCTTCTGACGCCCGAACAACAAGGCCCGGGCGCCGGGATGATTCAGACCGGTTACCGCATGGCGATGCTGGTCTCAGGCGCAGGCGCACTGATCATCGCCGATCACGCCGGATGGTTCACAGCGTACGCGACCATCGCAGCACTACTCTTTGTCGGCATGATGGTGTTTCTGTTCGGTCCCGAGCCCTCGATTGAAGTCAACTCTCCCTCATCAGCTAGTAGGTGGCATACGATGCGTGAGTGGCTTGTTACTGCCGTCTGGGAGCCTTTCGCCGATTTCATGCAGCGTCCGGTGTGGCCTCTGATCCTCCTCTTTATCCTCGGGTACAAGCTGGGCGAGGCGATGGCGGGCGTTATGGCGATGCCCCTCTATATTTCGCTTGGTTTCTCGCTCGGCGAGATCGCTACTGTTTCCAAACTGATCGGTTTCTTCGCGACCGTCGCGGGAGCGCTCGCCGGTGGTGTACTGACCGCACGCCTCGGCATTTTCCGCGCACTGCTCATCTGCGGACTACTGCAGTCGGCGGGGAATCTGTTTTACGTGCTGCAGGCGGTTGGCGGCCATCGCCTCGACTACCTTGCGCTTTGCGTCGCCGCCGAAAATGTCACTGGCGCGATGGCTGGAGCAGCATTGGTTGCCTATCTCTCCGGACTTTGCTCGCCGGGATTTACTGCCACTCAGTATGCGCTGCTATCGTCGTTGGCTGCGGTAGGGCGGACTCTGGTGGCCTCCTCGGGCGGGATAATAGCGGATCGTCTCGGTTGGCCCTCCTTTTTTATGCTCACTACCGTAGTGACCATCCCAGCCCTTCTATTGCTCCTATGGCTCGCTCGCCGCGATCCCGCAGAGCCCGCCTCTCATTTTAATCTTTCGACATCAACTGGAAGCTGACGTTCGGCCAGGTCTTTCCGGATTCAGCTACTGCCTCGTCCTTGGTCCTTGCGAAGAATCACGGGTAGCAAGCAGCCTCGGCCGGTACTCGGCACCCGTCGCCATTTTAATTGACGCCTGCTATGTATAGTGGCCTAATTGGCGAAAGCCATCACGGCCAAGGGAGAATGTGCAATGGCAGCATCAGTGTCATCACCATCCATTGAAAAAGCAGCATCGGGCGTAAAATCAACCGCCGCGCTGGAATTCCTCAAACGTCCGAAACAGTTGCTAATCGGCGGCAAGTGGGTGCCGTCCAAGTCGGACAAAACCTTCGAAACGATCAATCCCGCCAACGAAGAGATTCTCGCGCTCGCGGCCGAAGGCGACAAGGCTGACGTAGACGAGGCCGCCAAAGTCGCGCGCAAGGCCTACGAAGAAGGGAAGTGGTCCAAGATTGGACCGCATCAGCGTGCACGCTACCTGCTAAAGATTGCAGACCTGATTGAGCAGAACGCCGACGAGTTGGCGACGCTCGAAAGCCTCAACAACGGCATGGCGATCGGGCTGGCTCGTGGAATGACGGCCGGTGCGGTTGATACGTTTCGCTACTATGCTGGCTGGGCGACCAAAATCTACGGTGAGACCAATCCTTCTGATCCGGCTTTCTTTAACTACACCTTGCGGGAGCCAGTTGGCGTCTGCGGCCAGATCATCCCGTGGAATGGTCCAATCGCGATGTTCGCCTGGAAGATCGCTCCGGCGCTAGCCTGCGGCAACGTCTGTATCATTAAGCCAGCCGAGCAAACTCCGCTTACCGCACTTCGGCTAGGCGAAATGATTCTCGAGGCCGGTATCCCTGAGGGGGTCGTCAACATTATCACTGGTTTCGGCGAGACGGCCGGTGCGGCAATCGCGAGCCATCCCGATATCGATAAGGTTGCCTTTACCGGTTCGACCGAAGTCGGCAAGCTGATTCTCAAGGCCTCAGCCGGGAATCTCAAGCGCGTATCGCTCGAACTCGGCGGCAAGTCACCGAATATCATCTTCGCCGACGCGAACATGGAACAGGCAGTTCCTACTTCTCTCTTCGGCTTCACGATGCTCTCCGGTCAGGTCTGCTGCGCGGGCACGCGGGTGTTCGTCCAGCAGGATTTCCACGACGAGTTCGTCGATCAGCTGACCAAGTTCGCGGCCTCGACCAAGGCTGGCAATCCGCTCGATCCGAAGACCACGGTCGGACCGCTGGTCTCGAAGGAGCAGTTTGATCGGGTTAAAGGCTACTTGGCGCTGGGCAAAGAAGAGGGCGCCAAGGCCCGTGTTGGCGGCGAAGCTGGAACCGGCAAGGGTTACTTCGTCGATCCGACCGTCTTCACTGGCGTGAAGAATGACATGCGGATCGCGCGCGAGGAGATCTTCGGACCGGTTGCCTCGGTGATCCCCTTCAAGGACGAGAACGACGCCGTGTTGCAGGGTAATGACACTACCTACGGTCTCGCTGCGGCCGTTTGGACAAATGACGTCAGCCGCGCACATAAGGTGGCGCGCGCGCTCAAGGCCGGGACGGTTTGGGTCAACTGTTACAACAACATCGACCCGATCTCGCCCTTCGGCGGCTATAAGCAATCGGGTATCGGCCGCGAACTGGGTAAGCACTCAATTGAGTTGTATACCCAGGTTAAGTCCGTTTACGTGAAGCTCTAGGAAGAGGGGAGGGCTGTTAGGCTTGTGGACAGCCCTCCTCACGATGACTATTCGCAAATGCCATTAGCTATCTTATGTAGTCTCATTCCAGTTTGACCTGATGGAGGAGTTGCGCTCGTTACTGACAGTATTGTTAGTGTTGCTTGTTCTTTTGCCTTCGTCGCCGTCTTTCGCCCATGACAGCAACCAGCCACCGCCCCCCGCATCTCCGGTCTTCAAGTGTAGTGGCGGTGCTTCTACTTCGTTCGATATCACTGGCGCCGTGTTGAACCCACAATCATTCAATCTTCAAAGCCTTGAAGCTATGAAGCCCTCCACCACCGTATGGGACTATTTCGGCGGAGGTCCTCCCGCTCGTCCGGGCGAATTCGAGGGCGTCCTGCTTTGGGATTTGCTTGATGATGCAGTTATTGCGATCAATCCAGCGGTCAAAAATGATCTTGGCCGCAAATATATCGTCGTTACCGGAACCGATTGTTATCAAGCCGTATTCGCGATGGGTGAGCTCGACCCGGCGCTTGGCGGCACGGATCAGGTAACGATTGCCTACGCGCAATGGATCAACGGCCACGAGTCGCCGCTTGGCTCCGATGGTTTCGCGCGCATCATTGTTCCCGGCGATAAAGCCGGTGCCCGCAGCGTCGGCAACATCGCTCACATTCAGGTAATGTCAGTACCCGCATCTGTCCCATAGTCACGATTGTTTACACGCGTGACGAACGTCGAAATGTTCGTGTTTACGGAGAAGTACAATGGCCGACAAAGCAAGCCCTGAAAGCCCCAACTTCAAAGTCATCGGAACCCGTCCGGTGCGGCATGACGGCGTCGACAAAGTCACGGGCCGCGCCAAGTATGGTGCCGATTATGCTTTCCCCGGGATGCTGCACGGCCGGGTTTTGCGCAGCGCTCATGCGCACGCACTGATCAAGTCGATCAATTACGACAAAGCGCTGAAGCTTCCCGGTGTGTTCGCGGTCGTTACGGGTGCGGACCTGCCTGAGCTCGCGAGCAAGACCGAGCAAGTAGGAGAGGGCGCTGTCAACTCACGCTACGTCTCGATGAACGTTCTCGCGCGTGACAAGGTTTTATACGACGGTCATGCGGTTGCGGCCGTAGCAGCCATTGATCGTCATACCGCTGATGAGGCCCTACGCCTGATCGAGGTAGACTACGAAGTGCTGCCGCCGGTTATGACAGTCGATCAGGCGATGAAGCCTGACGCGGAAATTCTTTTGCCCGAATTACGCAATAAGGAGGACGGTCCCGACAAGCCGACCAACGTCGCGAATCATTTAAAGTTCAATCGCGGCGAACTGGTGGAAGGATTCAAGCTTGCGGATTACACCATCGAGCGTGAGTTCAACACGGCGATGGTCCATCAGGGCTATGTGGAACCTCATAATGCGGTCGGCATCTACAACGCCGATGGTCACGCGACGATCTACTGTTCAACCCAAGGCACCTTCAATGTGCGCGCGCTGTCGGCGCAAGTGCTCAAGATGCCCGAGAGCAATATCAAAGTCGTTCCGGCCGAGATCGGCGGCGGCTTCGGCGGCAAGCTGGTAATCTATCTCGAACCGCTATCGGTATTGCTTTCGCAGAAGACTGGCCGTCCGGTGAAGCTGGTGATGACCCGCGCCGAGGTGATTCGCGCAACTGGTCCCACGTCCGGTTCAAGAATTCGCTGCAAGATGGGCGCAACCAAAGACGGCAAGTTGGTTGCCGCCGAAATCTGGATGGCATACGAAGCCGGCGCGTTTCCGGGTTCGCCAGTCGGTGCGGGCGCAATGACGATTATCGCTGGCTACAACATTCCGCATTTCCAGATCGATGCCTTCGACGTTCTGGTTAATCGTCCCAAGACCGCCGCCTATCGTGCGCCGGGCGCCAGCAACGCTGCTTTCGCTTCAGAAACTATTATCGACGAACTAGCCGAAAAGTGTGGAATCGATCCAATCGACTTCCGCCTGATGAACGCGGTCAAGGAAGGTGACCCGCAGACCGCAGGGCCGCCCTTCAAGCGCATCGGCTTTATCGAGACGCTGACGGCAATCAAAAATAGCGACCATTACAAATCGCCGCTCGAGGGGCCTAATCGCGGCCGCGGCGTCGGCGCCGGATTCTGGTTCAACGCAGGCATGCAATCCTCGGCGGTTGTTAATATCCATAACGATGGAACTGCGAGTGTTATCACGGGCTCAGTGGACGTTGGCGGTTCGCGCGCTTCGATGGCGATGATCACGGCCGAAGTCTTGGGTCTCGATGCTAATGAAGTCCGTCCAAGCGTCGCCGATACCGATTCGATCGGTCATACCGACGTCACCGGCGGCAGCCGCACCACCTTGGCAACCGGCCAAGCTGTCTTCGACGCGGCGCAGGACGCGCTGCGCCAGCTCAAGGAACGCGCAGCCAAATCATTCGAAAAGAAGGTCTCGGAAGTGACCTTTGCGAACGGCGTCTTCAGCGCGGAAGGCGAAGGCATCACGTCGTTGACGATCAAGCAACTCGGCGCACGTCTGGCCCGCACCGGTGGTCCCGTCGTTGGACGCGCGACCGTTAATGCGCGCAACGTCGGACCAGCCTTCGCAGTAACGCTGGTCGATGTTGAAGTCGATCCCGATACGGGCAAGGTTCAGCTGCTTCGCGCAACGATTGCCCAGGACGCTGGCCGTGCGATTCATCCGGCCTACGTCGAGGGCCAGATGCAGGGCGGCACCGCGCAGGGCCTCGGATGGGCGCTGAACGAGGAGTACGTCTACGACAGCAAGGGCCGTCTGCGGAATTTTGGCCTCCTCGATTACCGGATGCCGACCTGCCTCGATATGCCGATGATCCAAACCATAATAGTGGAAGTGGCAAATCCTCTGCACCCGCTAGGAATTCGTGGCGTGGGCGAGGTGTGTATCGTGCCGCCGCCAGCCGCTGCCGCCAATGCCGT
>DATKPK010000121.1:0-13182 GCA_035524095.1 Binataceae bacterium (SeqCode) | reverse complement strand
GCCCACAGCTTCATCGCCGTGCGGTTTAGCGCGTCAGCACTAACGCTCATAAAGCGCGCGACGCATCCACCATGTGCTATCCAACTCGCGCTTCCTTGGACGCCCCGGATTCCTTGCAGAGCACGATGGAGCGCGATCGCGAGACCAGTCCAGTCGTGGTCGTCGTCGCCGGCCATCACCATCGTCGCGAGATAGTTGCAGTTTTCCATCCACCCCAAGTCGGCGAGCGGCTGCGACGCGGGCTCAATCCGCGCCCGATTCATATACCGTGGCCTTCCACTTTGGCTAATAGCCACTTCTGAGGTTATTGTCCGAAATTGCCAACGCTCACCTCGCCCGATCCGCCCAGCCGCCATTGCATCGTAGACAATCGAGCGGCTGCCCTTAGCCATTTCGATCTTCAGCGTTTGCTCAATCGCAGCCCCAGCATGCGGAATCAGATGGTCCGGCAAATATTCCAGTACTGCATTTTCATCAAGTGTGATTACCGTGTGCTGCGACGCTATCGCGCCCTCAGAGCGATAGGCCTTAGCTGCCGATGCGGTAGTCAGTACCGCTTGAGCACCAGCTCCAAGGTTGATCTCAGTCGTGAGCCGATCGCTTCCCACCATCCCGCCACTGATATTCAGCATCATCAGGCATAGCGATCCATCCGCTGCACGGAACGGCTCCATGGCCTGCAGCGGATGCTCAAAGCGCCGACGATCGAGGATGGTCTTCCCGTCTACCTGCCGAAAGCATAGTTCGAGCAGGCCGTCGCGCCCGATTCGGCTAGTTTTCGAAGAGCAGTTCGCGGGTAATCCAGCTGACGATCTGATCGACTCCGCGCCCTTCTCTGAGATTAGTGAAAACAAAGGGACGCTCTCCGCGTGCACGCCGCGCATCCCGCTCCATCACGGCAAGGTCCGCTCCGACGTAAGGTGCCAGATCGATTTTGTTGATAATCAGCAAGCCCGATTTCATAATTCCGGGCCCGCCCTTGCGGGGGATTTTATCGCCCTCAGCCACATCAATTACATAGATAGTCGCGTCTACCAACTCAGGACTAAACGTAGCCGCGAGATTATCTCCGCCACTTTCGATCACCAGCAAATCCAGATCCGGGAATCGCTCGATCAGCTGCCGCGACGCTTCGAGATTTACCGACGCATCCTCGCGAATCGCCGTATGCGGGCATCCACCGGTTTCTACTCCCAGTATCCTCTCCGGTGGTAGCGCCCCGCGCCGTGTGAGAAAATCGGCGTCCTCGCGTGTATAGATATCATTAGTAATAACCGCAACTTGCCGTGGTCCATGCATCGTCCGGCATAGCCACTCGACCAGTGCAGTCTTACCGGAACCAACTGGGCCGCCGACCCCTAGCTTGAGCGGTTTTGGAATCATGATTTGAATAGCCGCGCCTCGAGATGAGCGTGTTTCATTGCGGCGATTTCCAGTCCCGGAGCAAAAGTAAATGCTTCTTCGGTAGTCTGTTTCGTCGCCTCTTCGGCGAGCCGCGCAATCAGTCCCGAAGCGTTACTAATCAAGCGTTGTGCTTGAGTCTGTCCTAGTGGTATCAGTCGTGTCGCGGCCCCAACGATTCCCGCTGCGGAAGCATAGAGTAATGCCGCCGCGGTTGCCTCTTCTGACCATCCGCACGCGCCGCCAATAATTCCAAAAACGACTGCATGATGGCCCGGCGTCAATCCGGCATCTACCGACCGTGCATATCTACTCAGTGAGCTACGGCCAATTAGTGTGTCTGCAATTCTTAGTGTTTGCCGCCCGAGCTGCCGGCTTGCCTCGCGCGGTTCCGCTGCACTTTTGATGGCGTCCAGCTTAATGTCCAGCTCGATACATGCGTCTCCATCATCGGCCAATATCGCCCGTAGGGCGTTGACCGCATACACCGCATCACACGGACCAACGTTTCCTTCAAGATGCGCGCGCAGGATCTTCTCGGCGCTGGCGGCATTAGTCACTCGTTCCTCGTCGATAACAGTCTCAAGCCCGAACGAATGAGCATACGCCCCCGCCGGAAAGAGTCCGTCGCTGAACTGCAGCAGGCTCAGTAATGTCTCAATCGTCATGGCTGTGGCCTCGGCCGATCGGGTCAAATACTATGTCTTTCCGTTCCCATGGCACATCAAGCCGCGAGAGCAATTGCGTCATGGCAGTATCATCGGGGACCACGAGGTTCTTGCCATCAAGCGCCAGAGGGAAATGATGATTGCCGACCTCGAACGCGACGCGAATCGCCATATCCCGATCCTCAGGATAAACAACTAGCACTGGTTCTCTAGCTGCCTCAACTTGCAAATACCAGTTCGGCTCAACAGCTAAAATTGCCCCAGGATCGATCCTCGAGCCCGTTGGCAGCGCCAGCGCGATCGCCCGTCCGGCCGCGGTCGTCGCCTTCCGTCGCAGCCAACGCCGCTCCTCGAAGGTCATTACTATAGTGTCGCGTTCATGCTTTGTCAGATTGATGCATGCATCCGTGCCCGGTAGCTTTTCGATCACAAGCATGATCAGAACAAAAAATAGCGCTGTGCCATCGGCAGCCGCACCGCTGGTTCACAAGTGAGCAATTCTCCATTAGCACGCACTTCGTAGGTCTCCGCATCGACCTCGATTCGCGGGAGAAATTCATTGTTAATCATGTCGCGCTTGCCTAATCCGCGGCAATGATTCACGGCCACCGCTTTGCGCGTCAAGCCTAGATGCTGATGCACCCCAGCGTCGAAGGCCGCCGTCGACAGAAAGGTCAAAGAGGTCTCTCCAAGCGCTCGTCCGAGTGCCGCAAACATCGGTCTGTATATGACTGGCTCCGGCGTCGGAATCGAGGCATTGGGATCGCCCATTGCGGCCCACGCAATCATCCCGCTCTTGATTACCAACTCGGGTTTGACACCGAAAAAGGCCGGCTTCCAAATCACCATGTCGGCCACTTTGCCTGCTGCAAGCGAGCCAACATCGTGAGAAATCCCATGGGCGATCGCCGGGTTGATGGTATATTTAGCTACATAACGGCGCGCCCGGACGTTATCTGATCCCGCTGCCTCTCCTTCGAGAGCACCACGCTGCGCCTTCATCTTATCAGCCGTTTGCCATGTGCGGATTACTACTTCACCGATCCGCCCCATTGCCTGCGAATCCGACGACATCATGCTGATCGCCCCTAGATCATGCAGGATATCTTCGGCTGCGATCGTCTCGGCCCGTATGCGTGATTCTGCGAATGCCACGTCCTCGGGCACGTTGGGATCGAGATGATGGCACACCATCAACATATCCAGATGCTCGCCGAGTGTATTGACCGTGAATGGCATCGTAGGATTAGTAGAGGAGGGCAGGCAGTAGGGTTCCCCGCATACCTTAATGATGTCGGGTGCATGACCGCCACCTGCACCCTCAGTATGGTAAGTGTGAATCGTGCGCCCTTTGAATGCGTCGATCGAGTCTTGCACGAACCCCGCTTCGTTCAGCGTGTCGGTGTGAATAGCCACCTGTACGTCGTAGGCTTCAGCTACCGACAATGCACAATCGATCGCCGCAGGCGTTGTGCCCCAGTCCTCGTGCAGCTTGAGGCCGATCGCGCCAGCTTCGATCTGTTCGCGCAATGGCACCGGCTCCGAGCAATTTCCTTTGCCAAGAAAGCCTAGATTAACTGGGAGCCCTTCCGCCGCTTGCAACATTCGATGAATATTCCACGGTCCCGGCGTGCAGGTAGTCGCGTCAGTCCCTGTTGCTGGACCCGTGCCACCCCCAAGTAAAGTGGTAATGCCCGCCGACAATGCCTCCCACGCGAGCTGCGGACAGATGAAATGAACGTGAGCGTCGATTGCCCCGGCAGTTACTATACAGTTCTCCGCCGCGATAACCTCAGTCCCCGCGCCCACTGCCATTCCGGGCGTAACGCCGTCCATGATGTCCGGATTGCCGGCTTTGCCAATCGCGACGATTCGTCCGGCGCGAATACCGATATCCGCTTTCACTATTCCCCAATGATCAAGAATCACTGCATTGGTGACGACCAGATCGAGTCCGCCCGCTGCCGCCGACACACTGCCTGATTGGCCCATGCCGTCGCGCAGGTTCTTGCCGCCTCCGAACTTCGCCTCCTCGCCTGCCAGCGTTAAGTCTCGCTCAATTGCGATCAAAAGGCCGGTATCAGCGAGCCGAATGCGATCGCCCGTAGTGGGACCATAGAGATCCGCATACTGCAGGCGCGGGATACGCAGCGTCACTTGTCGGCTCCGAGAAAACCGCGTTCGGCCGCAAGCCGTAATGCGTCAGCTTTCCTCTCTTCGGTCGCCTGCCCTGATGTAAGCCCGTTCAGTCCATGTACGATCCCCGCTCCGCCTATACGCACCAGCACAACGCGCTTGTCATCCCCCGGTTCGAAGCGCACCGCTGTCCCCGAAGGAATGTTCAATCGCATGCCGAAAGCTCGGGCTCGATTGAATCGCAGGGCTTTGTTGACCTCAAAGAAGTGGAAGTGCGATCCGACTTGAATCGGACGGTCACCAGTATTCACTACTTCGATTTCGAGCGTCTCACGCTCCGCGTTGGCGATGATGTCGCCCTCAGCGAGTAGATATTCGCCTGGTATCATAAGTTGATAGTCTCAGTCTGCCGATCATCGAATCGGCCGATGGACCGTAACTAGCTTCGTGCCGTCGGGGAATGTCCCTTCAACTTGAATTTCAGCTAGCATCTCAGGGACACCCTCCATCACTTCATCGCGGCTCAGGATCGTAGTGCCAAAGGCTACCACATCGGCCAATGAAAGCCCGTCGCGAATTACCTCGAGCACCTCCGCCGAGATCAATGCCGTGGCCTCGGGATAATTGAGCTTCAGGCCGCGGCTCCGGCGGCGGCGTGCGACCTCGGCTGCGGTAAAGATGAGCAGTTTATCGATTTCTCTGGGCGTTAGCCTCATTGGGCGTCCGCTAGATTCATATATTCAGAAGATGAGTTACCGCTTCTGGTGATTCAGTTTTTGTATCGCCACTGCGTACAATACGCCCACGCTGCATCACGGAATAGTTGTCTGTAATTGACCACGCAAACTTCAAAAATTGCTCCACGAGGATCACTGCAATCTTCAATTCTCTACGAATCCGGGTCAAGGCGTTGCCAATCTCCTGCACAATCGACGGCTGAATTCCTTCAGTCGGCTCGTCAAGCAGAAGTAATTTAGGTTGCGCCACCAGCGCCCGTCCGATCGCGAGCTGTTGCTGTTCGCCGCCACTCAAGGCACCGCCTTTGCGCGCTCGGTACTTTACCAGCACCGGAAACATTTCATAAACGAATGGCTGAATAGTGCGAATCGGCGTGTCGCGGCCGGTCAGCGATGATAAACCGAGCGTCAGATTCTCTTCTACTGTAAGATGTGGAAATATCCCGCGCCCCTGAGGAACCAATGCAATTCCGCGTCGAGCACGCTGAAAGGCGCTCAGAGCAGTGACGTCCTCTCCGTCAAAGTTGATCTTGCCTTCCGTCGTTCGGTGCAGTCCAGCAATCGTACGCAGTAATGTAGTCTTGCCTACGCCATTGCGCCCGAGCAAAGCCATTGCTTCGCCGGATCTGACCTCAAGGCGAATCTCGTTGAGAATCGGGCTCGCTCCATAAGCCGCGCCGACCCGTTCAAGCTTGAGCAAGGTCTGCCTCCTCAACCCGGCCCAGATAGACCGATTGCACTTGAGGATCGTTCCGCACTTCGTCGATCGATCCCTGCTTGAGCATCCGCCCCATGTGTAACACGCTCACTGGCGCTTCGAGTTGCTCGACGAAATCCATGTCGTGATCAATTACGATAAACGAATGCCGCCGCGCGAGACTTTTGATCAGTTCCGCTGTTTTCCCGCGCTCCTGCTGTGTCATGCCCGCCGCTGGCTCGTCGAGTAACAGTAATTCTGCGTTGGACGACACGACCATACCGATTTCGAGCCATTGCTTGGCTCCGTGCGCAAGATGAGCCGCCAGCATTTGGCTTTTGCCGCTTAATCCAATAATCTCAAGAATCTCACGGACGTGGTCGCGCTCAGCGGCACTGAGTGATCGTTTGAATGATCCGAGCCATCCGCGGCTACGCTTCGCCGCCACAGCCACATTCTCCTCGACGGTCAGAGTAGGCAATATTCCTGGTGTCTGGAATTTTCGGCAGATGCCTCGCCGCACAATCTCATATTCCGGCAGACGCACCATGTCGGCGCCCTTGAACATCACCCGTCCACTAATCGGACGCACGCGGCCGATGATTGTATCCATCAGGGTGGATTTGCCGGCTCCGTTTGGACCAATCACTACCTGAACGCTGGTCGGAACTGCTCCGATACTTACATTGTCCAGCGCCTTGAAGCCGTCAAACGAGACAGTTACGTTTTCAACCTGGAGCAGCTGCTTATCCATCGCACGCCCACTCGCTAAGTGTGGACTTTCTCCTCTGGTTTCTCGCCAACCATCATCACCGCAGGCATTATCGCAGTCTCTTTCACTTCGCCCTTCGAGCCGCGCATCAGCGATTCCAGCACTCCGCCGATGCCCTGTGGCATCAGGGTCACCACGAAGACGAACAGCGCTCCCATCAGATATAGCCAAAACTCTGGAAAAGCACTACTTACTTTATCTTTCGCAAAATTGACGAGTAACGTGCCAAGAATCGCTCCCGCCAGGCTATCGCGGCCGCCGACGGCGACCCAGATTACCATTTCGATCGATGGCACTACACCAATCATCGCCGGTGAGATAACACTCAGATTGAGCGTGTACAGTACACCAGCAATCGCCGCGAGTATCGCACCTATTGCGAATACGATCACTTTGTACGGCGCCGGGTCATATCCAAGAAATCGTACACGATTTTCGCCGTCGCGGATCGCGCGGAGCAGCTTGCCGAAATGCGTCTGCAGGAGCCACTGCCCGGTGATGAACATTAGCCCTAGAATCGCGAGCGTTACCCAGTACAGTCCTAACTGCGTATGCGGGTCTGAAAGATCGAAGCCGAAGGCGCTGCTGAAATCGGTCAAACCATTGAAACCACCAGTATAGCCTTGCTGGCTGATGATGAAGGTTGTCGCGGCTAGCGCCAGCGCTTGCGTTATGATCGCGAAATAAACTCCACCGACCCGCCGATGGAACACCAGCCATGCGAGCGCCGCCGCCAGAATCGCAGGCACCGCCAGCGCGGCTACGATGGCAAAGAAGCCGCTTTCGAACGGCACCCATAGCCATGGCAGCGAATCGAGTCCGTTCCACTGCATAAAGTCCGGAATATCTCCCGGACTAAGAGCGGTCAGCTTGAGATGCATGGCGAGTGCGTAACCGCCAAGCCCGAAGAATAATCCCTGTCCAAGCGGCAGGATTCCCGCATTGCCCCACACTAGGGCAATGCCCATCGCGAGGATTCCCATCGCTAGAAACCGCCCGAGCAGCGAAAGCTCGTAGTCTCCGAGATAAGCCGGTGCCAGCGCCAGCGCGACAAAGGCGGCGGCATAGACTAGATTCTCGCTCCGCCGCATCTCAGCTTTCCTCTAGCGAACGCGAACTCGCCGTCACGATGCCGCGCGGCCGGAATTGAATAAACGCTATAACAAACAGAAGCAGTAGCACGTCAGAGGTACTGACACTCGTGAACACTTGTGCACCCGCCGAAAACAAGCCCACTATTGCTGCGGCGATTGCCGTGCCGAGCACACTTCCTAAGCCACCGAGAATGACCACTAGAAAAGCATATACTATGTAGCTCTGTCCGACCGTCGGCGTCACAGGCGCAATCAACGCGAGTGCTGCCCCTGCGAGCCCCGCCACACCACTGCCTATGGCAAAGACGATCAGGTCGACCGTCCGCGTATTGATCCCCAACGCCTCCGCCATATCGCGATCCTGATGCACTGCGCGCACCAGCAGTCCTACGCGAGTCCGTGCGATCAGCAGCACTACCGCCGCCAGCACCAAAGCAGAAAGCAAAATAATGAAGAGGCGCACCATTGGGATATTCAAACCGGAAGCGACATTTATCGAGCCGGACAGCCACGATGGTGCAGTCACTTCATCGCCGATAGGCCCAAAGATAGAGCGGGCTCCCTGCTGCATAATCAGGCTGATACCCCAGGTTGCTAATAGCGTATCCAAGGGCCTGCCATACAAACGCCGAATCAGCGTAACCTCAAGGAAGCCCCCGAATAGGGCCGCTCCGACGAACGCCACCACAACTCCGAGTAAGTACCCAATTCCGTGCGGTACTACTTTGAGCGTCATGTACGTGAGGTAGCCGCCCATCATCAGAATCTCGCCGTGGGCCATGTTGATGACACGCATCAGGCCAAAGCTCAGAGCAAGACCCAAGGCAGCAAGCAGAAGAATCGAAGCGACGCTGATTCCGTTGAAGAGCTGACCGATTAGCAGAGAAGATTCAGTCATACGTTCCTGTCGTGCTCATTCGATTGGTGGCCTGTCGTTGAGACAGGCCACCTCAGCCTCATCACCTACGGTGCGTCAGCGATCAGTGAATAACACACTTTTTGCCAGGAAACGCCAGCGGATCATAAGGTTCAGGATAGATCGGCTTGCCTGAGTTCCAGAGGATAGTAAACTGACCGGTCGGATCCAGCTGACCGACATACGCCGTCTGATACAGACTCTGGTTGGCAGCGAATTTGGTCTTTCCCATCACGATGTCTTTCCAGGGTAGCTTCACCGCAGCAGCTCGAACCTTGGCCGGGTCAAAGCTCTTCGCCGCAGTTGCAGCAGCGGCCCATTCATAGACGTCGAGATAGCCATGCGCCATCGGATCGTCTACTACCGAATCAGCCCCGAACTTGGCCTGATAAGCCGCTACAAACTTTTTACTGGCCGGATCATCAAGGGTCTGGAAATAATTCCAGGCAGCATAACTCCCTTGAACCAAAGAAGGCCCCATCGCTTTGGCCTCCGGTTCTGCGATACTGAACGACATAACTGGAAGTTTAGACGATGGGAGACCCGCCGCTGCCATCTGCTTGAAGAATGAGACGTTGCTGTCACCATTAAGGGTATTGAAGATAATATCGGGCTTAGCCGCCTGAATCTTGTTGACGATGGCGCTGAAGTCGGTGCCTCCAAGCGGAACGTATTCCTCGCCCGCGAGTTCCATTCCGTCATGAAGAATATGCTTCTTCAGGATCAGATTGGCCGTGCGCGGAAAAACGTAGTCCGAGCCTAGTAAGAAGTAGCGCTTGTAACCCTTCTGCTTTGCCCATTCGAGCGCAGGCAGAATCTGCTGATTCGGCTGCGCGCCCGAATACATAATATCAGGGGAGCATTCATTACCTTCGAATTGTACTGGATACCACAGTAGTCCGTGCAAACGCTCGAACACCGGCAGCATCGCCTTGCGGCTTGCTGAGGTCCATCCGCCGAAAACCGTTACGACGTTATCTTCTTCGATGAGCTTTTGGGCTTTCTGTGCAAATGTTCCTGGCTCCGAAGCTCCATCCTCAACCACCGGTACTATCTGTTTGCCGTTGACGCCGCCGGCCGCGTTGATCTCGTCGATCGCGAGCATGGTGGCGTTCTTAACCGTCACTTCGCTGATCGCCATCGTTCCGGTCAACGAATGCAGCACGCCGACTTTGACCGTATCCTGTGCCAGCGCTTGACCTTGGGTCAGCAGCGCTAGGGCTGCGCACACTCCGGTGATCTGTACGAGCCGCTGCTGGGCCGCGCGTTTCTTCTCGATTAGATTCTTCAAGAGATCTTTCACTTTGCTTTGTAGTTCCTCAATGTGTCTGTGAGTTAATGCTTTAGCTGTCTCTCTATTTTCACAGGTCAGAACTGCAGTTGTGACTGTAACCACACGCGGCTGGCTCCGAAACCATTGCTATTGAAGTCTTTGCCCGCGAGGTACGAGTACTCAAGTTCGACCTTCGCGTTGTGCCCATACAGGTAGTAGTTGACGTCAGCCGAGTACTCGGTAATGCGGTTATATGAGAACTCGTCCGGTCCACTGAACCAGTACGTCTCTGAGCTGGGATCCGAAGGCGTGCCAGACTGTGGGATCTCGCCCTGTCCCCACCAGATACCAGACACTCGCTGGGCAATCTCCCACCTTCCGGGAACGACGTAGTAGCCAGCCTGCTCGCCATAGCCCCAGGAATTGTACTGAGTAACACCCTGGGAGCGAGCTTCATTGCCGGGCTGCGTGCGCCTATAATAACCCGTGCCTTGCGCGGTGAAGTAGCCCCAACGAAATCCTATTGACGTATTGCCACCGTAGGTTGAATCGCCTGCTAGCTCGTTTTCGAACGTCGAGTTGCTATTAACCGGGTTGTACATGCCGGAGCCCCAGATCGACAGTCCCGGTTCGGCTGCATAACTGTCATCCGGATGAGTTTCCGAGAACCCAAAGAAAGCTGGGGCCAGAATGTCATACTGCAAATGCCCAATATAGGCAAAATTTGAGTCGACGTTGTCCGTGCCACCGGAATCGAGTGCCGGAATACCGTTGGCTATCTCAGCTTCGTAAGAAAGCTTCTCCCATTGCCCATACGCTGCAAGTCCAATCGCACGCGGCAGCACGAATCCGTATTCGGCCGTCGACAGGTCGGGGAACGTCAGCCACGCCGGGTTGGCGTAGAATTCCCATGTATATGCCGTCCATGATCGTCCTGCTTGCAGCGTGAAATAAGGGCTGAAGGTTTTCGCCATAAACCAGTCGAGCAGCGTCATGTCGTTCGAGCTTCCCGTCGTGAAACCTTGAATCTGCATAAAGTATTTGAGATTTGGCTCGAAGACGTTGCCTGAAAACGCTAGACGGCCAAGATAAATCTCGAAGTCGTTCTGTGTGCGGTTGGAATAGTTGTAACGCCCGACCGAATTAGGCTTGAAGAACGAATAACGAATTTGCATCAAACCGTTGATGTTGAGCGAAAACTTGCCGTTCTTGCTGCGCAGGAAAAAGCCCCGATCGTAAATGTCAGCCTGTGATGCGCCGTTCGGCACCCTCTCATTACCGCGCCCTACCTGCAGTTTGGTCAAAGTTTCCTGCAGCGTGGATTGGCTCTGCTCTTGTTGCTGTTGCGCGTTCTGCAGTTGATCGAGCCGGCTTTCTAGTTGAGCTTGGCGGGCTCGCTCTTCCTGAATTTCCTGTCGCAACTCGTCAATAGTCGCGTCCGAAGGTGATGCCTGAGCCACTTCGGTTCCTGAAGTATTGTTGGCCACGCTGCTCGAAGTGCTACCCGGGCTCGTGTCGGCCCGTGCGGTGCCTCCAACCCAAACACTTAGTGACGCCACGAGTGCCACGAGTGTGGTCACGTGGCCGAACCCGATTTTACGTCGATGCTTCACAACTGCTCCTCTCAACCGTTAAAGCTTAACGCCGGTCCCAATCGCGGTTCACGGAATGCGACTCCGCTTGGCGCGCTGGTTTGAGCAAGCGGCATGCCGCTGCTTTCTAGCTTTCCAGGAGTTATCGTGAGATGCGGTCAAACTCATTGGACGTTGACGCGCAATGAGTGGAGAGAGCGAATGCTCACCCTGATGCCTTTTCAGTGAGCATGTGCCCAGTGATCGCACATCAGAAGCGTGTTAACGAATCTAGAGCGGCAGAGCGCGTCCGGTTTGAAAATATATATTTTATACAACGATCATCTAACGGTAATTTAACGTTACCTTAAGTTCAGACGCAGTTTGCGGCCTCGAGCACGATGATACTCGCGCCGCCGTTTTACAACATGGCAATGTCGTTGGATAAGTGGTTAGTGAGTTTGCGGGTCGCTGAGAAAGGTCCGCCATTCATCGATTGAGCGGCTGTCCGGATACGGCTCGGGACGTATAGGATTTTCTGAACTATATATTATGTCGAACTGACCTTCTTCGACGATCTTTCCGACGCGAATCGTTTTCCAGGTATGCTGGTTCGCCGGATCGATGTGAACGGCTCCCTCGGGCGCGTTCAAACTCTGATGACGCAATCCTTCACGGATCCGTCGAAGATCTTCGCATCCGGCCTGTTCGACCGCTTGCGCCCATAAATGCACGCCGATATAGGCAGCTTCCATCGGATCGGAAGTCACTCGCTGAGGTCCGTAGCGGGCACGGAATGCATTTACGAAAAGATGATTCTCTGCGCGGTCGATGCTCTGAAAGTAATTCCAGGCAGCGTAATTTCCGGTGATGTCGATACTTCTCAGTTCGTTCTCTCCGATACTGAATGAGAGCACCGGAATCCGGTCGGGGGTCAAACCGTGTGCACGCAGTGAGCGAAAGAATGAAATATAGCTATCGCCGTTGATAGTATTGACGATTAAGTCAGGATTGCTCGCGGTGATCTCCGCCACTAGCGACGACATTTCGACTCCGCCCGACGGAATATAGTTTTCGCCGGTAATCGTACCTCCCATTCGCTTGACCTGATCACGCAAGATCTCGTTCGCGATGCGCGGGAAGATATAGTCCGAACCCACCAGGAACAACCGCTTGCAGTTCAGGAAGCCGAAGGCCCACCGGATTGCCGGAATTATCTGTTGATTGGGCGCAGCGCCAAGATAAAAGACGTTCGGGGAACTTTCGAGACCTTCGTATTGAACCGGATAGACGAGCAAGTTGTCATGGCGCTCGACCATCGGCACCACCGCTTTCCGATGCGCCGACATCCAGCAGCCGAAAATTGCCAACACCCGCTTTTCCTTGATTAGCCATTCGGCGTGCCGTGCAAAGGTCGCTGCGTCAGATTTGCCATCGACTACTACCGCTTGAACGCGGCGGCCAAGCAACCCCCCGCGCTGATTGAGTTCGTCGATCGCGAGCAGGGTGGCATCGACCACCGGGCTCTCACTATGTGCCATCGTACCGGTCAGCGAATGCAACACACCGACCTTTATTGGCGGCATTCCTTTCCCGACGATAGACCTGGGGATTGCGAATGGTCGTTTCCCAAGGCCACCAGCCTGAGCTTGAGGTTCATGCGCTGTCGGGGCGAACGGGCCGACCGACTCATCGCTTTCAATCTGATAGGCACCAGTGACCGCCTGAGCCCCGAACGTTCCATCGGATTCTCCGGAAGTCGGCGCATCATCCGGCCGGTAAATACTCACCCGCGGTAAGAAGCGATACCCGCGCCGATTCAACGTTTCGAGTATTCGTGGATGTTTCGCGTCGTCCCCAAGCAGATGCCGCAGCTCGAAACTGTAGACGCGTAGCAACCCCTCCGCCGCCGGAGCA
>DATKPK010000120.1:0-9643 GCA_035524095.1 Binataceae bacterium (SeqCode) | reverse complement strand
CCCGATACTGAACTTATGAGCCACTATTTCCAGGCCTGCTTGTCCAGGCAGTTTGACGAATACATCTGGTTCGACGAGACCAGAGCCGTTTCGCCATTAGCGTCCGTTGCCGCTGCTGGAGTTCCGGAGACGTTCCCGTTTGGAGTCTAGCCGCGAGAGCAGATCAGATGGATCAGGCGATCGATAAAGTACTGGCTAAGCTCGACTGGATGCGTGATCAACGCATCTGGCCCAATGGCCTGCGGTACCTATGGACCGATGCCTTTGCCGTTGTTCTGCTGGCTTCGCTCTATCAGCAACTGCGCCGCGACGAGCTCCTGGTTGAAGCGGAATCAGTTGTGGCCGAGGTCGAACGCGTGCTCGGACGGCCACGCGGGTTTCGCATTGGCGAAGCTCCGGATCGCGACGGACAATACTTTCATTATCTCGCGATGTGGGTTTTCGCGCTGTCGCGGCTGGGCCGGATAATTCCGGCATATCGTGCGAAAGCGATTCAGCTAGTGAGAGATATCCACTCATCGTTCGTAATTCCCGGCACGGGAGTGCACTGGAAGATGCTCGAAGATTTGAGCGCTCCTTATCCAGGCTTCGGATTGGGCGCGCTAGATCCATTCCATGGCTACGTTGTCTACCGGCTGCTCGATGAAGATGCTCTCGCGCATGAGATCGGGCAGATGAGAATCATCGTTGAAAAGAGCTATCCAAGCCTGACTATTACTCAAGACCTTGGCCTCGGAATGATGCTCTGGATGACTCACTTTTTTCCCGAGGAACCATGGGCGCGGGTTCAGCGCGAACGATGTTTAGTCATACTCAACCGCATGTGGATTGCTCAGCCGGGCTACTTCTGCCGCGAACTAGGACATCCGACGATGAAATTCGCCTTCACCAACTTTGGTGTCTCTATTGGTATTCAAGCGGTTGAGGTGTGGCCGGAACGCGTCGTCCAACTCAACTCCTTTTTCGAAACGTACCGATTCCGGAGACTCGTACGATACCGATGCGATTACGCATGTAATGGCGTGCGTATCGTCTTTTCCAGGGGAATTCATCCGCCAGCCTGATGGAGCTAATCGATAAAGGACAATCTGCCGGCGGGCTTTGCACAGGCAGTTATCCACGGTCTCTTTGTGTGAACGCAACCCAGCGAGATGTGCATCCACGAGAGCAACATGTGCTCGCGCGAAAAGTATATTGATCGGAGTTGCATCCCGCATCATTGATCGGTGTGATCTTCCGACCCGGGATCGGGAACGACTGTCACGACAGGATATTTCTTAATGCCTAACAAACAGCGTCGGGATACGTGAGTAAAAGACTTAGTTAACCGCGCGGTGTCGCTACTGAGCCGCAAGTGCAAAACACAGATAATAAACATTATTGACGGCCACTTAAGATAACTGTCGCGCTGACCGATGCCATGCGGGCACTTATCGAGGAACGCGCTCAGGCTCTTGAGCAATACTACGAAGGGCTCACCGGATGTCACGTCGTGATCGAAACCGGAATCAATTCCAACTACAACCAGTTTATCGTGCTGCGTAGACTCGGTTCATCGCCATCGCCACGGCGGTCTCTTCAGCGTGCGGGTCAATTCGAGGTGTATCCAGCATGCATTGGCTCCGTAGCGCCCTGCCCTGCCATTGGCTCAGGCTGTTTGAATGTCCCTTTACCGGCAAGGCTTTTAATGACTTGTCAAAGAAACCTTAAGATGAAAAGCCTGAGGCTGGGGGATGCCGAATAGACGGCATAGCGTCTCCTGTCTTGAACATGCAATTGTTCGCTCATAACGTCTTTCGTCACAGTTCACGCGTGTGATGACGCTAGGCAAATATGATCATGGCGCTCGCGCCAGTAAAAAGGTAGAGAATTCTGGCGAGCAAGCCGGATCCGCCCTTGCGCCAAACTCGGAAACCGCCATCGAAGGCGTCGTCGTTCGGGTGCGTGGGTCGGCGGTAGACGTGGAGTTTATTGATGGTGGGTTGCCCTCGCTTAACGAAGCGCTGATCGTCGAAGGTGGCGGGGTTCCCTTGCTCATGGAGGTGCAAGACCACGTGGATCGCCACACCATACGGGCGATCGCGATGCAAAGCACCGCTGGCCTCCGCCGCGGAGCGGCAGTTCGCAAGAGCGGAGGACCAATACTGGTTCCTGTTGGTGAGAAGTTGCTTGGACGCCTGATCAACGTGGTTGGAGAACCGATCGACGAACTGGGGGGCTTCGCAGCCGGGGTTCCGCGATCGCCTATTCATCGGGACGCGCCGATGTTCAACCGGCAGGACCCTTCGCGCGAAGTGTTTCAGACGGGAATTAAAGTCATCGATCTGCTCGCGCCACTAGCCAGGGGCGGCAAGGCCGGCATGTTTGGGGGCGCGGGCGTAGGCAAGACCGTTCTTATTACAGAATTGATTCGGACTACGGCTGAGAAGTATTCAGGAATATCGGTTTTCGCGGGAATTGGCGAGCGCTCGCGAGAGGGACACGAGTTGCTAGGTGACTTGCGCAGCTCGGGCGTCCTAGCCCGCACCGCATTGATATTTGGGCAAATGAATGAACCGCCGGGCGCGCGCTGGCGGGTCGGAATGACCGCTCTAACGGTTGCGGAATACTTCCGGGACGTCATGGGACGTAACGTTTTGCTGTTGATGGACAATATCTTCCGCTTTGTCCAGGCCGGGGCGGAAGTGTCCGGTATGCTGGGACGCCTGCCGTCGCGTGTCGGGTATCAACCAACCCTTGCGACGGAAATTTCAGCGCTTCAGGAGCGAATCACCTCGGTGGCTGGTGCTGCTATAACTGCTATTCAAGCGGTATATGTTCCGGCTGACGATTTTACCGATCCCGCCGTGGTCGAGACCTTTCGTCATCTGGACTCGTCGATAGTGTTGTCACGTGACATGGCCGCACAAGGTTTGTACCCCTCGATCGATCCCTTGAATTCGACCTCGATACTGCTCGATCCGCGAGTCGTCGGCGAGCAGCATTACGTATTGGCCGAAGAGGTGCGCAAGACCATCGCACGGTACCGTGAACTGCAGGAGATCATCGCGTTACTAGGGGTTGATGAATTGAGCAGCGAGGACCGGCTGGTCGTCGGACGAGCCCGGCGGCTGCAACGCTTTCTGACCCAGCCCTTTCTCGTTACTGAGCAGTTTACGGGCATTGCAGGCAAATCCGTTCCGCTTGAGGAAACACTCAAAGGTTGCCGTGCGATCTTGGCCGGTGACGGCGACAAGTGGGCCGAGGGCTCCTTCTACATGATTGGAACGTTCGAGGATGCGCGTACGAAGGAAACCCGGTTGAATGAAGCCCCGAGTTAAGCCATGCCAATGAACTTGGTAATTACCACGCCTACCGCGATTGTCGTGAGCGAGGACGATATTCGCTACATTCGGGCCGAGGATTTGACCGGGACTTTCGGCATACAGCCCGGCCATGCCGATTTTCTAACTGCGCTGGCGATCAGCGTACTGATCTGGCGTGACGCCTCCGGAGCGGAGCACTATGCGGCGATCCGTGGCGGAGTTCTCCGCGTGCATGATGGCAAGTCCGTGGAGGTTGCTACTCGCGAGGCCATAATTGGAACAAACCTCAAGCATCTTCGGGAGATCGTTCTGGCGCAGATGGCTAGCAATGCTGAGATCGAAAAGGCCGCGCGAGTTGGCGCGCTCGGTCTTCAGCAAGCCGCCATTCAGCAGATTTACCGCTATTTGCGTCCGGGCGAGCCTTCACGGGATCCGCTGGTTCGCCAACGCCGATGAGCGATGCTAAGGGCAGCGGGTCTTCCGATGAAGAAGAAACGCGGCTCGAGCGAGTCGTCGAGCAAGTGCGGCAAAGACGCGAACACTGGGATCGGACTGGTGAATTGCCACTCAGCCGAGCACTCGGCATGATGGGGCGGTTCGGCTGGACGATTGTCGGTCCAACTCTGCTCGGAGCGTTTATTGGCCGCTGGCTCGATGGGCATTTCCATTCGGGCGTGTTTTGGAGTGCGACGCTGGTTTTGGTTGGTGTGACGGCGGGCTTTTATATGGTCTGGAAAAGGATGAATGCGGAATCGTGAACGTCGAAGATTCAAGGGCACTCATTTTTCTCTCCATCGGTGCGGTTGTTAGTATCGCATATCTTCTTGGTCTCAAATGGAACGTTAGTTTGTACTGCGCCAGTTCCCGACCTCTAGTTGCGTGCTCGTTTCATGTTTTGCGATTGCTCGGCGTGAGCGCGATATTTGTCTTAATCGCGCGAATCGGCGCTGCACCATTGCTTTTTGCCTTAGCTGGCTTTCAATTAATTAGAATCTTCGTCATGCGTGAGCGCAAGTTGTTGTTTGAGGGGGCTTCATGAGCCATTCTCCACTCGAAACGACGATCGTGTTTCATATCGGTCTGATCGGGATTACAGGAACGGTGGTCACGACTTGGATGCTGATGGCTACGCTGGTTATCGCTTGCAGCTTCGCGACGAGGCGGCTTAGCGTTAGTCCTGGCGGGCTGCAGGCCATGATCGAGACGCTAATCAGCGCGATCGAAGATCAGATCCGGGAAACAGTCAACCGTGACCCTTTCGAATTTCTGCCCCTTCTGGGAACCCTATTTATATTTCTCGTATTGGCTAACCTCTCCGGATTGCTTCCCGGAGTACGTGCGCCCACCGCTGCGATCGAAACCCCGGCAGCGCTCGCCTTCGTTGTCTTTTTCTCGGTGCATTATTTCGGAATCAAGCAACATGGGTTGGGCGGTTATCTCGAGGGTTATCTGAGGCCAAATCCGCTACTTTTGCCGCTCAATATCCTGTCAGAATTCACGCGTTCGTTCTCGCTGATGATGCGGTTGTTTGGCAACATCATGAGTGACGAACTGGTAATCGCGATCGTCGTGGCGCTGGCAGGCCTTCTGGTTCCGATTCCATTCATGGCGTTCGAAATTCTCGTCGGCGTCGTCCAAGCCTACATATTTTCAGTTTTAGCCGCCGTCTATATAGGTGGCGCCGCTGGCGCGATCGCGAAGTAGTAATGGAGAAAGCGCAATGACTGTGCAGATGATTAGTATAATTGGGGCCGCACTCGCGGTTGCAGTGGGATCGATCAGTCCCGCTTTGGCGGAGGGACGCGCCATTGCCGCGGCCATGGAGGGAATCGCCAGACAACCCGAGTCCGCGGGCGCCCTATCGCGCACGCTTTTCGTCGGGCTCGCGATGATCGAGACGATGGCGATATACTGCCTCGTAGTAGCGCTGCTCCTGCTTTTTGCAAATCCCTTCGCCTCGCACTGATGTCCTTCAGTTGGACGACGTTTGCGCTGCAAGCGGTCAATTTTCTTGTTCTCGTATGGCTGCTCACACGCTTCCTCTTCAAGCCAGTCAGGGCCATTATCAGTCGACGCAAGGCGGAAATCGCCCGTGCTCAGGCGGAAGCGGAGGCCGCTCGCCAAAGCGCAGACGAAGCTCGTAAGAGTTTTGAGGCTCGCCAACTAGAGATCGAAGCACAGCAGCGAAACATTATTGATCAGGCGCAAGCGGCGATGGCCGTCGAACGGTCGAAGATGATCGAAGCAGCGCGCGCCGATATCGAAAAACTGAAAACGGCCGGTGGCAAGCGGCTTGACGAGGAACGAGAAAATGCCGCCCGCGAACTATTCGAGCGGTCGCTGCAAATAGCGCTGGCGCTCGCCGAGCGCCTGTTGAAACAGGTCGCGGCGCCGCGGCTGGATGAGTTGTTTCTGGACCGCGTCCTCGATCAATTCGACCATCTGAATGGTACGGAACGTGCCGCCTTGCTTGGCCAAGCGGGACGGGACCCCGGCGAATTGGTCGTTACAACCGCTTATCCGCTCGGGGCCGGCGCTGAAGCTCAGTGCCGCGCGGCGCTGAGCAAACGTGTTGCAGGATCGCACCCGATCATATTTGCCATCGATAGCAACCTCATCGCCGGAGCCGAACTAAAGTTTCCACACGCAACGCTCCGCTTCAGCTGGCGTGACAATCTTGCCGATGCACAACGGGAGTTGCTTCAGCATGAGCACACTGGCTGAAAGCGTGGGGCAGCGATTGAGCAATGCGCAAAGCCTGATCGCTGCTCTTTCCTTCAAGCCGGCGCTGGATCTGGTCGGGCGGGTCGAAAGTATTGGCGATGACATCGCGCTAGTCTCCGGACTGCCACAAACGCAACTTAACGAACTGCTGCGTTTCGACTGCAAGAGTGGTGGCCAGCCGGTCACCGGGATAGCTCTCGCGCTCGATCCTGAACTGATTGGTTGCGCAATGCTTGGCCGAAGCGAGGGAATCCAAGCAGGTAACCGTGTACGCGGAACTGGTTCGGTTGCTAGCGTACCGGTTGGCAAGATGTTGCTGGGCCGAGTGGTCAACGCTCTAGGGATTCCGCTCGACGGTGGCCCGAAACTGGAAGTCAATACATTCGAACCGGTCGAGAGGCCAGCGCCAGGCATTGTCGAACGAGAGCTGGTAAGCCAGGCGCTCGAAACCGGTCTTACCGTTATCGATGCAATGCTGGCGCTGGGGCGAGGCCAACGCGAGCTGATTATCGGCGATCGCGAGACCGGCAAGACCGCGATTGCGGTGGACGCAATCGTCAATCAACGCAACTCGAGCGTCATCTGCGTTTACTGTGCGGTCGGCCAGAAGACCTCTTCCGTGACCCAGGTGATAGACGCCGTCAAGCGCTACGGTGCACCCGAACGATCGATTTTCGTAGTCGCTGCATCGGATGATCCTCCGGGATTACAATTTCTCGCTCCATATGCGGCGTGCACCATGGCGGAGTATTTCAGCGACCGAGGCGCCGATGTGCTACTGGTCGTCGATGATCTCACCAGCCATGCCGGTATCTATCGCCAGCTCTCATTGCTGCTCAGGAATCCACCCGGACGCGAAGCCTACCCCGGCGACATCTTTTACATTCATTCGCGGCTCTTGGAACGCGCCGCCCGGCTGCGCCACGAACATGGCGGCGGCTCGCTGACGGCGCTGCCAATCGCAGCAACCGAAGATGGCAATATTTCAGCCTATATTCCGACGAACCTGATCTCGATTACTGATGGCCAAATCGTGCTTGAGCCTCGACTTTTTCAAGAGGGCCAGAAACCCGCTATTAACGTAGGCAAGAGCGTTTCCCGCGTCGGAGGAAAAACGCAGCCGCCTGCGCTGCGAAAACTGGCGGAGAATCTGCGTCTTGAATATGCGCAGTTCCTTGAGTTGGAGATCTTCACGCGTTTCGGTGGGATGATTGATGATCGGACACGACACCTAATCGAGCACGGCAATCGCATCCGCGCGGTCCTGAGTCAACCACAATACTCGGGTCTGGCGATGCCATATCAGGTCGCGCTGTTGCTTGCTCTCAACGAGGGGATATTGGATTCGCTGCCGCTACCTCAAGTTGCGGAGGTCCGTAAGGCGCTGCCGCAGTGGCTCGATGGAAAGGGTGCTGCCCTGATCGCGGAGATCAAATCAGGGGGCGAGCTCGACGATCCGGCGCGCATAGCCCTTCGCCGCCTCATGTCTGAGTTGATTGCTGAAGTCAGCACGGCAGCTTCGGCGGGGCTTGTTCCGGCGAAGTAGATCTGTGGCACGGGCACAGGAGATCGCGGCGCAGACCGGCTCGCTCAAAGAATTAGGCGAGATAGTCGCGGCGATCCGCGTCGTTGCCGCTGCTCAGATGCAAGAGAGCCAACGCTATCTGGAAGGGATTCGTAACTATGTAACTATAATTCGCAACACCGTCGCCGAAGCTACTGCTCTTCTGCCTGAGAAGGCCACGGACGCAATCCCGCACGTCGCGCTCCGGTCTGGCCTTGTGGTATTTGGTGCGGAACATGGGTTTTGCGGCGCGTTTAACGAACCGCTCATCAGAGAGGCCACGGGTGCGTCACGCACTCAGCCGAAGCCGTATCTTATCTTCGCCGGAACCCGCTGCGCTCAGCGCTCGTCCGAGCAAGGACTCCGTCCAGATATGATACTTCCCACGGCAACTCACAGCGGCGTAGTCAGCGCGGCTGCGAGGCGGGTCGCCGCGGAGGTATACCGGCTAATCACATCCGAAATTATCAGCACAATCAGCGTGCTTTACATGCGCAGCGTCAGCGGAAGCGCAAACAACCTGAAGAAACTGCAACTGCTGCCAATCGAAATGCAGGGAACGATTGGACAAAGGACACAGTTTGCACCGCTGATTAACATGAAACCGCGGCGGTTGCGCGACGAACTAGCCGCTGAGTATGTGTTTGCGATGCTTGAGGCAGCCGCTATGGAATCGTTCGCGAGTGAGAACACAGCGCGCTTCCATACGATGGAGGCCGCGCACGAAAACATCCGAACAAAGAGCCTGGAACTAGACCGATTGGCGCGGCGGATGCGCCAGGAAGCCGTCACCAGCGAAATACTCGATCTCATTGGCGGCGCAGAAGCGGTTAAGCAAGGGCGCTAACGGCTCACCTCGATTGCGCCTATGACATTAGCCCAGCAAATCAATTTGTCGCTTTCGCGTCATTGACGGCCTTGGCGGGCGGCGATCCAGCAGGCGGACTTTACTCTAGTTTCCAGCTGAATCGACAGTACATAAAGTTGTGAGTCAAGTTCGGCAAGAAGATCTTATTGATACTTGAATAATAGAGTGACATAAGCTAGTCTAGAGTGGATGGGATTTCCACGAGGGATGCGGCGGGATCGGGTGGCCTTGGAACGGCGGCGATTGCAGGCGGCACGGTTACTGGAGCAGGGTTGTTCGGAGGCCGAGGTGGCGCGAAGGCTGGGGGTCCATCGCCAGTCGGTGAACCGTTGGGCCAAGGCATTAAAGATAGAAGGCCGCGCCGGTTTGCACCGGGCACCGCGGGCGGGCCGACCGCCCAAGCTCAGCGAAGCCGAGGTGGCGCAGCTCGAACAATGCCTCAAGCAGGGGCCCGAGCAATTCGGATATCTGAGTGGGCTATGGACGCTGGCACGGGTGGGCAAGCTGATCGAGCAGCAACATGGCGTGCGGTACGACGCCTCGCAGGTGTGGCGCATCCTGCGCAAGCTCAACTGGAGCGGCCAACGGGGCGGGCGCGCGAGCGCGACGAGCAAGCTATCCAGCGGTGGAAGAAGGTGCGCCGGCCCCAGCTCAAAAAAAAGCGCTCCGCGAGGACCGCACGATCCTCTTCATCGACGAAAGCGGACTGAGCGAGCGGCCCCATCGGGTGCGCACCTGGGCGCCGCGCGGACAAACGCCGGTGCTGCAGTACCACTTCAACTGGAAGGTGCTGTCTGCCGCGGCCGGCATCACCTGGCGGAATTTCTACTTCCGCCTTTATCGCGGCACCATCCGCACCGCCCAAGTGCTGAATTTCCTGGGTCATCTGCTGCGCCATTTGCCCGGCAAGCTATTACTCATTTGGGACCGCCTGCCGCAGCATCGCGCACGTCTGGTGCGCGAGTTCGTGGCCGCCCAAGACGGTAGGCTGGTGACCGAGTATCTGCCCAGCTACGCGCCCGAGCTCAACCCGGTCGAGTATCTCTGGGGTTATTGGAAACACCATGCCTTGCCCAATTTCTGCCCGGACGATCTCACCGAACTCGGCTACTTCGGCCGTCTTGCCTTGCGCCGCATGCGCCGCCGCCCGGCGCTGGTACGATCCTTTTGGAAGCAAGCGAA
>DATKPK010000119.1:0-28709 GCA_035524095.1 Binataceae bacterium (SeqCode) | reverse complement strand
GGTATCAGCCGCTGAAACTCGGCGGCCATGAAATTCATCACGCCCGCGATGTGCACCATGCGTCCGCTCTCGGCTGCCGCGATCCCCTGCGCGACGACCGTTTCCGCGTCCAGGTACATAAACGATGGCACCGTTCCTTTTTCATTCTTCGCGACGCTTTGGAATTCAGTCTTCACCGGCCCCGGACACAGCGCTAAGACTTTTACGCCTGTCCCAGCAAGTTCGCCCGCGATTCCTTCAGTGAAGTTCAGTACGAACGCCTTGGTCGCCGCGTAGGTGCTCATAAAAGGGACGGCTTGGAAGGCCGCCGTCGACGCCACATTGATAACCGTACCCTTGCGCCGCTCGACCATTGGCGGCAGCAGCAGCCGTGTCAACGCGACTAGCGCCGTGATATTCAGATCGATCTCTTCAATCTCCCGTTCAAGCGGTAGCCGCTCAAAGTGTCCTGACGTTCCAAACCCCGCGTTGTTCACGAGGTAATCGATTTGTAATGCACGCGTTGCCAGTTCCTGCATCAGCGCCGGCGGCGCCTCACGTCGGGCCAGGTCGGACGCGATAACCTCTACCCGCTTAGCCCCCATCTCTTTCGCCTTCAATGCGACATTGGCCAACCGCCCCTCGCGCCGCGCCGTCAGAACCAAATCGTAACCCTTGCGGGCAAGTTGATGAGCGAAGACCTCGCCCAGCCCGCTCGATGCACCCGTTATTAACGCCGTTGCCACGCCGGTTCCTCCCTTCCGGATTCAGGCTCGCCCGTTTCGGAGCCGATCACAGCCGATCCGGCGACGCTAGGCAACACGTCAGGAAAAGAAGTACTGCTGATTTGAACAGAAAAGCCCGTGAACCGGTTTCAGCCTCACGCTGCAAATCGCCCGATCCGATATCGATGGCGCTACCCGCGTGACAGCCCGAGCTCTGAACGGAAATGCTCGATCGTAAGCTTCAAGCCCTCGCGCAGTTGCGTCTTCGGCTCCCACTTGAGCTTCTGGCGCGCCCGCGAGATATCGGGCCGTCGCCGCACCGGATCGTCTGGGGGCGCCGGATGGTATGCGAGCTTCGACGTACCGCCCGTCAACTCGATCACCTGCCGGGCTAGTTCCAGAATGGTGAATTCTTCCGGATTCCCGATATTCACTGGTCCGATGAAGTCCTCGGATTCCATCATCTTGAGGATGCCATCGACGGTGTCATCGACATATGCGAAAGACCGCGTCTGCTGTCCATCCCCGTAAATCGGAATGTCTTCATTTTTCAGTGCCGCGACCGAAAAGTTCGATACCACCCGGCCGTCGTCAATCGCCATCCGCGGACCGTATGTATTGAAGATTCGCACTATCTTGATATCGACGTTGTTCTGACGATGATAATCCATCATCAGGCATTCAGCGACGCGCTTGCCTTCGTCGTAACATGATCGCACGCCAATTGGATTCACGTGTCCCCAGTAGCCTTCCGTCTGCGGATGCTGTTCCGGGTCGCCGTAAACCTCGCTGGTTGACGTCAGCAGGATCCGTGCTCGCACCCGCTTAGCCAGTCCCAGCATATTGATCGTGCCCATTACGCTAGTCTTGATCGTCTTGACCGGATTGTATTGGTAATGGACCGGCGACGCCGGGCAGGCAAGGTTGAAAATCCGATCGACCTCGAGCAGCACCGGCTCTACTACATCATGCCGCATCAACTCAAAGTTCGGCTTGCCGATCAGATGGGCGACGTTGCGGCGCTTCCCACTGAAAAAATTGTCGAGGCAGATTACTTCATGCCCCTCTTTAAGCAGCCGCTCGCATAGATGAGATCCGAGAAATCCCGCTCCGCCCGTCACAAGGGTTCGCACGCCGTCCTCCGGTTAGACGATTAAAGATGTCGAGATTGAGTATTAGGTCGGCGACCGCTTGGGTCAACGGCGATTCTCGCGTGTCGTCGAGAGGACGCTTTCGATAACGTAAGCGACATCTTCATCGCTCATTGCGGGGAAAATCGGGATTGACAGGCAGCGGCTGTAGATTTCCTCAGCGATCGGAAAATCGCCCGTCCGATAACCGTAACGCTTCTGATAAAACGCCATCGTGTTTAACGGGATACAATGCACCGATGTCCCGACGCCGCGCCCCCGCAAAATCTCGACGAACCGATTGCGGTCGATATTTAAGGCCGGCAGCCGCAAGCGCATCACGTACAGATGCCACGCGTGCACGACGCCTGGCTCCATCACCGGAATCTCAAGCGCCGGTTCATTTCGGAAAGCATCGTTGTAGGCTTGCGCGATAGCCTGCCGCCGCCCCATCAATTCATCCGCACGCTTTAGCTGCGCAACTCCAATCGCCGCATGTACGTCGGAAAGATTGTACTTGAAACCAGTGTCATGGATTTCGTAAAACCACGACCCGCTGGAGTCGTAACGCTTCCACGCATCGCGATCCATTCCATGCAGGCTCGCCACTGCGATCTTGGCCGCGAGCGTGTCATCCTCGGTCGTGATCATCCCGCCTTCTGCGCTGGTGATATTCTTGGTCGCATAAAAGCTGAAGCAGGTGAGATCGCCGGTCGTGCCGATCTTCACCATTCCACGCCCTTCCATCATCCGTTGCGAGCCTACGGCATGCGCCGCATCCTCAACGATTCGCAACTGATATCGGCGAGCAATCGCTCCAATCCGATCCATATCGCAAGCCTGACCAGCGAAATGCACCGGCATGATTGCCTTGACCTTGCGATTGCGCCCGCTCGCCAATGCACGCTCGATCGCATCCGGATCGATGTTGAAAGTGTCGGGCTTGATATCGGCGAACACCGGTCGCGCGCCCAGGTAGCCCATCACTTCGGCCGTCGCGGTAAATGTGAACGGCGTCGTGATTATCTCGTCGCCAGGTCCGATCCCGATCGCGAACAGCGCCAAGTGGAGCGCGCCCGTACAGTGTGCGACAGCCAGCGCGTTGCGCGCGCCTACATAGGCCTTGAACTCAGCTTCGAGCCGTTTGGCCTTGGGTCCTGTGGTGATCCATCCCGAGCGTAGCGTATCGATTACTTCGCGTTCTTCGTCGGGGCCAATAGCGGGGCGATGAAAAGGTATCTGGCGCATAAGCGACCGCCATATTACCAGCCGGTCGAGTGCTCTGTCGCCTGACCACAACCTGCGAGGCTATTCGATACCGCTACTGTCCGCTTTGATCCCACCGCCGCTAGGAATCCGGTAGTTGCCCGAGCCCGAATCTGAGGGTGGCGGGGCCGCATTTGCCGGATCGGCGATCGCTGGTGGAGGATTACTTGTCGTATCACCTGTCGACGGCGGCGCGTAATTGCTGGTGTCGGGCGTTGCTGGCGGCGCATACCTCGGCGTATCCCCGGACGGCGGATAATTTGGAGCATCGGCGGCTGGTGCCGGTGGATAACCCGAACTGTCCCCCGCTGGCGCCGGTGCATAGCTGGTCGTTGTATCTGCCGCCGGTGGCGCCGAACTGCTGGCTGTCTCAGCCACCGGTGGCGGCGGATTACCGGCCGTTCCGGTTCCGCCTCCGAACGGAATTGGCGCGCCTGAAGGATCTTCGCCTAATCCGACATAGGTCGGAATCCCACTCTTAAGCTCGATCGCTTTCTCCAGCTTATTGTTATCGATCGCCGCGCTGAGCCCTTCGGCTGACACGATCTTGCTCGCGAGATTCCACATCCCCGGGTACTTCCCGTAAAGGTCGTCGTGTACCTCGACGTAAAGCGCGGCCCCGCGCCAGCCGAACTTGACGGGTTGATAGGTGAAACGCCCGGGCGTGCCAACTGGCGTCTTGGCGTATAGCCGCTCGATATCTTCAGGATAAAGCCGCACGCATCCATGGCTCACCGTCATCCCGACGCCCCACGGAACATCGGTACCGTGCAACCCATATTCCGGAATACTCAGTTCGAGCAGGAAATGCCCCTCAGGATTATCTGGCGCACCGCCTGGGATCACATGCTCAGCATAGCCGTCTCTCTCCAGATGCTCCTGGTAAATATCCGCGGGCAGTACCCAAGGTGGATCTTTGACTTTGCGGGTCACATGCCAATCGCCAATGGGGGTTTTCCAATCGAAACGGCCGAGTCCAACCGGGAACGTATACACCACCCGCCCAACGCTATAGCTGATCGGCATAACCTTGCCGTGATGGCGATGGGGCGCCACTGGCGGTGGGTAGTAATAATAAAGCCGCATCTCCGGGATATTCATGGTAATCCCGCTGCGCGGCCCGCTCGGCAGAATATGCTCGGTCGGCAGCACGATCACCTGTCCCACCGGGGGCAGCCACCAATCCATATGATTATTGGCGTCGGATACTTCCTTGGCGCTCAGGCCAAACCAGCGCCCAATATCCAGAAGTGTATCGCCTGGCTGAATCTTATAAGTCGTCAGCGACCCGATGATGTCGTCGCGTCCCTGCGGTATGGGATAAGCGAAAAGCGGCCGATTCTCGAATTCGCTCTCGCTCCACTTATGCGCCCAAACTTTCGCGCCGCCGAGCGCAATTACCGACACCACCACCGCGATCAGTGCGACCAACTTACTCTTCATTGATCATGCGGAATCATCCGCCCCCGCCGTCGCTCGAACCCAGCCTCTCTTTTAAGGCCACTCTTTAACCCTCAGTTTAGCAGATTATCTGGCGGGCGCAGCGTTACGGAAGTGCCAAATTGTTCAAATTGATGGTTATGGCAGTCTAGCCAGCAACGGGCCGCAGATTCGCGAACTTCAGGACTAATAATTTGAGTCCGCTCCGATCAAAATGAACCCAGACTTTGGTGCCATCACCGCGGCCTTCGCGCCGCTTGATCACACCTTGGCCAAACGTCACATGCTGGACCTTGCGCCCGACTGCGAACGTGTCCCCTGTGTTCACCTCGCTCTCGGGCAACTGGCTGTCGGTATAATCGACGTAGGGTTCACGCGAGGGCGCCCGCAAGATCGTTGGTGCATCACGTTCTGGGGCAATCCGCTTAAGTAGGTCTTGCTCGATTTCGGCGAGGAAGCGCGAAGGCCGCGGCTCTTGCCGCTGGCCGTATAACTCCCGCGTCATCGTATTGGTCAGGTAAAGTGTGCGTTGCGCACGCGTCATCCCGACGTAGCACAGCCGCCGCTCCTCTTCGATTTCGCGCACATTGTCTCCCGACCGCATATGCGGAAAGAGCCCTTCTTCCATCCCAGCGATAAATACCACCGGGTATTCAAGCCCTTTCGACGTATGGAGTGTCATCAGCGCCACGCGCCCGCCTGTCAGCTGCACCTGATCGGCGTCGTTCACCAGCGCAACTCGCTCAAGGAATTCGCCCAGGCCGCCCACTCCATGTTCACCGTCGAACGCGCTTGCCGCCGCCAGCAATTCCGCGACGTTCTGCCGCCGCGTCGCGCCATCAGCCATCGCCTCCAGATGACCTTCGAAGCCGCTGCGGATAATAATCTCGTCAAGAATGGGACGCACTCCCAGGCCCTCGATTCGTCCCGCCAATTCGCGCATCCAGCGATAAAGCTGGCTCGCCTGCTTGGCGATTCGCAGCGCGACTTTCGATTCGGTCTCGAGCCGTCCCATCGCCTCGAACAGCGTCACCCTGTCGCGCTCTGCTACCGCGCTCATCATTTCGACTGTGCGCGCCCCGATCCCCCGCGATGGCACGCTGATCATCCGATCGAGACTCACTGCGTCCGCCGGATTCAGCAATACCCGCAAATAGGCGATTAGATCCTTGATTTCGCGCTGATCGTAAAAGCGCAAACCGCCCGCGATGTAGTACGGAATCCGCCGCCGCACCAGCGCTTCCTCGATCACTCGCGACTGTGCATTGACCCGATAGAAGACCACCACTTCTGACGGCTTTACCTCGCCGCCGCCAGTCAGCCGCGCGATCTCGCGCGTGATAAACTCGGCTTCGTCGCGCTCGGTCATGCCGGTGAAGTAAGTAACCAGCTCGCCCGCTGGATTCTCGGTCCAGAGTTGTTTCGCCTTGCGCTCGCGATTATTTGCGATCACCGCACCGGCCGCCGCCAAAATCGTCTTAGTCGACCGATAATTCTGTTCGAGTTTGAACACCGCGGCGTTCGGGAAATCGCGCTCGAAATCCAGGATGTTGCGGATATCGGCGCCCCGCCATCGATAAATCGACTGGTCCTCATCGCCCACTACACACAGGTTCCCACTCCGCGCCGACAGCGCCTGCACCAGCAGATATTGCACGCGATTCGTGTCTTGGTATTCGTCGACCAGCAGATGCCGTGCGCGCTCCTGCCATCGCGCCAAAACCTCGGGATGGTCTTTCAACAGCCGATAAGTCGTCAATAGCAGGTCGCCGAAATCCAGCGCGTTCATCTCGGCCAGCCGTGCTTGATAAAGTTGATAGACTTGAGCAAAGATCCGATCGCGCCCATCGGCCGCCTTGCGCGCACTTTCTTCCGGGGACAGTGCCTCGTTCTTCGCTTGATCGAGCCTTGCGCGCACTGCTTCGGGCGGTGGTGAATCTGCTAACTGCGCGCGTTCCAGCACAAAGCGGATAACCGACATCACGTCCCCGTCGTCGAGGATCGTGAAATTACGATCAAAGCCGCCGCCGATCACGCCTATCTCCTGCCGCAGGATTCGCGCGCAGGCCGCATGGAAGGTGCTGACCCACGGCAGCCGCGTTCCAGCGCCCACCAGATTCGCGACTCGCTCGCGCATCTCGCCCGCCGCCTTATTGGTGAACGTCACCGCTGTGATTCCATACGCGGGCGCATCGCGTTCTGCGATCAAGTGCGCTATCCGATGCGTCAGTACCCGTGTCTTGCCCGATCCCGCGCCGGCAAGGATTAGGATTGGACCGTCAGGCGCGAGCACTGCCGCGCGCTGCGCTGGATTCAACTCGTCGAGCTTAAGCGCTTGCATCTATATGTAAATGTGAGGGAAAACCGGCGGCCAAATCGCCATGCAACAAAAGATACCGGCTTCGCCCGGTTTCTGAAAGTGCGTGCTCACTTCAGCAGAAGGTTTGTTCACAAGAGCCCGTGCTGACGTGATATTATTCGAGTGCTTACGTTGCGGCGCATCACCCGATGGCTCGTTACCAGCCCCACGATCAGTTCTTCCGCAAAGCCCGCTCGCAGGGACTGCCTTCGCGCGCAGCCTTCAAGCTTGAGGAATTGATCGCGCGTTTCAAATTGATTCGTTCGGGCGCGCGGGTGATCGATCTCGGATGTGCTCCGGGCGGATGGCTTGCTGTTCTCGCACTGGCAACTGGTCCCGAGGGCCGCGTTGTGGGCGTCGATCTCGTCAACTGCGTGCTCGATGCGCCCAATGTAAGTACGATTACGGGTGACATTCGCGATGCCACCGTCTGCGCTCAGGTTACGAACCAACTTGGTGGACCCGCTAATCTGGTTACTTGTGACATGTCGCCCAAGCTCAGCGGTATTGCCGATCGCGATCAGGCGCGGGCGCATGAACTGCTTCAATCCGCGCTCGCGTTCGCGCGCACAGTGCTCAAGTCTGGCGAAGCGATGGTTGCGAAGCTCTTTATGGGGCCGGACTTCGAGGCCTCAGTCGCCCCATTTCGCGAGGCCTTCGCACGAGTCGATCTCACTCGTACCAAGGCCACACGTCCCGGCTCATCGGAACTTTACCTGATTGCCCGTGGTCATCGTCCGCCACCACTCGGTCGCTGACCTATGCGTTTCAAGTAATGGCACCAGTCCTGATGATTGCATAAGCTGCAAACGCAATGATCCCGCCGGCGCGTGCAATAAAATCAATCTTCGTGGCGGCCGCTGCTGCCATTCTTGGATCGTTCGCGCTGCTCGCGTGTTTCGGAGGACATAACGCAGGCCGGAACACCAGGGAGATTCGCGTCAAGGTCAGTGAAGTCGGCTTCGACCAACGGAGCAATACACACTATGTAACGCTTGAAGATCAGGACGGCCGCCGCGCCATGCCGATAATGATCGGCGACGACGAAGCCCGCACTATCATGCTCGAACTCAACGGGGTCAAGCCGGATCGTCCTCTTACCACGGACCTTCTCCGCAACGTTATTCTACAAACCGGCAATCATCTTGACCGCGTCGTGATCGGCGACATGCGCAATCAGGTTTTCTATGCGCAAATCTATCTCGATCATGATCGTTATGTGGTCGATAGCCGGCCCAGTGACGCGATCGCTCTGGCGATGGGCGCGCAGGTCCCCATCTATATCACCGGCGAAATCTTCGACGCCTCGGCCGAGACGGTTGATTCTGCGCCGCCCCAATTTGCCATCGTCGATGGCATCACCGTGCAGGATCTCACACCTTCGATCGCATCTTACTTTGGCGTCCCCCCGTCCAGCGGTGTCCTTGTCGCCGACCTCGCGCCGCCCGCTGCGCACACCTTGAAGCGTGGCGATATAATCACCCAACTCGACGACCGCCCGGTACCCAGTCCAGCGGTTTTCAAGACGCAAGGCGATCAGATTAACGGAACGCCGCTTAAACTAGGGCTTCTGCGCGACGGACAATCAGTAACTGTTGTATTCAAGCCCGCGAATGCCCATTGACCGTCGGCTGCCCGCAAGTGATCGCTAGTCTGTAGTTGACTCTCGCCGGGTTAATAAACTCCGAATAAACCGCTGATCAATCGGCCTTGAGTTGTCGATTTCGGACAATTCTTCTTCAAGCATATTCAGGCAGGAATTGACGAAATCGGCGCTGCGCAAACGCAGGCCCTCGTCGAGTCGGCGCCCCAGCGTCTTTTCGACGCGGCTTCGGAAACTTGTAGTCAGTCGCGCTGGACGTCCGCCCCTGCTCATCACCGCGCTATGCACTTCGCGCAGACGCCGCGGCTCAATCGGCGCGAGGACCAGTTTGCCGTCGAGCGCCTCGCGTGTCAGCGCAGTGAGCAACAACTGACTCAGGCGTATCTCGTGGCCGGCCACTTGCGCGCGAAACGCCACGGACGCGATATCGAGTCCGAGCAGCGCCTTGAACATTTCCGGGATAGCGTCGAGCCTATCGAGCATCGCGTAGCTAAGATGAATCTCGCGCATTGCGTGAAAATCACGCAGCTCGATTGCCCCATGCCGTTCGAGGCCGTCAAAAAAGCGCGGCAGCCGTTGCAGCATTCCCGCCAATGCTTCCCGATAGGGCGTATCGAGGTAGGGAATCTCGCGGGCGCGTCCAGCCGCGAAACCAAACCGCGCGACCGTAGCTTCAGCGCGCTTGCGTAAATCGATCGTGAGGCTGATACCAAGCCGGAATAGCAGTTGCAGATGCGTATCGCGCAGATGCTCAATCGCGATCGCGAGTTCGCCCCCGCTCAGATGCTCAAGCGCCAGATTGATATAGTCATGGGTCATTTCGACGGCGACGCGCACCGCTTCCAAATCGCCGAAATCGACCGATCGCGCGACCAGCACCTGATTACTTACCAGCGCCATTTCACTGCGCAACTGACGCATCCCTTGCGCTGCAAATCCTGCCGTCAGTGCTGCGTTAAATAATGAATTACTTGTGCCCGCGAGGGCCGGCGACAGCTCGGGAGCTAGATCAGCCTCTGCCGCGATTGTGTCTCGTGCTGGTGCAATATACTCCTGCCGCAGCTCCTCAAACTTGAGCGGATTGAAATAACCGAACACAGCCTGCGCGTCGTAGTAGTCCGGAAAACCGTGGTCGGCGAGCCGGCTGTTACGGAACTGATACGCCTGCTCTTCGATCTCGGCCTCGACTCCCCAAAACAGTTCTTCCATCAGGCCGCTGAAATAATTGTAATCACGCTCAAAGACTTCTTCCAGAAACTCTAGCAGCAGCGCCTGAATCGCATCATGCCTGATGAATTCGATCAGATAATGTTCATCAAATTGAACGAAGCGGTTCGAAGGTGCATCAGGCGAATCCTGCGGATCGGTCATCCGATGAACTCTCACGTATTGCCGCATCAGCAGTGCGACCAGTTCCAAATCGAGACCCATCAGCCCTTCGGCCATCCGCCGCCGTCCGGCGTCCGCCATTGCCTCGACCCACTCGCGCATCCGATTGAGATTAGGCCGGTCTTTATTCCAGCAGTCGAGATCGAATAACCATCGGATCTGTTCCGGTACCGCCATGCTCAAGAGATCGCCGGCGTCGGCGACGCCAATCTCCTTGAGCGTATAGAAAAGCGTTTCGGGCGCGAACGACTGCACCAACCGCTCGGCTTCAGGTGCTGATAGAATCAGGTCGCGTTTTTGACGCGCTGGTAGGCCATAGAGAAATTCGAGCTTCTGCTCGAATGGCAGATGGAGAAATTCGTCTTGTCCTTTGGCCGGCATAAACCACGGGTCGCGCCCGCTTCGTCTGCCCTCGAAAAATACTCTTCGCCATGGAAGATAATCAAGGTGGTTAGTCCTACGCGCGAACGTTATCTTGTGTAGGAAATCCGTTCGCTGTTGGCACCCTATGATAATTCAAGACATTGCAATCATAATTTTACGTCACAACCTAAAAAAAATTCTTGCCATTAAAACTCTACTCGCAAACCCATGTTCTCAAGTTAACTCTTGAAAACGGCACAGTCGCAATCCGTACCCGCCGTCGCGATGACTATTGCGGGCAGCGATCCGGTTGGCGGCGCGGGCCTTCAGGCCGATCTCAAAACCTTCGCTGCGTGCCAGGTCCACGGCTTGACCGTAATTACTGCGGTGATCGCACAGAACAGCCGCCATATCGCACGGATAGTGCCTGTCACCCCCGCTATGGTCCGCGCGCAGTTTGAAACCCTGATCGCCGAACGCCCACCCGATGCTCTCAAAACTGGTGCGCTGATTACCGCAGCGATCGTTCGCTGCGTCGCCGATTCGATCGCAGCTGACGCGCTGCCGCCCCCTGTGATCGATCCCGTATTGCTTTCGAGCAGCGGTGCACGTCTGCTCGACCGCGACGGCGAAGAAGCGCTGCTTGCGCATCTTCTGCCGCTAGCCCGTGTGGTCACGCCGAATCTTCCTGAGGCCGCCGCGCTCAGCGGTATCCCGATCGACAGCCCCGCCGCGCGACGTGAGGCGGCACGCCTTCTGCGTCGCCTCGGCGCCCGTGCCGTCGTGATCAAGGGTGGCCATTCTTTGCATCACGCCGCGTCCGCTGCGTCGGCAGACAGAGCAGGGGAGGGCGGAGTGGGCGCGCATCCGCGCACCCACTCCGCCCTCCCCAATCCTAGCGAGGCGTCGGCGACGACGACGCTTATGAGCCCCCGTCGCCGATGCCTCCCGAAGGAAGACCATCTCGCCACTGATCTCTTCTACGACGGCCGCCGTTTCATCGAACTGACCGCACCGCGTATTCCAGGCGGCGGCGCCCATGGCACTGGATGCGCTTTCTCTGCCGCGATCGCGGCCTGGCTCGCGCGTGGCGCTGACCTCGAACGCGCGGTGCGAGAGGCAAAACGCTTCGTCACGGCAGCGCTCAAACGCAGTTATCGTCTAAGTGCGGGTGGACGCCCGCTGCTTGGTCACCTGCCCGGGAACTTTCTACGGCCCCATGAAGACGCAAGCGGCTCGCTGCCCCGGCACAAACGGGGCCGTACTTCGCGCTCTACCTGACGAATTCCGCTAGTGCCGCTGCCAGATTATGGCTCGGCTTCGCTAGGTCGCCTAGCTTGATCAATGCGTAACGTTCGTCAGCGTCGAGCTTATCCCAGACCGGCTGGTTCAGCGTGATGCCCAAGACGCGCGCATGCTCGACCAATATGGCCGGTGGATGGTTTGGCGGCTCCGATGCGGCGCGCGACGCTTCCGGTAGCGTTTTGACTCCCTTGCCGGATTTGGCCTTGACCGCCTCATCGGTAAATATCCGCACGGCTTCGCGTTCATCCTCGCCCTCTACTGGTAGATGGCATAGTGCAAGCCGTTCGCCCAGACCGAGCGCTTGCCATTGCTCCAGGCTGATCTTTATCCCGACACGATCGAGCTTCCGCCGAACCGCCATCGGAACGCATCCGAGGCTCTGATGAATCTCATCTTCGAATGCAAACTGCCGCATCATGGCCAACCCTCATGGCAAGGCGAGCGCCCGCGTTCGCGTGCCTCTCCGGTGATCTGGATTCATTAATTGTATCACCAAGCGGCGACCCGCCAAGGACAAGCTTGACGTCCGCAGCGCGATCGGCAACGCTCGGAATCGTGACGGAACCAAACCATTCATGGGATAAGGCAAAGCTCATCGCTATCATTGACGAACTCAAGCACCGTCCAGGCCCATTGCTCGTTATATTACGCCGGATTCAGGACGAACTCGGATGGGTTCCCGCCGATGCCGTGCCACTAATCGCTTCTGAGCTTCGCCTGTCTCGCGCGGAAGTTCATGGCGTCATCAGCTTCTATCACGATTTCAAGCACGCGCCGCTCGGCCTCAATATTATTAAGCTTTGCCGCGCTGAATCATGCCAGGCGATGGGTGCGGTTGCCCTCGCAGACCACCTTAAGAGCCGCCTCGGTATCGATTTCGGCCAAACCACCTCCGATCACAATTTCACCCTCGAAGCCGTTTACTGTTTGGGTAATTGCGCCTGTTCACCTGCGGCCGTAGTCAACGGCGAATTGATCGGACGGGCCACTGCTGACCGTCTCGATCAGGCGATTTCTGAACTCGAGCGTATCTGCCGATGAGCGCGACGGTTTACGTTCCGCGCGATTCCAGCGCCGTCTCGCTAGGCGCCGAAGCGGTCGCGAGTGCGATAACTGCTGAAGCTCGCCGATGCCAACTCGATTTGCGCATGATTCGCAACGGCTCGCGCGGCCTCTATTGGCTCGAACCGATGGTCGAGGTTGCCACTCCGAACGGCCGCGTCGCATACGGACCGGTTACTCCGGCCGACGTCGCCGGACTCCTTGCCGCTAATTTTCTCACCGGCGGAGCTCATCGCCTGAGCTTGGGCCCGACCGACGCGATTCCGCTTCTTCAGCGCCAGGAGCGACTCACTTTCGCCCGCGTCGGCATCGTTGATCCGGTGTCCCTCGACGACTACATGGCGCATGGCGGTTATCGCGGCCTCGCCCGCGCTCTTACCTTGTCAGGTGCTGCGATTGTCGATGAAGTGACGGCGTCTGGTCTGCGCGGACGTGGTGGCGCCGGCTTTCCGACCGGCATCAAATGGAAGACCGTGCTCGACCAGTCATCGCAACCAAAATACGTCGTTTGCAATGCCGACGAGGGCGACTCCGGCACCTTCTCTGACCGAATGCTGATGGAAGGGGATCCCTTCACCCTCATCGAGGGCATGACGATCGGCGCGATTGCTGTAGGCGCCACTGAGGGCTACATCTATCTCCGTTCCGAATATCCCGATGCCTTGCGCGCCGTGAACGATGCCATCACGGGTGCCGAAAAAGGCGGTTATCTCGGCCCTGATGTCTGTGGAAGCGGCAAGGCTTTCCGTCTCGAAGTTCGCGTGGGTGCTGGCGCTTACATCTGCGGTGAAGAGACCGCGATGCTCGAAAGTCTCGAGGGCAAGCGCGGGATGGTCCGTGCTAAGCCCCCGCTGCCCGCCATCACCGGTCTCTTCGGCCAACCGAGCATCATCAACAATGTGATCTCGCTGGCGTCGATTCCAATCATTCTCGAAAAAGGCGGCCAGTTCTATAAAGACTTCGGGATGGGCCGTTCGCGCGGGACGATCCCGCTTCAACTCGCCGGTAACATCAAGCGTCCCGGCCTGATCGAAAAGGCTTTCGGCATCTCTCTTCGTGAGTTGATCTACGATTACGGCGGTGGCACCGCTTCGGGACGGCCGATTCGCGCAGTCCAGGCTGGCGGACCTCTCGGAGCATTCTTCCCCGAATCGATGCTCGACCTGCCGCTCGACTACGAAACGCTCGCTGCTAAAGGTGGGATGCTTGGTCACGGTGGTATCGTCGTTTTTGATGACACGGTCGATCTGGCCAGGATGGCCCGCTATGCCATGGAATTCTGCGCCATCGAATCATGTGGCAAATGTACCCCTTGCCGGATTGGCTCGACTCGTGCCACCGAAATAATCGACGCCATCATCGCCGGACGCGACCGCGAAGCGAATGCTGCCCTTCTGCGCGACCTTTGCGATACAATGACGGCCGGATCATTATGTGCTCTGGGTGGATTGATTCCATTGCCGGTGACCAGCGCGCTGAAATACTTTCCCGAAGATTTCGGTTTACCGAAAGTTTCGACGTGATTCCGGCATCCTCGATCTGCGAGACGACGTTCGGAATGGAGATATAAGCGGTGTTAGCGATTGACGACAAAGACTACGGAACGCCAGCGCGCGAGTCAGCCACTACCGTCACGCTTGAAATTGACGGCCGCGAGGTCACCGTCTCAGCCGGAACCTCCGTGATGCGCGCCGCCGCCCTCGCCGACGTGATGGTCCCCCGTCTCTGCGCGACTGATTCGCTCGAAGCCTTCGGCTCCTGCCGCCTCTGCCTCATCGAAATCGAGGGCCGCAACGGCGTCCCGGCCTCGTGCACCACGCCAGCCGAAAACGGCATGAAGGTCCATACCCAAAGCGAACGGCTCGCCAAACTCCGCCGCAATGTGATGGAACTCTACATGTCGGACCATCCGCTCGACCCCTTCGAGTGCAAGGCCGGCGGCAAGTGCGAGCTGCACGAGATGGCTGTGGCGGTCGGCCTCGAACACGTCCGCTACGCGAGCCCGCACAACCATCTCGATCTCAAAATTGACGACAGTAATCCATACTTTGCGTTCGATCCCACTCGCTGCATCCTCTGCTCGCGCTGTGTCCGTGCTTGCAACGACGTTCAGGGAACTTTCGCGCTGACTATCGAAGGGCGGGGCTTCGCCTCGCAGATGACCCCCGGCCAGCACGAGCACTACAACGATTCCGAATGTGTTTCGTGTGGCGCTTGCGTTCAAGCTTGTCCGACCGATGCACTAATGGAGAAGTCGCTGCTCGAGCATGGACGCGCCGATCGCGCCGTCATCACCACCTGTGGTTATTGCGGCGTGGGATGCTCGTTCAAGGCCGAGATGCGCGGGGACGAAATCGTCCGGATGGTCCCCAACAAAAACGGCCTTCCCAATCATGGCCATTCATGCGTCAAGGGCCGCTTCGCCTGGGGCTATGCTACCCATCCCGACCGCGTCCGCTCGCCGATGATTCGCAGGCGTATCGAAGACCCGTGGCAAGAGGTCTCATGGGACGAGGCGCTGACCTACGCCGCATCGGAGTTGAAGCGCGTTCAGGCTAAATTTGGACGCGGCTCTATCGGTGGCATCACTTCCTCGCGATGTACCAACGAGGAGGCCTACCTCGTCCAGAAGATGGTCCGGGCAGCCTTCGGGAACAACAACGTCGATACCTGCGCTCGCGTCTGCCATTCGCCGACCGGCTATGGCCTCAAGACTGCTTTTGGTACGCCCGCCGGTACTCAGGACTTCGACTCCATCCTCGCGTCCGACGTGATTATGGTGATTGGCGCCAATCCGACCGAGGGCCATCCCGTCTTCTCATCGATCATGAAACGGCGCCTGCGCCAGGGTGCGAAGCTGATTGTGGTTGACCCGCGGGCGATTGAACTCGTGCACATGCCGCACGTTACTACCGATTTCCATCTACAGCTCACACCCGGCACCAACGTCGCTCTGCTCAATGCGCTCGCTCATGTGATCATCATCGAAAAGCTCGCCGACGAAGATTTTGTCGCCGAGCGCTGCATCGCGGGCGAGTTCGCCTCATGGCGCGACTTCATTATCCAGGACCGCAATTCTCCCGATGCCGCTGCGCGAGTTACCGGGGTCCCTGCCGATCAAATCCGAGGCGCCGCACGCCTGTTCGCTCGAGGCCCTAACAGCGCCATCTATTACGGTCTCGGCGTCACCGAGCACAGCCAGGGCAGTACGTCTGTCCTTGCGATGACGAATCTTGCGATGATTACCGGCATGCTTGGCCGCGCCGGCGTCGGCATCAATCCGCTGCGTGGCCAGAATAACGTTCAAGGCTCCAACGATGTAGGCTCCTTCCCGCACGAGTTGACTGGCTATCGCCACGTCTCTGATCCCAAGGTGCGCAGCGATTTCGAGCACGCTTGGCACGTCACCCTCGATCCCGAACCTGGCCTGCGAATTCCCAATATGTTCGATGCCGCCCTCGATGGCAGTTTCAAGGGAATTTACGTCGAGGGCGAGGACATCGCCCAATCCGATCCGAATTCCCAGCACGTCGATGCCGCGCTCAAAGCGATGGAAATCGTCATCGTGCAGGATATTTTCCTCAACGAGACTGCGAAGTACGCGCATGTCTTCCTGCCCGGCTCCTCGTTTCTCGAAAAAGACGGCACCTTTACCAATGCCGAGCGGCGCATCTCGCGCGTACGTAAAGTTCTCCCGCCGTTGGCCGGCAAAGAGGATTGGCAGGTCACTTGCGAACTCTCCACGGCCCTCGGCTATCCGATGAACTACTCGCATCCGTCTGAAATCATGGACGAGATCGCCCGTCTGACGCCCACTTTCACTGGCGTGAGCTATGCGAAACTCGACCGCCTTGGCGGTGTTCAGTGGCCCTGCAACGACGCCGCGCCCGAAGGCACTCCCATTATGCACGTCGGTGAGTTCGTGCGCGGCCGCGGCCGCATGCTGATTACCGAATACGTGCCGACCACCGAGCGCACCACCCGTCGCTATCCGCTGATTCTCACGACAGGCCGCATCCTCACCCAGTACAACGTCGGCACTCAGACCCGCCGTACCCAAAACGTCATCTGGCACGCCGAGGATCGCCTCGAAATCCATCCGCATGATGCCGAACAGCGTGGTATTCGCGAGAGCGACTGGGTCGAGATCACCAGCCGCGCCGGTTCCATCGCATTACGCGCGACCTTGACTGAGCGCGTCGCTCCTGGGGTGGTCTACACAACCTTCCATCATCCAGAGAGTGGCGCCAATGTCGTCACCACTGAGAATTCTGACTGGGCAACCAACTGCCCCGAGTACAAGGTCACCGCCGTCGAGGTGATGCCGACCTCGCACCGCCCTGAACGTATTCCACCCGAGCGAATCATCCACGCGGCGCAGGCCGGTCATCCGGCAGGACGTTAGGCCCGCTTCACGAGCGCACCGCCGACGTGGATCTTCATCACCTGATCAGCATGGCCAACGACATCGCGGGCTTTTTTTCCACCATGCCCGACCATGAGGAAGCCGTCACCGCAATGACGCAGCATCTGCGCAACTTCTGGGAACCGCGCATGCGCCGCGAAATCATCGCCTACGCCCTCGGCGGCGGCGCCGATTTAGTTCCCCTCGCGCGCGAAGCGATCGCCCGCCTCGACCCCGTACGGAAGCCCGCTTGAGTCTCTTACGCGGGGTTATTTCCGGCTTTGGCGAAGTCGCCGCGCAAGCCCATTTCCCCGGATGGCACGCGCGTAATGACGTAAGCCTGCGAGCCATCCACGATCCGGTCGCAGCTCGCCGCCACGTCGCCATCAACCTCGGCCTCAACCTCCGCGTTTACGACGACCTCGCGTTGATGCTCGACGGCGAATCCCCTGATTTCGTCGATATCACAAGTCCTCCGGCCTTCCATGCTGACGCTGCCCGCCTCGCACTCAATGCTGGCGCTCACGTTCTGGTCGAAAAACCTCTATGCCTCAACCTGATCGAATTCCAACAGTTGGCTGCACTTGCACGAGCGCGGTCGTGCGTTCTGATGTGTGCACACAATTGGCAATTCGCTCCTGCCTACAAAAGGGCCCACGAACTGATTAGTTCAGGCCGCATCGGTGATCCACGCTATGTTTCGCTAATCCGTCTCCGAGGCCACCCGGCAGGTGCTATCCCCACCAACCCTCATGCTGGCGATTCATCAAAGGGGACTGGCCTTTCAACCTCTGGCGAGCGCTGGCGGCTCGATGCCAACACTGGAGGTGGCATCCTTCTCGACCACGGCTGGCATACCTTCTATCTCCTCCACAGGCTGCTAGGTCTCGGCGCACCCCCTGATCCAAACGCCGCGAGTCGCGGTCCGATGACCCTGTCGGCCCACCTCAGTTATCCGCGAGGCTCAACCGTCGATGATCTCGCCGATTTGCGTCTCATGACTACTCACGGCCCTCTCGCAAATATTCATGTGTCGTGGCGCAGCCCCGTCCGTCGCACGTCGGCAACGCTTTTCGGTGATCAGGGCCTGCTCGAAATCGAAGGCGATCGTGTCATCCTCGCCACCCGGGACGGTTCGATGGAAGACCATTCGGTCGAGGATGCCCCCGACGATTCCTACCATCGCCCTTGGTTCGCCGATCTCACCTCGCTTTTCGTGGACGCGATTGCCGAAGGACCCGACGGCCCGCTTGTCCGCCGGAATCACGCCGAAGTACATTTTGCCCTCGCCGCTACCGCCGCCGCTCGCGCATCGAACGATGACAAATCCGCCGCCAAGTCGCTACTCTAAAGAGCTTTTTGGGCCTCACGTCTTTCTAATCATCGCAATTATTCGCTCTCATTCGCGCAGCCTGCCGCCCAGCCCTCTTGACTTTGGCGTCGGCCAGATTACAGTGCCTCTTGACCGCTAGGTTAGTAGCCGTAATCCTCAAACTGCTCGACGCTTAAAAGGCTGACACGAGCACTGTCTCCGGCTGTCGGCGTAAAACGGTCAAGGTGGGGCGGTGGTGATGTTGGGCGGGCTTCTAGCAAATGCAATGAGTACACTCGAACCGCGAGGGAATTCTTCCGAAGCGAGGTCGCAGGATTCGCGTGACGAAATCCTCAAGGCCGCTATCCGGCTTTTCGCTAGCCGGGGCTTCCATGAAACCTCGATGTCGGAAGTGGCTCGTGCGGCTCATGTCAGCAAAGCCCTCATTTTCTGGCATTTCAAGACCAAAGAAGAGCTGTTCATGGCGGTCTTGACCCGCCTTCTCGAGCCGTATGTCATCGATTTCGCTGAAGAGTCCGGAGCGCTCGACGTTAAGTCTCAGATCCTCAAGCTGATTGAGGCGTATCTATCTTTCGTCAGTGATAACGCCAGCTCGGTCCGTTTTTTCGTTGCTCAGTTGTTGCACGATGAGCACCTTGCCGACGGTTTGGTCGGGCAGGTCTTACAGCTTTACGACGGCTATCGGGCGTTGCTCGTCGATTTGATCGCGCGGGCGCAGGCCCGTGGTATCTGTGTGAAGGACTTCCCACCGGATGCTGCCGTCAGTTTTCTCCTTTCAACGCTCAACGGCCTCCTGATTGGTTTCCTTTTCATGCGTAATCAAGGGCTCGACGTTGCCGGAGCGACCGCGATGCTCCGGCAGTGGCTCTTCAAGGATGATGCAACTCAATCGGCTGTTGCGTCCGCTTCGATCACAACAACCGACATAACCGACGCCTAACCCCTGGAGATATTGGATAATGCGGGTTCCGCTCCGACAGATGCTCGACCTTGGCCGCTACATGCGGCAAAAGAAGCGCGCAGGCGAGAAATATTTTCCCATTGTGCTGATGCTTGAGCCGCTCCATGCCTGCAATCTCGCCTGTGTCGGATGCGGCCGGATCGTCGAGTACAAGGATACGATTCGCGATCAGATGCCGCTGGATGAAGCGCTCGGTGCTGCCAACGAATGCGGCGCCCCCATCGTCTCGATCTGCGGCGGCGAACCGCTGATGTACAAGCACATCGTTCCGTTGACCAACCGCCTTATTGCCGAACAGAAGCGCCACGTCATGATCTGCACCAACGCGATCTTGATCGAGCGTTTCATCAAGCAGGTCGCTCCGAGTCCCCGGCTGAGCTTCAATATCCACATTGACGGGATGCGCGAAACCCATGATCGCGTGGTCGATCGCCAAGGCATCTTCGACACCTGCGTCAAGATGATCAAGCTGCTTAAAGAAAAGGGCTATCGAGTTCAGACCAATTCGACGATTTTTCGGGAAACCAGTGCCGATGAGATCGACGAGCTAATCAAGTTTCTCAGCACACTCGGAGTTGACGGTATGCTGCTGTCACCCGGCTATCATTACCAGGTCCTGAGCAATGACATTTATCTCAAGACCGAGGAAATGCCACTCAAGTTCCAGCGCGTGCGTAAGCTTGCCGAGGATCACAACATCATCAACACGCCGATCTATCTCGATTATCTGGTCGGTGAGCGCGATCTGATGTGCAGCCCCTGGACCACCGTCACGCGCAATCCGCGCGGTTGGAAGGGTCCTTGCTACCTGATCACGAACGGTCACTACCAGAGTTATCGCGAGATGCATCAGGCGACCGATTGGGAATATTACCGCACCAAGCAGGATGTGCGCTGCCGCGATTGCAAGCTCCATTCAGGCTTCGAGGGCACCGTCGCCCTCGATTTCGGCAAGAACCTTAAGGACTCTTGGCGGATGGTGCGCCACTACGTTTCCTAGTCCGCGCATCCAAATGGGAGCAGCATAAAGGCGTGGCCATCAAGAGCACCTCGATACGCGCGATCACTCCCGCGTCCTACCCGGCATCCTCGTCACGACCTACCGCCGACGATTTTGTCTTGGAGCGCTACCTCAAGGATCGCGCCGCGCTGGTCGAGCGGGAACTGCAGTATCTCGTGGCAGCGCCCGAAGGTCCCTCAAGCCGTCTGTTCGAGGCGATGCGCTACAGTTTGCTGGCTGGCGGCAAACGTTTGCGTCCGATCTTGGCCCTTGCCGCTTGCGAGTCAGTCGGTGGCTCGCTCGAAGCCGCGCTCAGCTTCGGCTGTGCCGTCGAGATGATTCATACTTATTCGCTGATCCACGACGACTTGCCCTGTATGGACGACGATGACTTGCGCCGCGGCCGCCTAACCAACCACAAGGTTTACGGTGAGGCGATCGCAACTTTGGCCGGCGATGGACTCTTGACCGATGCCTTCAAGGTCCTGGCGCGTAACTCTCTCTCGGCTCGCGTGCCCGCCTCCGCCCTGATCGAAACTGTTGCCGAACTTGCCGACGCCGCCGGTTCGGCTGGGATGGTCGGTGGACAGGTCATTGATCTTCTTGGTGAAGGCCGCGATTTGACGCTCAGCGAGCTTGAAGTCCTGCACGGCAAAAAGACCGGCGCCCTGTTTGTTGCTTCAGTCTGCGGTGGTGCTCGCCTCGGCGGTGCAGTCCAGGCGCAAATTTCGGCCTTGCGCGAGTATGCTCGCAAGCTCGGTCTCGCCTTCCAGGTCGCTGACGACCTTCTGGACGTCGAAGCTTCTGCGGAGCAGATCGGCAAGCGCACGCAAAAGGACCAGGCGCGTGGCAAGGCGACCTATCCCTCATTGATCGGGGTTGAAGGCTCGCGTGCGATGGCTCGCGATTTGGCTGCGCGGGCGCTTGATGCCCTCGCAAGCTTCGATCGCCGTGCCGAACCACTGCGGGCACTCGCCAGCTATGCCGTCGAGCGTCAGCTATGAACGCTGCCTCCGCTCCTCGCGGCGTCACGCCTTCGCAGGCCGTGCCGGATAACCCGTCACTCCACGGGCGGCAAGCGATGCTGCTCGAACCCGGCCGCCTCGAGTTGCGGGCCTTCGCTCCCCCGCATCCAGGCCCGGGCGAGGTCTTGATCAAAGTCGTATGCGCGCTGAGCTGCGGAACCGATCTGAAAACCTTTCATCGGGGCCATCCGATGTGGCGTTTGCCGACGCCTTTCGGGCACGAGTTTTCCGGCGTGATTGAAGAAATCGGCGATGGCGTCCAAGGCTTCAAGCCCGGCAATGCGATTATGGCTGCCCCGACCGCGCCCTGCGGTGATTGTTTCTTTTGTCATCGCGGCCAGGAAAATCTCTGTGCTCAATCCATGGATCGTATGGTGATGGGCGCCTACGCCGACTACTTGCTCGTTCCCGATCATGTCGTCGCGCACAATATGTTTCTTAAACCTGATCACCTTCCCTTCGAGGAAGCTGCGCTGCTCGAGCCGCTGGCCTGTGTTGTTCACGCCCATGAAACGTCCCAGCCTCAATCTTTTGAGACTGTATTGATCATTGGTGCCGGTGCCTTTGGTCTCCTGCATCTACTGATGCTCAAAGCCACGGGGATTCGTGAAGTAGTCGTCGCTGGGCGTGGTGCCGGTCGTCTGCGTTGTGCGGGAGAACTCGGCGCTGATCTTGTGATCGATGCCGCGGCCGTTGATGCCGAAGCTGCCGTCGCCAGACTCAATGATGGTCACGGTCCGGATCTCGTCATCGAATGCACCGGTCATATCGCCGGATGGCGGGACGCCTTCACACGTGTGCGTCGCGGCGGGCGAGTTGTATTCTTCGGTGGATGCCCGGCCGGAACCGCGCTTAGCGTCGATACCCGCCGCATGCACTACGACAACCTGACCCTGCTCGCGCCGTTCCATTTCCGGCCGCGTGACGTGCGCCATGCCCGCGAACTTCTTTCCGATCGTGTCTTGGGCGCTGGGCGCATTATCAATGCCCGCCGCCCTCTCAGCGAACTTGCTCAAGTATTTACCCTGCTCGAACAGGGATATGCCCTCAAATGCGCGGTGATTCCATAACCCGCAAGGCATTCGGCGCCCTTATTCGAGCGCCCATTGATTTCGCAACAGGTGAGAATGGATCAAGTCTCTGAAATGACCAATGGCAACACGGCTTCGGCCTTTGCCCCGCGTGAAGAATTCGGCGCGAAGCTCGATTATGTGATCCGCTGCTCCCAGCAGTCTCTGATCGCACAGCAACATCACGAGGGTTACTGGCAAGCGGCGCTCGAAGCTAACGCCGAAATGAACGCCGAGTACATCATCTTCCGCCGCTTCATGGAGCTTGAACCTGACCCGGCGCTCGACGCAAAACTAAAACGCCTGATTCTCGACACCCAGCAGACCGACGGTAGCTGGACGCTTTTTCCTGGCGGCGAGGGACATCTCTCGACGTCCATCACTGCCTATTTCGCCCTTAAGCTGACCGGGATGCGCGCAGGCGATGAGCCGATGATGCAGGCGCGCCGCTGGATTCTCGCCCGCGGCGGTATTGCCAATTCCGGTACGCTCGCCCGCTTTTACCTGGCCGCGATGAATCAGGTGCCATGGCATGCCGCCCCCGCCATGCCGGTCGAAATTACGCTTCTGCCGCAATGGTTTCCGGTCAATATGTACGAGCTGTCGTCATGGGCGCGCTCGACTCTCTTCGCCCTGATGCTCCTTCAGGCCGCCAAGCCGATTGTCGAAACCGACTGGCGCGATGGCGTCCTCGAGCTCTATATCGAGCCGCCGCATTTCACCAAATTTCCTGCGAAGCGCGGCTCTCATCTTTTCTCCCTGCGCAATCTTCTGCTTGCCGCCGACAAAATCCTGCGCGGTTATAACCGTCTCCATCTCAAGAAATTGCGTGCACGAGCCATCCGTCGCGCCGAGGCCTATCTGGTCGATCATCAAGACGCTAACGGCTCGTGGGGCGGTATCCAGCCCGCCTATCTGCTCAGCACGATGGCGCTCAAAGGACTTGGCTATCGCAACGATCATCCGGTCATCGCCAAGGCACTCGAGGCGGTTAAAGAACTGGAATGGGATCAGGGTGATGATATCCTTTATCAGCCCTGCGTCTCGCCCAATTGGGATACGGCCCTGGCTGCTAAGGCTCTGCTTGACTCCGGTATCCCCGGCGATCATCCGTCGCTCCGCGATTCTGCTAAATGGCTTATCGACCATCAAATTTTCAAAAAGGGCGATTGGTCGGTTAAGCGTCCCAACCTAGAACCCGGCGGATGGGCCTTCGAGTTCTACAACGATTGGTTCCCCGACGTCGATGATTCCGCCGTTATCCTGATGGTCCTCGCCGCCGCTCAGCATGACGACGCGGCCGCCCGTGAACGTGCCCTTCGCCTTGGTGCGAACTGGGTGATGGGCATGCAAGGCAAGAGCGGAGGCTTTGCCGCCTTCGACGTGGATAACGATTCCCGATGGCTTAATCACGCGCCCTTCGCCGATGTCGAAGCTTCCACCGACCCCGATTGCGCCGATCTGACCGGCCGCGTACTCGAGATGATGGCTGCGGTCGGTTACAACACCAGCCATCCGGTAGCGGAGCGCGCGATCGCTTGGCTCAAACGAGATCAGAAGATCGACGGCTCATGGTGGGGTCGCTGGGGCGTCAGCTACATTTACGGTACCTTCTCGGCCCTTTCCGGCCTGCGTGCGATTGGCACGGACCTCAATCAAGATTGGATCAAACACGCTGTCCAGTGGCTCAAGCTGGTGCAGAATCGCGACGGCGGATGGGGCGAGAGCTGCCTTAGCGACAGTGACCCGGAGCTGAAAGGCAAGGGCAACAGCACGCCCTCACAGACCGCTTGGGCCTTGATCGGTTTGCTCGCGGGCGAGGACGGTCTCAGCTCCAACGTGATGCGTGGTGTCTCATGGCTGCTTGAACGTCAGAATGACGATGGCCGCTGGGAAGACCTGGAATTCACCGGGACCGGCTTCCCCAATCACTTCTATCTGCGCTACCACCTGTACGCGCATTACTTCCCGCTGATGGCGCTCGGTCGTTTCCGCCAGCGCATGGCTCAAGCGTCGCCCAATTGATGGACTCGCGGCTGCCATGAAACCGATCGCGATCCTTGGTTCCACCGGTTCAGTCGGCGTTACGACTCTCGACGTTGTCAGCCATTTTCCGGATCGCTTTCGTGTCGTCGCGATGGCCGCAGGTCGCAACCTTGAGCTCCTCGCCGATCAGGTGCGCCGCTTCCAGCCAGAATTGGTCGCCGTGGCCGACTCGGAACTCGCTTGCGAGCTCGCGCGCCGCATAGATACTCACAGCACCTCTATTCTCCACGGCGCGGAAGGTGCCATCGCGGTCGCCACCCATCCTGATGCCACCCTCGTGATGTCTGCGTTAGTCGGCGCGCTCGGCCTGCGGCCGACGCTAGCCGCGATCAAGGCAGGCAAGGACATCGCCTTCGCCAACAAAGAAGTGCTGGTCATCGCCGGCGAATTGATCACTCGTGCGATACATGAAAACGGTGTCCGTCTGCTGCCGGTTGATAGCGAGCACAACGCGATCTTTCAATGCCTGCAAGGCCGTTCGCGCGAATCCTTGAAGCGCATCATCCTCACGGCTTCGGGCGGACCTTTTCGCGAATGGCCGCACTCGCGCTTCGCCTCGATCACCATCGAAGACGCATTGAACCATCCGACCTGGCGGATGGGCCACAAGATCACGATTGATTCCGCTACACTTATGAATAAAGGCCTCGAAGTTATCGAGGCGCGTTGGCTGTTCGATCTGACACCCGCCCAGATCGGTGTGGTCATCCATCCGCAGAGCGTTATTCATTCAATGGCTGAAATGATTGATGGCTCCGTCATTGCCGAGATGGCCGTGCCCGATATGGCAATTCCTGTCGCCTTCGCGCTTGCCTATCCTGACCGCTTGCCGCTCGATCATCTGAAACCACTCTCGCTGCTCGGTTGCGCCAACCTGACCTTCGAGGAACCCGACCTGAAGCGCTTCCCCTGTCTGAGCCTCGCCTACGATGCGCTCAAGGACGGCGGCACGATGCCTGCCTGCCTCAACGCTGCCAACGAAGAGTTGGTCGCAGGCTTTCTCGCCGGCCATGCACGCTTCATCGACATTCCGCGCTATATTGCCGACGTGATGGAACGCCACGACAATCGTCCGGTGCGCTCACTCGAAGACCTGCTGGAAGTCGATAGCTGGGCGCGCTCGGCCGCGCGCCGCCTAATCGGATGCCAGCCGCTGGGAGCATAACATTGGCGTCCTCCGCCAATTTAGATTCGCCTGCTGAACACTCACAGATGTCCGGTGGGCTGTTGCTCGCCTCGACGCTCAACGCGGGCCGGTCTTCCAACTATGGTACGATCTCACTCGCCGACGCGTACGCCTGGTGTGCACGTCTCGCGCATAGCCATTACGAAAATTTCACCATCGCGTCATGGCTGATGCCGCGCGCGATGCGCCCCTCGATGCACGCCATTTACGCCTACGCACGCATCGCGGACGACTTTGCCGACGAGGATCACGATCCTGTGAAGCTCGATGAATGGGAGCATCAGCTCGATTTGGCCTACTCGGGAACTCCGCGCCATCAGGTGTTCGTCGCACTGGCGGATACTATTCGCCGCTACAATATACCTAGGGAGCCTTTCGCCGACCTGTTGACCGCCTTCCGCAGCGACTTGGACTTCAAAGGCTTCGACACCCTCGATGATCTGTTGGGTTACGCGCGCTACTCGGCGAATCCGGTCGGACGTCTGGTGCTCTATCTCTTCGGCTACCGCGATGCCGAACGCCAGCGCTTATCCGATATGATTTGTACCGGCTTGCAGCTCGCAAATTTCTGGCAGGACATCGCGATCGACCTCAATAAAGATCGCGTCTACCTGCCTCGCCGCGACCTTAAGCGCTTTGATGTTACCGTTGCCGACCTACGCGCTTCCCATATCACGCCCGGCTTCGTAGCTTTGCTCCGCCACGAATGCGGTATCGCTCGTGATCTGCTTGAGCGCGGTTCGGCTTTGGCCTACACAGTCGATAGCCGTCTCATGCGCGACGTTTTGATGTTCGCCGGTGGCGGTCTCGCGATTCTGCGCGCCATTGCGCGCGTCAACTATGACGTCTTTCGCCAACGACCGCGCCTCGGCAAATTCGGGTACGCCCGGCTCGGATGGGACTCGCTGCGTGGACGCGTTCGGGTCTGAAGCTCTAACCTCCGCTGGTGCCCCCGACGGCACCTTGGCGGAGGACTACGCCCGCTGCGCGGAAATTACCCGCCGTTCCTCGTCCAATTTCTATTACGCTTTTATGCTGCTCGGCTCCGGCCGCCGCCAGGCTCTCTACGCTGTCTACGCCTTTTGCCGCTTCATTGACGACATCGCGGACGATAGCGGCATCAAAGACGCCTCGGCGATGCTTGCCCTGTGGCGCAAGGAGTTGCACAACGTTTATGGCGGCTCACCGACCCGTCCCATATCGCGCGCGCTGGCCGAAGCCGTCCGTCGCTTTCCTATCCCGCGCCGGCATTTTGAGGAAGTCATCGACGGCGTCGAGATGGATCTCTCGCGCACCCGCTACGCCACCTTTCGCGAACTCGAACTCTATTGTCACCGCGTTGCCTCCGCCGTCGGCCTCATCTGCATCGAGATCTTCGGCTATGGCGATCCTTCCGCGCACCTCTACGCCGAACGCCTCGGGCTGGCCTTTCAACTTACCAACATTATTCGTGACGTCAGTGAGGACGCCGCTCGCCGGCGCATCTATCTTCCCCTCGAAGACCTCGCGCGTTTCCAGGTCACCGAGGACGAGATCCTGCGCGGGATCTATAGCTCTCGCTTCATCGCGCTGATGGAATTCGAAGCCGATCGCGCTCGCGGCTTCTATCGCGAGGCTGCCGACGCTCTTGCGCCCGAAGACCGCGCTACCCTCCTTGCCGCCGAAGGTATGCGGCTTATCTATGCTGCTCTTCTTGAGCGAATCGCACGGGCCAGTTTCCGCGTGCTGGATCAGCGCATCAGTCTCTCCGCTCCCTACAAGCTCTATCTCGTAGGCCGCGCATGGGCAGGCGCGCGGCTCGGCCTTGGCGGCTGACGCGATGGCGGTCGAGGGGAGGGATGTTGCTGTCGTAGGTGGTGGCTTGGCTGGCCTCAGCGCTGGTGTAGCCCTCGCCGACGCTGGCTTCCGCGTCGCACTGCTCGAGAGCAAGCCCGCCCTCGGCGGCCGCGCCTATTCGTTCATCGACGACGATAGCGGTGATTTCGTCGACAACGGCCAGCACGTCATGATGGGCTGTTATCGCGAAACCCTCGCGTTTCTGGATCGTCTCGGGACCCGTGATCGACTGATCGTCCATCCCGATCTTGCCATCGAAATGCTCGACGGCCCCGGCCGCAGTGCTGTCGTCAAGACCGCACGTCTCCCCGGGCCGCTGCACATGAGCGCTGCGATTCTTGGCTATCGTCATCTGACGATCGGCGAGCGCCTGCGCGCGATGACCGCTGGACTCCGCCTGCGGCGCCTCTGGAAGCGCGACCCGCAGAAGCTCCGTAAGATGACTGTTGTCGCACTAATGGACGAACTGGGGCAGGGTGAGCGCGCCCGCCGATGCTTCTGGTATCCGATCGCGATCGCGACCCTCAATGAGGATCCACAACTCGCTTCCGCAGGCTTGTTCGCTGCCGTCCTCGAACGCGCTTTTTTCGCTCGCCGCTCGGATTCTGCGTTCCTGTATTCCAAAGTCGGACTCAGCGATCTCTATTGCCCCGCCGCCACCACGATTATCGAAAAAGCCGACGGCGTCGTCGCCTGCCGCTCGATTGTCGAAGCACTGGAGTTCGAGGATGGTCAGATTGTCGCTGCGCGCCTCCGCGATGGCACCCGGCTCCAAGCAGCCAACTTCGTTCTCGCAGTGCCGCCCGACCGCCTTCTCAAACTGTTACCGGAAGGCCCCATCACCGATCCGTTTTTTGCCCCGCTCGCCAACTTGCAGACTTCGCCGATCATCTGCGCCCATCTGTGGCTCGACCGGGAGGTCACCGATTCTCCCTTCACCGGCTTCATCGGTAGTACCACTCAATGGCTCTTCAATAAGCGTCGCATTTTCGATGCTAACGGCGTCACCCATCCCGGCTATCTGAGCTTCGTAATTAGCGGTGCCCGCGATCTGGTTGATCGTTCCAACGACGACCTTCTGCATATCGTCCTCGGTGACCTCCACACGATGATCCCGGCCTCGCGCGAAGCCAATGTAACAAAGGCGTTGGTGCTCAAGGAGAAACACGCGACTATCGCGCCTGATCCCGCCTCCGACTTGAGCCGTCCCCCGGTAGCCACGCCGA
>DATKPK010000118.1:0-23546 GCA_035524095.1 Binataceae bacterium (SeqCode) | reverse complement strand
CGAGAAGAGAATCCTGGAAGTCGTCAATGGCGTCTTCGCCCGCTATCGCGATACTATTCAGCGCGAGTCTCGCAGGGTCGAATTGGATCTGAATATACGATTCGAAATGCCCAAGCCCCAAAGCCGTATCGAGCTTCGCACGACCGGGCTTGCGATGGTAGTCCGGTATCCGGTCCCGTTACATGATGCAGTGCAGACTGCAGATGAGATCGCACGGCGCCTGGTCGACGCGCTTCGGCGAGAGCCGGGGCTTGAGCTCACTTCGCAGGGCACGGAGTCGTTGCGGCCAACGCCCGTCGTGCCGCACCCCTCCAGCGCACCATCATCCGCAAGCGAGGGTACCGGGAAAGCATGAGATCGACAAAACTAAAGCTGCCTCCCCGGCACCCCCGCTTGCGATACCAAAAAGCAACGAGCCCTCCAGGATTCTGAGGCTGCTGGCTGCTTTCCATCTCTGATGAGGCTTATTCGACCGAGCGCACCGCTCGCTGGAGCTCGGACGCCAGTGCCCTAGTAGGTGACAGCTCCGCAGTGGTACCAACCTGCTGAACCGCCGGCCACCAGTTTTTCTCGGGTTTGTTTTCCGGCAACCGCACAGCCAGGCAATCACGGCAATAGTTCTTATGGCGTATCCAAAAGGATGCAAGAGCGCCGCACCAATCACATTTGAGATAAACCTCGCCTGCACAGCCGTGCGTAACCGAGTCTGCGAACGGAGCCTCTGAAGAATCTAAGCCTGCCCGCAAATTAGTAAACGGCTCCTGTGTACACATATCCTGTTCCGTTTTTGCAACTTACTTCACAACGCCCCGTCCCACCAGACGCATACGCGTTCCCAGCAGTGCAAGTGCTATTCGCGTCGCTCACTCTGAATGTATGGCCGTCAACTCCGCTATTACATGTCGGGACTGCCGGCGCTGCCCCGCCGGCCGTACCGTGATAAATTGCCTTCGCATCACCGCCGTTGAAATCCGCAAGGTCTAACACCCATCCAGCCGGATTACTCAGTGCCACTTCGGTACCACCGCTAGACGAAAGCGTCGTGTTCGGAATCAGCGCATTCTCGATCAGGTCCGGACCTGTTGGATAATGAGTGTTCCCCTGAGCATCAACGTGATTGAATACCTCTGCCGGAGCTATGGTCGCATCAAAAGTATCCAATTGCGATCCGATCACCGTGACTGGCCACCCGCCCCATACGTCCAAATAAGGGGAGCCATTGCGCGTATTATATTGACCATCGATAATTAAGCCGCCGAACCCGCCGTTGTCGATATGGAAATCCGCCAAGTGATGAGGTGAACTCGATTCCATATCGGTATACGGCCAGATCATCGTAAACTTGGTCGCATTGTATATCCAGTCATAAACGCTGTACCCTTCTTCTGCATGTTTGAAATCTTCGTCTAAGGTCCCACCGCCTCCATTGCTGACGGACATCACCTGGCCGCCACTATCAAACAAGTTTGCGTCATGCGATTCGTTGTAGGCTGTGCCGAAATCGAATCCCAGCGGATGGCCATTACCGGACGCCTGGTTATCATGGAAATAGGTTTCCCAGTCATTGTCGTAGAGATTGAAGCCCTGGCTGTTAACGTTGTTGCACGAGAGATGATCGAACTCGCTTTGCTGCGCCCAGATCGCAAATAGTCCGTCGCTCGCCAGTGGCCCTGCACACAACTCCAGATCATGAATATGCTGACTGGGCACGCTAGCACCGCTGTTGGACCCGCGCACCGGTAGAAATACGTTCATCTGGCCGGAGCCATCGCTGAACAACCCCGTATGAGCCATCTGCATCGAATCCGGTGAACAGCCACTTTGTGCCGAACTGGTGCAGTTGCTCTCAAAGTTGATTAGCAACTGAGTATTTGGATTTACTGTCGGTTTGGTCGTCGCCGGCGTATACGCCGCCGTATGGAGCGCGACGCGGGAGATATTGATCGCGTCCACGTCTCCCGTGATGCCTGAGCTTTGCAGAGGCTGTGTATCCGGCCAGAAATTGGAATCACGCTCTGGAATCTCTGAGGTCGCGAATAGGCCGCTGCCGCTGGTAGTCGAGGCATAAAGTGACCCGCTCGCCGACAGCGGACCGACAACTTCAATACCGTCGCGGAAGCAGTAGAGATGCGCGCCGTCCCAATCTATCGACATCGTATGCGTAGCGTTAAGTGTAAAGCCGGCATCGGTCGAAGTCCCGCTCACGATGCCGCTGGTAGTCGTCTGTATTTCGCAGAGCGTCTGACCGCTGCTGTTCACCCCAAGCTCGACGACCTGCGGATTATTGCCCACCACGTTCAACGTGCCGGGGTCGGAAATCCGCCAGCCGAACAGGATACCGGTCGAACCGATCGCGGAGAGCTTCACAGCCATCTCAACGCCGAACTGAGTATTCGCGTTGAAGTTCACCAGCGACGAATTGAGCCAGTCCGATAGTACAATCGCATTATTATTCGAGGTCGTGTTGTAGGAGTTGCCTGTGCCCGTTAGCAGGCTGGACGCATAGGCCAGATCCTGCGCGCCCGGCGACTCAGATACGAGTGCGGGCCCTGCAAAGTTCGGGCATAGCTTTGCGTGGTAGCCCCAGTTATTGCTATGTGGGTCGCTGCCGAAATCGATTGACCCGCAAAACAGCCGGATCGGCTGGGTGATCCGATAACAGCCCTGCGCCCCGGTGTAAGGCAACACCACTCGCGGGTGGCTGTAGTGGACGTTCATCGGCGTCGCCGTATACGAGGTCATCCCGCACTGCGCCAGCGCCGCATTCTGGATCGCCCCGGTATCATCGTGGCTACCGTCGCCGGTCGCTCCCAGCGGCAAAATCTGACCCGCGCTTCCCGCGACTGCCGCGAAGGCCGATTGAACGTTGATCACTCCGTTGAAGCTGCCCGCCAGATCGTTCACCACGCCGCCACTGGATCCATGAACGATCGGCGCCGCCGTGATTGTCGTGCTCGGATAAAATGCCACGGCCGTAATAGTCGTGGCTGACGCTGTTCCTCCCGTCGTGTACCCAAGCGTCGGAGTTGTGCCGAACGGATTGGTAAACGCACTCACCGCATACCCGGAACTGCCGACATTCCAGACCGCCGCGCCTTGTAGCGGAATGATGCTGCTCCCGCCGAAACCCTGGCCCTGCGTCAATACCAAGTCATTTTCATGCAGCGTGGTCAGGCCGCTAAGCGAGACGCTGCTGCTTGCTGAGCCAGTTCCGCCCACCGCATCAATTTGTGCACAGTTGGTGCCGGAAATTACTACCATCCCGCCATCGAAAACGCCTGAATTGTTCCACTTGATCGTATAGTTGCCACTCTCGCTCGATGCCGTCTTACAGAATTGCGTCGAGACATCATCGGTTCCTTCGATTGTATTGGATCCTACTTGCGTGAATCCTGCAGGCGGCGTCCAGCTCTCGCTGCTCGGGCCATCGGCAATCGTGGCGAACAACACCAGCGCATCACCGTTGACTATTCCCGATGGTGCTGTGATCGTCGCCGAAGTTCCGGCGCCTCCACCCTCAAGATTTGAGGATGAGACTACCGCGATACCCGGCTGATTATGCGCAAGCTGCGCATTGCTTTGTGCGTACGCGATCGCATCGCCGGCAATTCCGCCAGACGCCAGTGACTGCAGCTTTTGATTATTCATGCTGAACGGCGCGCTCGGCGCCAGCAGGGAACTCAGGCTGCTCTGGCCTTCAGACAGCGCATCGCCCGCCGCTTGATCGGCCGCCAGACTCTCAATCCGATGGGAGGCCGCAGACACGTTCGAAGCCAAAGGAAAAGCGCTGCTTGATCCCCCTCCTCCGGTCGTACACGACCATTGGCCCTGGGCCCCAATCGCTAACGCGCCCCCACCACCGCTCTGGCAGGGATTTGTCTGCTCGCAATCCGTACACCAGTAAAGTTGCCCGTTTTGCTCCGTTGGCAGTTGCGCAAACGTTAGAGGCACCAGGCGCGGCGCGACAGCCGTGACGCCCGAGAGATGGTTATTAAGATCGTTGCGGAATTGTTGTCCGGCTCCGATACCTGTATAGTTTGGAATGGGCACATACTGAGCATTCGCTTTTTTGCCCGGCAAGCTTACTAAGCACACGCTAAACGCGATAACCAAGATGGCGTATCGCACCAAGCGGCTAGCCTGCTGGCTGCCGCTCATCGATCTTCGATCAGCAATTCTCATATCTTGACTACAATCAAAGTCACGAAGTAATCGGGTCGTTGAGTGGGCAAGTCTTGCGTCTCCAGCAGCAACCATGGTCATGGACGAATCATCCGCCCCGGCATGAGCACTCGTGCATCGAGTTAAGTTAGAAACCCAGCGCGACCCATACGAAGCCTGGGATGCCAGCCTGCTCACCGGAGCTGCCCCCTATCAAATCAACGTTGATAACCGCACCGCTTTTGGTCCAGCTCACCACCTCGACCGTACACTGGCCGTAGCCTTGGGCGATCGTCGGGTTATATGAAACCGCCAGTAGTACTACGCAGGCGTTCGCAAATGCGTTAGGAAAGCTGAACGAATAGCTGGCGTTGCTTGATAGCGGCGACGGATACTGTCCCCATTGCACCATTGGATTGATGGCGCCACGAGCCACATCCAGCGCCGACGTAATGAGATAGCCGCTCGGTCCCATCAACGAGGTGAAGGCTGCCTGAAAAGCTTGCAGCACTCCAATGTTATTTATGTTTGTATCTTGGCGTTGCTTCAGAAACGCGGTGCGGTTCGCCAGCTGCTGATGCGGTTGGTTGCTGATTCCAATTCCTGAAAAACTTGCTCCGGCCGCCGCGCCCTCGACCGGATCGGTTTGCTGCATTGCATATACTTCATTCAGAGTGAACTCTGGCTGATCGATCAAAGTCGCCATGATTTAGCCTTACTTTTGCTGTTGGGTGAATACTCGGCGAAGGCTTTTAGTCTTACTTAAAAGGTCAACGTCCAGGTGCCGCTGTACTGAGATGTCCCGTTGTAGGGAAAGGCTGGGACCTTTACATGAGCTATCATTGGACCGGGTGCCGAATGAAGCGCGGCTAGCGTCCAGACCGCCGATCCGTCATTCGTCGTTGCGCCCAACGTCGTCGCCCAGGCTGGTGCGCTGGAGCCGGTCGTGCCAGCTGTTGTACACCGCTGCAAGCTACCATTGGAATCTACTATCAGTGCGCCAATGGTCTCTGCGATCGCCGCACTCCAGGCAGGATTGCCAGTCCCGATAGCGGCCGGCAACGCCGCTGCGGCAGCGTTCGCGAACAGGCCCAGCTCCTGAATCGTTACTCCCAAAGCGCCATAGTCATTCGGCCCCAATGCGTAGTTGAATTGTACGCTCCCCGCCGCCGGGAAGCTGTGCGAGATGATCGCATTGTAATAAGACGGGTTGGCCGTCAAGCTCGTATCGGTGACAGCCGGGCTGCTTGAACCCGATCCAAAACCGATCGCTGTCACGAATTGGCCAGTAGTGACTCCGGCTATCAGATTAGCCAGTGCCGGCAAGCCCGCATTTACGAACAAGTTCTGCCCTTCCCATATTAGCTCTCTCTGCCGGTAAAGCCTGACGAGTCCTTTTGGCCGCATCCTTCCCTCGTTTGACGTCATCGCTGGCGCCACTATGCAACCCCGGCTATCAGGAAATTCTGCCGGTCTTGCCCACGTAAGCGCATCTATCTTTATGCTTCGCTGCCGCACTAACCTTCGCTGTCTATTGATATGCCGTTGACCGTCACACCGGAGTCGGCGACGGCCGGTTCATTTGCACCGTAAGTAATTCCCGTGTGTCGATAGCGGCCATCGTAGAGTGGCGCGACAGTCCTCGAGTCTGCCACCGGCCACCCTGGTGCCTTGAGAGCGTCGCTCGCCACCGGCGCGGAGTCGGCCTGCGAAAAGATCGACACCAGAGTGTCTAATGGTGGTTGCACCAAATCGGCCAAGGGTGCCGCGACAAACCACAGAGAGTCGAGCCAGGCGCGCATCGGCTTGAAGAAATTTATCGCTGCGATTGCACTATTTGCGTCTTCAGGCGCAACGACTTGACCTTGGGCCAGTTGAATATAGACCCGAAAGACTGCCCAGCCTTCGTCAGCCGCCCAGTTCGTTCCATTCCAGCTCGCCTGCCCCTCCAGAAAAGTCACGCTCGACCATCCGAGCGCCAGCAGTGCAGCTTTGATCGAATACGGTGTACCACGCGTCCGATGCAGCGGGATTGCTGACTTGAGCAATGTCCGCAAGGAATCAAAATCCGATACTCCAGCTTCACTTCCAATCGAACTCAGAGTATCGATATCAGTCAGTCCATCGATTGTCGTCAATGCATCCCACGACTCTCCAGTTCGGGTCTGCACTGCCAATTGCCATTCGGGGTCTAGCATATCGAATTGCCACGCGAGCAGCGTCAACGCACTATCGGGTACCGACTCGATCCGGTAGACGAGGATTGGCACGAGGTCCAGCGTGTCGAGGCGTTCAAGCAGTACAAGCAGCGCCTGGCTGCGTAAATCATTGATCGACGGCTGTATACTCAGTTCGGCCACGCGCTACTCACTACTCCAGTGCGGGTTGCTCTTGCTTCAAAACGCCTAGCTGCTGATAGTTGCTGTTGCCGGCGTCAGTACTATACCGGTGCAATTCGCCCATTGGCCCGGTTCTAATTGGATATAAGGCGGCGAGGTCAACGCAACTTGATATACTCCGCTCACCGAAAGTGCCTCGATAATCTGGCTCGGCACGATGTCGCGCTGGATCCGCGACGCCAGCGCGAGCGCAAAGTTCGTGGCAGCCGTTTCCGCCGCCGCCATCGTACTTACCGGCTCAGCGTCTGAGTACATCGTAATCGTGCCGGCGATGATGTAATCGGCTTCGGTCGCGGCGCTGACCGTTACCGTATCCGTGAGCGGTCGCACATTGTCTGCTGTCAGCAGGTTTATTACTTTGCTGAGTAGTGCTTGACTCGCCGTTCCCGCAGGATTTGGCGACGGCGCCGGCTGAGCCGTGACTGGACCGGTAAGTATGCAAACGTTGACCTGACCCGGCGCTGGCGAACTTATCTGCGCGTCCGCGATTGTGGGATCGGCGGTAAGCGCAAAATACCGATATGCGCCCTCCGGTCCAGCAACGCTGAATTGATTCGGCGCTGCTTGAATCCTCGTACGCAAGTGATCGTCAGTCTCTGGTGCTGAGCCACCGCCACTCAACGTCGTGTTGATAGCTCCGGAAATTAACGCGTTCGGATCTAGTAACACAGTAATCTGTCCTGCGAGGTAGCCGTTAGCGCCCGTTCCGGCAACGGTAGCTGACGCAGCCACGGTGCCCGTCGACGCACCTGCAGGAATCGTCAAGTCCGAATTGGTCGCGAACACGAACTGGCCGTCGGTTGTACCAACTTGGGTTTGCGCAGGAATCGTGTAGGAGATGCTCAGCGCATCGGTCAGCGTGAATTGCAGCGTCACTGTTGCACTCTGTGCGGGCAGCCGCGTCACACCTAATAATTGCCCGAGATAGTCGAGCATTGGAAAGGCGGCGAACGCTAGTAGATTCTGTTGTCCTGTATACTGAATCGCATTACGGACGAGCGATTCCCGGTAGGCATACAGATTGATCAGCAGGCGCTCGACCTGAGCAGGATACAACGTCCGCCCTGCCGCTGCCTGGAACTCGGCAACCATGTCGGCCAGGATTAAATTCGGATTAAGGCCGTCGCTATCGTCAACGAATAGAGGCGGCGGCAATTGCAGAACACTAGCTCCCATGCTTTTCGCTCCGAAATCTTGACAGCTCGCAGACCGGTATTCTGCTTGCGTGAAACCGTGCAGTTTCTAATCAGGCGCTATGGAGTGAAAATCGACGCTGAGGTCGTTTGGATAGTGCCGATCGCTTTCGCTCCCACACCATTGGCAGCGAGCTTCAGCTGCCAGGTCACTGATACATCCAAGTGCGCTCCCGACTGAACTGTATTATCGATCACCGGCTGCGCAGCTATCGACACGATCGTAATTCGGGGCTCCCACAATGTCAGCGCCTGTGTCACTTCGCGCACCACCGCCGCCAGCAGGCTGTTGATCGGATAGTCGATGAATTCCCAGAGATCGATAGCGAATGTCGGCCTCAATGGATCGCTGCCCTTAGGCGTGGTCAAGATGATTCCCACGCACTGATTCACATCCGCTAGTCCCTGCACCACGTTTCCAATACCTGAGCCCGGCCGCCCCGGCGCATCGAGCTCCAGTGACCAATCCGCCGAAGTAATATCACTGAGAGTAATCGCACCCGCAGGCATTCTCTAACTCCTTTTCGTTTGATGCTTCGCCACGTTCCCAATTTGGCCCAGCGCTACATTGAATTCGCGTCTTCGTTGCGTTGTCTGAAGTACATGTCGATATCGTGCCGCAGGCGAGGCTTATTTCCCGCGAGCTCGAGGACTCCCCATATATTTCGCTTCACGTCGCAATCAGGGTCGTACTGATTCCTGGTGATGATGTCCCACCGTTGAATGTACTTGCGATCGTCTTTTCGCCCGTGCCACGAGTGCTCGATCGTTGATCCGTCAAGGTAACCGATGTTCTGATTCACGTGACGCAGTGCGCGATGCTGCCATTGAATCAATGGCCGCATGTAGCCTGCCGTTACTCCCCTGGGCACGCTCATATTTACACGACCAATCAGCGCAGTTGCCATGTGATGGTCGCCAGCTCCTACCGCCGCGCTCTCAACTAATCCCCCAAGCGCATCGATCGCGCTGCGCGTTGCGGCCCACGCGTAGCCGGGATGCGCGAATGTATAGCAATTGCCCTTCCCGATTGGTGCCCGCCTCCACCACTGCCGGCAAAATGAACGATGATGCTCTACATGTTCACCATTGGGACCCAGATCGTAGCAGTCAGACCATGGCTGGATCACTTCGTATTGTTGAAGGTGATTTACCGTGTTGGACGCCCAATGTTCTTGTCGGAATTTGATATCGGCGTCCACCCACGCCACGTACTTCCAATCCGCCGGTAGCCGTGAAATACCCAGGTTGATCAAGTTTTCTTTGTTCCACAAGACAGTATTCGCACGCACGGCAACGTGATTGACCTCTGCCCTGTCATTTAATACGTGCGGCCGATCACCTATTACGCACTCGACGGTCGTCAGTCGAACGCCGCTCGCAAGCATATGCTGCTCGAATTCCCGGTAAAGGTGAATTCGGCTTCCCCAGCCAATCGGATTGAACACCGCAGTGACAACGTGTAGCAACTCCGCTCTCATGGGATCTTGAGTCTACTCCGCCTTTACGATTGCGCTCGCTGACGTGATTGTCCCCGTACCTGCTGGGCATACGACGCTGTCACCCAGTCGTGCGACTCCCCTTGTCGCTGACTGACCGCCGAGCAGAATCTCTCCACCGCTCGTGATTATCACGTTTCCACTCGCATCGATGGCGATCGTTGCTCCGCTGGCTGCAACCGTCACCGTCGCGTTAGGTAACGAGCAGTTCAGTGAATGGGCCGCGCGATCATATTCGAGCGAGCTGCCATCCTTGAAACTCCAATGAACCTTGTCCGCGCTCTGCACCGGCGTCGTGTCTACTTCTGAATAAATTGCCCCCAGCACCGCTCCGTCTTCGTCTCGCTCGTCCATCATGCATACGACCTGCTCTCCCACATCCGGTATCCAGTATGCTTTATCCGTCTGCGTTTTAGGCACTACTACGGGAAGCCACCACGAGGTCATTTCGTCGCGGTCAGGAAATGCCACCCGCACTCTGCCATTAGTCACGTCCTGAGTCTTTACGAGACCCACTCTAAACATTTGCGTTGCTCTGCTCTCCGCCGCGCCCGCTGGCATTTATTCCGCGGTATTCAGTCTGTTAGATTCCGCGCTTCGATTTCAGTCGTATATCCAGTCGCACGGGTCAGCCGATGTCTTGCCTGCTCAATCAAGTAATTACCGTCATTCACACCAAAGCCCGTTATCGTGACCACGTTACCGGCAACGAGGGTCGGAGCGCCGCTGCACGTTAAGCCCACCGTCTGTTGAACCATATTGTTCGCATGCAATACGCCGCTCGCCTTGAGCTGCGCTTGTTGCCCGTTCTCACACCTGATCACGCGCTTTTCACTATCGGTCGTCGGGACTGGAGCTACGTTATCTGCGACCTGACTGATCAAGGCCTTTGCGAAGGGTTGCTGATAAGCAATCTGCGCGGTCTCGTATATACGGTAGGATCTATCTACGAAAGCAAACCGCATTACGTCGCCGCGAGCCATCGTCGCGACTGGAGGTGATGCCTCTAGTGCACTACGAGCATAAAACACCATGGTGCCTCCACGAATAGTGAAGTCATAGTCATGCTCTGTCGCGATCCGCCGAAGGAAGCCCAGGTCTGTCTCTTGATTCTGCGTGATTCGCTCGAACACTGGGTTCAGATCGTCAGCCACGCTGACCAGGTTGAGCGAGTACTTACCAGCGATCACGCCCGCGATTTGGGTAAGTGTTTGTCCCTCATACCCGCAGCTGTTCTTGGTCCTCATCGCTGGTGTTATATAGGTAGCGAGGCTTCGGATGTGAAAAGTGTCTGGCGGCCCTGTCAAGGCCAACTCGTCGATCTGAAAACTGCCACAGGGCAGTTGTGCTTCTCCACGGTATCCTATTGTCAAAGTGATGACATCACCTTCTTGCGGATACCACGGTCCCTGCCAGAGCTTCTGACTATCCTCTAGTATGACTTCCAGATCGCCCGACGCAGCGCCGAGCCGGTCAGTGTAGGTGATATTCAACACCATGCTCGAGATGTCGGACGTGATGTCCACCGATTGATAGGTCAACACCCATCCGGGTGCCCGTACAGGATAAGCCGTTCCGGCGCCCAACTTAAGCTACCCTCTCGCTAAGGCTTGGGCTCCGCGATAGTGCGTTGTCTCTGCGCCCACTAGATTTCATCTGTTTAACTTTGGCTCCAGGGAGGCAGGTTTGCAGTCTGAGATTGCTGGACGAACAATATGGGCACCGCAATCTGCCATCCCGCTTCAAACACTGGCTCGATTGGCACTGAAGGGTTCGCCATGATTATTGGCGAATACAGTGTCGCGTCACCATAATATTGCCAGGCGAGCAGATCCCAGCGCTCGCCTGCTGCCGTCACGTGAAGAATATATTGTGAACTGGCCATCAGTTAGTTGCCCGCTGCGCTCCTGACTATCGTATTCGTGGGAACATCGTCGGGCGAGAGCCCTCCTGTCGCTCCGTTTGCGGTGGGATTCGTTAGAAGTGGCGTCACACCCGGTGTTCCCGTCACAGTTGGGACGTAATTGCTAGTGGCTGGCGTGACTGTTGCCGCCACGCCGAGTGCGCCGGAATAAGTAACGGCGCCGGTTTCCTCACCCTCCGGCGCTGGCACGGCCGCAATTGGAGTAAAGTCAGGTTGCGGTGGAATTGTCGGATCCAGTTCTGACGAGAGCGACCACTCCTTCAACTCCAAATGAATGGTCATCGCGATAACGTCTCCAACTGCGGTCATCTGCGTCGAAGCCACTCTCAAAGCCACGATTACGAAATAGCCCAGGTGTTCCCCGTTCCCCAAAACGAGAGCTTGAGCGCCATGGCCGCGCGCCATCGTCAGCAAATTCTCAAGTTGAGCCTCGGGGTTTGTAAAAGACGCGTGGAAGCGCAGATCAAATGAGATCGTTCGCAAGCCTTCGGACAGCCATTGCAAACGCGGGCGCGCCTCTACGACGTCTTGCTCCGCATAGGTCCATCGAAACGATGCCTCGAAGGCAACCGGCGAAGTGAGAACCTCGAAGGCTATTTCACCTAGAGTACCAAACATAACTCTTCCCGCTTAATCGCTTGCGTTGGACTGCCGGACCTTTGCCCGCCGCTTAGTTCGAGAATTGCACTCGCCGCTGCTTGGCCATCTCTTGTTCGATTAGTTGAACTAGTTCGTAACTGTGACGGCTAAGCGCTTCGACAATGTTCTTTTTGGCCGCTACATCCGGCTCCGCCTGCAGTAACACTGACGGATTGAAGTTTACCGTTAGTGCTGCGCGGTAACGATCTGACATTCGCGTTGCTCGCAGGCCAGACCGCAAGGATTCTTTGACGAGCGGAGAGTTCTTGACTCCCGTGCTCCGATGGTTGGCCTCATCGCGTTCACTCTCCACGCCACGACGCATTGTTTTCATACGGCCTTTGGCGGCGTCGCTATCGCTTCTTGATTTTGTTGCCGTCATCAGCCGAGGTGCCTCCGTTTCTCGTAACCTTAGTCTTTGTCCTAGGCCGTCGCGCGCCTTATACTCGCTTGCTATTCCGTCCGCTCCGCCAATCGAAGCGTCCCCTTTAGAAGCGGTAAGCATGGATGCCCGCTGCCGTCCATCCATTTTAAATCGATTTGAGCTCTGTGAGTTTAGCCTTCGCGGCTTTGATCGCTCGTTCAATAGCGTCGCCGCGGTCTTTTCTTGCTTCCCTGCTTCGATCCGTCTGGCGATCCCCCCTGTGACGATGCGTACCGCTTTCACCTGGCGTTCGAATTGGTTGGTCGCAGACAGATGCCTGACAGCCGAAGATTTGCGCATCTGAATTTTAGTGCTATCGGCGCTTCGTTCAGCCCTCGCTGTCTCACCGGAACGCACATGGAAACCATCTTTTGAGCTTTTTACGGATGCAACCGTTGTACCTGTTCCAGCTTGCAAAGACTCGGGCTTTAATTCTTGAGCGATTTCCCGATTCCTGCGCGTTGGCCGAACTAGATCTCCAACGACTTTACGGTCGTGAATTGAGCGGCGTTTCCCTAGTGATTGCAACAGAGACTCTTCCAAAAGTGCGCTTGAATGCCGACGCGACTCCGCGGCTGTTGCTCGACTTCCCAGGCGAGTCGTCGTACTCGCCAGGGCTGCTAGTTTTCGTAGACGGCGCTCCATGAGTTCGCCTAACCGCCCTTGTTCGTGTGACTCTGCCACCGTACCGCTCCTCAGCCGCTCATTCTTCTTCAACTTCGATAGCGCTCTACGCCGGCTCCGCTGCTCTCTCGTGGCTTCGCTAACGCGACCTTGAGCACGCGGCCCATCACTTCGGCTCCGTCGAGCTCGTTGATCGCTGCTTCGGCATCTTCCGCAGTCATCATGTCCACGAACGCGAACCCGCGAGACAGACCCGTCCATCGGTCTTTCATGACTTCTGCCCGCTCCACGCCTCCAAACCGCGCAAACAGTTCTCGCAGCGAATCGTCATCCAAATCGAAATTCAAGTTGCCTGCATACAGTCGTCTATCACTCATATTCGGCCGCTCTCGGACTCCCCTTTTTTGGTCGGATCCAGCTAATCTAAGTTGCGTTCGCAGTAGGCCTCCAGTTCAGCCACCCAGAACGCTACCTCGTTGAGACTCATCGCTGCGACTTCACTTAAGGACACCCCGAATTCAACTAACGACAGCATGGTGGACGCTGATATGATCTCCCCGCTATGGCGAGTCGCAAGCGGCCCAATTAAAAATTTCCGGTGTGCTCGATTCCCTCCACGATCTCAGCTTCAAGACTCAGCACGTCGCCGAGTTCCATAGCCAGCACATCTTCGTAAACGATCGTCTTTCCATCGACCTGGGCCAGTTCGGCGATCAGCGCGAAGGTGATCGCCGTCGGCTCAGGGTTATGCCCAACCGCCCTGTGAGCACGCATCAGATCTCTGCCAAAACCTTTGCGGACAATCGCCGTGCGGCCGGAAGGCAATTTAATCTCTCTTATCGAATCTTCCATGGTTGCAACCACAGTCTTGTCGTTCTGATAGTTAGTTTCAGCCGCCCAGGTTAGAGCGGAATTCCGAGAGTTGATCCACACCGTTCACTACGTAGATATTCGCTAACACGTCATACAGATGGATCTGCGTCCCCGAAATATAAAGTTCCGAATGATAAACGCTAATCACCGAAGTAGTATCTACGTTCTCGTGCTGCCGGAATGTGAAGTTACCCGCCTCTTTGAAGACACCGGTCATGAGATAGACTAGGGGCAGCTCGGCAGTGAGCCCCTGGCTCGTGTATTGCTCAATGTCTCCCATCACTTGAAACGAGTGCGAATTAAAAGGACTGGCCACCACCGACAACGCCTCTTGATACAACGAAGCCCACTTGATCTTCGCTTCGAGCTTATCGACGCCCGCCCAGAATTCTGCCGTTCCAGCCATGCCGAGCGCCTTGTGATCCACCATCCGTTGCCTGGGCTGCGCAACTTCGATCTCTTCCGCGCGTCCGAGCAACCCTACTCCGTCGATATAGATATTGGCGTTTGTGATTCGATTAACTGCTATATTCATAGTTGACACACCTTCCGCTTAGCCCACGGCTTCCGCCGATTGTTGCCTTAGCGCTGCCTCAGGCGTTGGCTGCGGTGCCCGTGACCGCGCTCGTGTTGCCTAGCTGGCTCAGCAGCGTCGAATCGATATAGACATTGAAAGTCAGCCGCTCGGCCGGTGGCGGCGGCATCACATCGATATCGAATACCAGTTGACCCGCAGCGATCTGGCTTGGAGGATTCTCCGCTGGATTGAACGATGCCGTGCCCGCGACCAGCGCCCCGCGCTGAATAAGGCTGCGCAGAAATGCGTTGACGGTCGCGAGAATTGCTGTGATCAGACCATTCGTAATCGGTTGATCCATGAACTGAAGCATCGCCAACTCTACCGATTCTTCGATCACATCCATCGTCCGCCGAATGCTTATAAAGTTGTCGGGGGTGGTGATGGTCGGAAAGCCGGCAGAGCGGTTGCCCCATACTCTGAGGCCGGTGCCGAACGCATTGAACACGGTCATAATTCCGTTGGCGTTCAGATTGTTTGAGTCCGACGACGCATCCAGCAGTGAAGCATAGAGTGTCACGTCCGGACCCAGTATCCCGCTGACCTCCGTATTCGAGGGCGACCACCAATAGCCATTCTGCAAATCCTGGTACGCTATCGCGCCTGCGACCCATTGCGAATATGGTCCCACCGCATTCTGATTCGCCACCTCTTGAACCGGCGTGGTCCCATTCAATGTCACGCCGGTAGGTACCAATCCGGTGTCGTAGAACATCTCTTGCGGATAGCAGAGGATCGCTCGCGTTGAGCTCGTGTCAAACGCATTACCAGCTGCCCCTCGATTCGCTATCGCATTCGCCGGAGTTGTACTCGGTGGCGAGTCGATCAATGCCATACCGCGAATCTGTCCCGCCAATGCCAGCATCGCATCGGCGACGTCCGCATTCTGCGAATAGCCCGGCGCGATCAGCACTTTCGCAAAGAAGCCCATGGTACCGAACGTCGTTAGCAGCCCCTGCAAGCCGGAATAATTGCCGTTAGTTACAGCTCCAACGATGTCGCTATCCTGGACTTTGCCCGGATCCCCGTAACTGAATGAGACTGCCACCGTCGCACCTACCGCAATAGCGCCGCCTGATATCAGCGTGACGATGCCGTTGATCGGATCCATGTCATAATCGTGCCCGGCTAAATACGGCGTTCCCGAATAGTAGCTATAATTAACCAGCACCTCCTCCGTCTCGCCGATAGCACCGCCTGCCAACCGGCTGACCAACCCGGTTACAGCATTGATTGAATAGTCAGTTCCTTGAACATAAGTGGTGCCCGATGGATCGCTCGTGACAACTACTGTTGCGCTTACGACATTGGCATGATTCAACTGGATCGTCGCCGGTGAACCCCCAAACGTATGCACTTCACCGGTCTCGGACGTAGTCGTCGTTGGCAGCACAGCGAGAGTGCCGATCCCCATATGCCCGAGGTTGATTGCTCCGGCCGCGGAGAATGTCCCTGAGAGAATCAGGTAAGTAGCATGCAGCGTGGGGTCGAATACATTTATTACGATCACTTGGCCCGCGCCTTGCTGGAGGATCGCGTTCAGCGCGTACGGGATTGTGTAGCCTTGGACCATTGCACCAAAGTTCGTTGCGTCGAGCGCTGAACCGACCAGCGTCGGCACGTTCGTGGCTGGTGCCGATGCGGGTGTCTGGACATTCCATACCGGCGCCGTACCGACCAACCCGATCACTGACGATTTGACTACCGTTATGGGCGCGGGGCCGGTAGTGGTTTCGATTACTTCGACGCCGTGAAGAAATGACGCGGGCATTCAGTTTCACCTCTGTTAAGGTTTTCTACGCGAACCGAAAAATAGTCGGAGCCGACCGTTACTGAGACATGCAGGCGGTGGTGACACCAACGAGTGGCGTGCCCACCTGCGGTTCAGCTTTCGCTCGATGTTGGGTTACTGTTTTCCGCTGGGGTCGCGACCACGATGTCACCGTAGCTATAGCTGATATGCACCGTGGCCCCCAACTGGATTGCTCCAGTGGGGTCAAGGTAAATAACACCCGATACGGCGTTCACACTGTAGTCAGCATCCGCACTGTACGCCGTTCCGGTCGAAGGGTTCAGAACCTGAATTGCCGTAATATTCCCATTCGGCAGCGTAATTTCACCGTTGACGTCGAATGAATACGGCGCAGCTGCCACGGTGACAGTGGTGATTCCCCCTTTCTCTTGCGCAACGCCCAGCACAAAGAGTGGATAGTTATCTACGCTGGAAGGCTCTACGGCCAGCGTCTTGAGCGCAAAGGAAATCTCATAGATCCACACGCCGCCTTGCTTGTCCCGCTCCAGAAACTTTTCTCGCACTGGATAGATCTTGCTAAAGCCGGGAAGTCTGAAACCGGTTAACGCTCGGCGCACACTTTCGATCAGTGCGTACCCACCTGGACTCGTCCCGCCGGGCTCACCGCCGTAGCTCCACCCAACATCACGTACTAGTAGCGATACTGCGAACTTGAGTGAGCGTTCCTGAACGATTGCAGCTGTATCATGCAGCGGCCCATAGTCCGCACCTTGATACCGCACCAGTGCCGCGCCGATTCGATGCGTCAAGCGGTACGCTTGTGGCACATCTGGAAAATGGGCGACTTCGACCGTAGTTATTTGCGACGTCAGTTGTGCCACAATCGCTAGTTCAATCGTCCCAATGTCGATCGGCAGCGGCGGTGCGAACGAGCTTCCAGCCCAGGGACCGTCAAGTACTATTGCCGCCATTCGCTAGTCTCCTGCGACTAATAGCTTTGCAACGTGCGCCGGCTGAAAATACGCACCGGCGCCCCGCCGCAGCTCTTGTCGGTCTGAATCACGTCTAATCCTTCGGCGGGCTCCAGGTTATCGGCAGTTAGTCCCAGAGTTACTTCGCCGCTCGCGACCCGCATCAGTAGTTGCACTGCGTCATCGTAGCGTTGACGCGCGTCTGCTATGTCATGGATTGGACGCAAAGCTTGCAGCCGGTACATTGCAACGTCACAGGCAAGTCGATTCAGCACCGTCGGCGGATCAGTCAATGGCAATGCGAACCGCCCATCAAGATATCCATCTATCTCTGCTGAGGCGTCCGCCAGAGCTTGATCGATGAATGCGGTGTTGATCGTCGTCTGTGTCGGGTCTTCGTTCGTCAATTGCACGAGGTCTCGATTCGGATACCTGGCTATCATGTCGTCAGAGCTGGCGTATACCACTGGCTATCTCTCTCACCCGTCGCGAGCGGCCGATTCTTTGGATGGCTCGAATCGGATCTCTATCCATCCGTATCGTGCTATCGCCGGTCCAGCCTATGATAGATATTCACTGACGATCAGATTCGCGCTGTTTTTCCAGATATTGCTCGCGGGCACGCTCGCACTCGCAAACGCGCCAACCATAAATTCGGAATGGAGCAATTGACGCGCGGCCTCTTCAAGCGACGGCGGAACGATCAGGTAGGTGTCCTCCGCACTCGTGAGCGCGCCGAACGGTAAGCCCGCGTCGGTTTTGAAAGAGCGCATCGCCGACCGCGCTGCACCATAGTTCACGGGATTACTCAAGTCCATATTGCTCGCGTATGCCAGTTGCCACAGCCCCACTCCGGTATTCGCGCGCCCGTCCACGCCAAATCGGTACTCTCGGCGGTTGAATACCGCTTCATCGTTCAACGTATCCATCCGCGTCACTGCGTATTCGCGGCGTAATTGGAAAATGAATGGGCGAATTGCGCGCGATGCATCGACCAGATACCAGAAAGGTCCGCTCCCGGACGTGTTGATATTCGACGCCACGCTGTCGCGCACGTCGCCCGGCGCGCTCAGCGGTCCCACCGGATGGGTGGCCGAGAAAAACGGCTGTCCGTCAAAAGCCACTACGCTCGGCGGGTTACTGACCGAGTTATTGAGCATGGTGAACAACAATGAGTCCGGATGTACTTTCGTGTCCCATCCCAGTTGCTCGATCACCGGCTCGTATACGCCGTAGGTATCGTCCTCGATATCATTCCGGCTGATACTGATCGTATCTTCAAAGTCTTTGTTGACGATGGTGTAGGTGTGGGTTTCCAATGCCTGGATGACACGATCGCCCAGCCATTCGCGGAACTTCGTCGTCCGGCCGAGCCATGGGTAGGTGGTTTGCCTCGAGGTCGAACGTACCACCGTCGCAATCTTTTCATAATACGACGGCGGCTTCTCGAACCCGCGCTGAAATATAATGTCAAATCCGGTAAACAGGGCAGTGAGATTTCCTGCGGTTATTTCCATTACTTCTTACTCCGCGCTGAGCGCACTTGAACTGTCGGGACGATATGTTTTCCGAAAACCATAGCTGCAAGCGGATTGCGCTCAGATAGCCGCTACTCCCTGGTGCCAGAAGTCAATCCAAACCTGGCCGGTCGGGTCGATTCTTACTATCCGGCCGGCGGCGCTTCGAGTCGGTGGTCCCCAGTTGTAATCGACATATACCGTTGCCCCTGCCGCGATGCCGCCGCCATTGATCAGCATCACCAGTCCAGTTTGAAAATTAACCGCATAGTCAGTGCCTTCAGTGTAGACAGTCCCACCCGCGGCGGTGCTGTGCACTTTTACGCTGCTCACGTTCTCATGACCCAAGCTGATGATCTGTGCTGACGCTGCGGCCGGGAAAGCCGTGATCTGAGCGGTCACCGCTGTCGCCCCGCTCCCGTCAAACAACGAAACAGAGCTGTCGTCCACCGCGAACGCGGTCAGTCCGACTTGCGGTGCTCCGATGGAGGCGTCGTTGACTCCATACATAAACGCGCCGCGCCGAACCACGATCGCGATTGCGCCGGCGGCACCTGGATTATTGACTGCGTCCTGGCCCGGGAATCCGTTGCTGACCATGTCGGCGCGACCGATCACTTTCAGACCGGGTGTGCTCGAGGCAGGCACGGCATTACCGTTCCCATTCAACGCGACGATACTGCCCAGGTAGATAGTAGTGTTCGCCTCGACTGGGTAGACTTGGATCCGGCCGCCGTCTCCGAGTTCAGGTGTGTTCCGCGAATTAGTTAATGCTGCCATGCTGTCACCGTCTGTACTGGTTAGCTAGTGAGCTGCGTCCGAACAGCTGCTTTCCGCTTAACTGAATTCAAGAAAATCTTTGCTGCCCGACTTTCGTGCGGCGTACTCTCGCGGCTTGATTCCAAGACGCGCACAGATCGCTCCTTCGACTGAGGTCAAACCCGCCACAGCGTGGTCGTGTACGGCTACTTCATCCGGCCATTGGCCGGATTGGACGCCGCGCAGGCCAGTGCTTCCCGCGCGTCCCGCTGATGCGATAGTGAGTAATGGCGACTGATTGGCGATGAACCGTGCGAATCCGCTCGGATCGACCTTGCAGTAGCTAGTCGCCCATTCTCGCTGCGAAGGGCTGAGACGGCCGTCTCTCATCGCGTTGTCAACTGCTTTTTCAGCTTGCTCGCGGCTGCGTGCCGCCTGTAAGCGGTTCAACTCTGTCAGTACTTCCTCAAATTTTGACAAAGAAACATATCTCGCTGCATCAGCGGACACTGACGTGCCATCGGCTTCCTCAAGCTTCGTTTGACCCGTGCCCCTGTCCGGCACAAGTTTGTACGCTTCGTTCTCTCTAATAATCTCGGCGATCGCCGCGAGCAGCTCTTCCGCCGTATTCTGATCCGTCAGGCCGAGAAGTTTGCGCACCTCACCGGTGAATGCATTCATAAACCTGGTGTCCTCTTGACTAGTGCGCCGGGCGCGTCTTTCCACATCAGCTTGACGGCTGCTGTTCTGTGCCGAAATTGCCATTAGAAAAAGATTCGGATTGTTAGTCAGTGCAGCACGTAATAATCTTACTATGTCGCCATTTTCAGCGTATTCAAAAACCGGCGAGATGTAACGGTACTCTCGCATCGCGACCGCTTCGGCACCGTGCGCGGTCCACTCGACTTTTCCCCACAACGACCCGTCGCGTTCGTCGAAGGCGCATATCCATCCCGCCGCTGGCGCCGGCCGCCCCTCTGGTGCTCCGAAATCAGTCGCATGGTCGTAATCTATCGGCAGGCCTGCGTCCATTTGCAGCGATCGAGTCGCCGCGATTACTCTGGCCGCATCACTCAGCCGAAACGGGCCTCGGCCGTCCCGCCCCTTGAACTCGCCCGCGGGAATTAGTTCGATCCACTCGGGCGGCGTCGCGGAGCCAACGAGCTTTGTCCCTGCGACCGCTAGCTCACCTTCATGGTTCTTGTTTATCGCGCCGTCCATCGCGCCGATCATCTCAGTCATCAAGCCTCCGGCCAAGGGTGAAATTCGATATTTTTGATTTTCGAGTGTGTCGCTATTGGCGCTGATGAGACTTATAAATGGCGGCTACTTAAGTTCGCGAGGCCGCTTGCGCCGGCGAAAGTACTGCTTCGCCTTCCGGAGCTTCAGGCAGCCCCAACCGATCGAGTACAATTTTCTGTCCGACTCGCAATCCGCGATCAGTCAGCTCAGCGACCATATCGGCAAACAGCTTCGTGTCTTGCGTATCTGGAAGTGCAAGCTGCAACCGCGGATAGCGACGCTGCGGTCCGGCGTTAAGATCTACTAGTGGCTTTATCAGATCGCGGCCCAAGGTCTCCTCTAGCCTCCGCGCATCCGCACTCAGGATATCTCTTCGCACCGCTTCGTGAACTTGCGCAGCCGCGCGCGATCCCGCCCCCCTTGGCAATTCAGTTGTTAGCGTCTGCCCGAGCACCGCTTTGCTTATCTGGTTGTCTGCGTATTGGCAGAATCGCTCATACAAGTCTGTACTCGCGCTTGTACGCGCCTGCGTAAACTCAATAACCATTGACTCGGGAATAATCGCGGCCGCATCTGCGCCGATATTCGCAACAGCCCGCAGGAGGGTTTGGCGATCAGTCTCGGTTGCCCCTGCTTGATATTTGCCGACTCGCAGCGGCTGCCCGAACACCTCAGCGAACGTTACCCAGTCCTTCAGCACATAATTCTTGAACAAGTAGGCCCAGCCAACCGCTCTCGCCAGTCCACCACGGATCGGCAATCCTGACTTGGCTTGCGCAAAGTGCGTAATGAACTTGAATGGGAGTAGAGGTGCGGTCAGCGGCTGCAAACCATTCCACAACGCGCTGCCGCTGCTTATTTCTGACCTCGGCGTCAGCCGCCGCTCGACGTGCGAGTAGCCACCCGCCGGAGTCAACGGTATCTCCGGCCCTTCGTTATCCATGCCTCTCACTAGTAACTGTTCGCCGCTTATCCAATCGAACAGAAACCAGCGTGGGTCACGCCAGATCAACCGCACCGGCGCCCATTCACGACCCGACGTGTCCCAGACTATCTCAGTCGCCGAAAAGCCTTTACCCAGTGCGTCTTGAATATCGAAAATGGCATTCGCCAGGTTCAATGGCCCGTTGACTACCAGATCGTTCACCATATCTGCGATCCGTAGATCTTCAGGCTCGCTTGAAGCTGGCCTCACTACTAGATCCAGTTGAGCAGCCGATTCTTTGCGTGTTCCCAGCACGGCAAGATAATGGAGGTCCTTTTCCTCCATCTCCTCCGCGAGCTCGAGATATAGGAACGGATCGCCAAACTCGGATTGCCTGAGGATTGCCGTCAAACGCTCTGGAGTGAGCCCAGCTGACGGATGCATAACTGCGTAGATATTTCGCACACCCGCCATCGTAGGTGCGGCCTGCTCTTCCTGCAGCCGGCTTGTATCTACTTCTCGCCCGTACGCGTCAAAAAGCGTCATGGTTCACTCCGGCTGAGGCCAAAAGACCGTTCAAGAATTGATCACTAGGCTTCTTCGCGATAGCGTTTTTAGACTAAAAAACCCAGACGCAGGCAGCGCCGAACAACCTCACCAGGCTCCTGCAATCGAGCCCATTCTACCCCGGCCACGTCGGATCCCTTGGTTATCGTCTTCAACCGCCGGCTGATATAAGGACCGGTATGCGCCGTCGCGATTCTGCGTCACCGCTGTGTAGCTTATTTCTGGCGCGCTGATCTGGCTCGCAAAGAATGCGAGCGCTCCTGCGATCGCCGAGTCGCCATGACGCTGCCCACTTCCGCTGCGCACACTCCGTTCCGGAACATGAACCACGCCGTCATCCATAACGAGGCTTCGATGGTCCGCGAGAACTTCCGCATCTTGAGGAATAACTATCTTGCCGTCTTCAAACGCAGCCTTATAACGCGGCATGTTTTCGCGATACCATTCGTTCGAGAGCATCACCTGCTGAATTCGTGATCCGTAGCGCTGCATCGCCCTTTCAGCCAAATATTGCCCGTTCCCGCGCGCATCTAGCGCACCGGCTACGAGTCTGGGTAGCCGATCGCCGATATAAAATAGGATCTGTTCCTGCTGCTGGAATGGGATATTGCGGAGCTCGACTATAAACGGTGTCCGCCGCTGCAAGTCTCGCCGAATTTGTAGAGGCCAGATAACGCTCAAATCTCCCGAGCGGCCAAAATCCTCCCCAAACGCTGACTGCGCATTCGGGTCTAGTTCTGTCATCAACGGCGCCAGGCGCTCGTCACAGAAATCACCGGCTGCCCGCGTCCTCTCCCGTTCTACATAGCTCGCAAAACCATCCGGCATTTCCCATCTCACCACAGGAATATCCGGCGCCATTCGCGCTTCGATCAGCACTGACGAGAGGAACGCACCACCTCCCGCCCGCGGGATACATAAAAGCTCCTCCGCGGAATCATCGCCGTATTCGTCGAATAGCTTTTCTCTCCATTTCAACTGAGAGGCGTTGCTCCATTTCCGGCCAAGCTTGGTGCAAATCCGATGGTACAAGCCATCCGCGATCGCATCATCCAGAGTTATACGATGCAATGAGTAAGGCTTCCGCCCCGCCCTGATCTCATTGATTAGTTCATTGAAGGCATTGTTTGCCCCATTATGCGTTGAGATTATCCGTACCGCGCCGCCCCACATCGTGAAGGCGAGCGCCGCCTTGAGCAAGCTCGGCAGGTCATCATGAAAAGCCGCTTCATCGATAACAGCCCGCCCCTGTTTACCGCGCAGGTTAGAGGGCCGCGACGACAGCGCTACGATTTTGTGGCCCGATTCGAAGCGAATTCGGTATGACTGTATATTGCGCCGCTCGTCGTCCACCGCGATCTCTTCAATCGCTTCCGCCGCCTTGTTCAATTGCCGCGCCCACGCCGATGCCGTTTCGATAAACTCCAGCGCCATATCCCGGTTGTAGCCGAGATACCAGGTATTCATCCCTTTCTGGGCCGCGGCCTTCAGCGCGCTAT
>DATKPK010000117.1:0-24280 GCA_035524095.1 Binataceae bacterium (SeqCode) | reverse complement strand
TTCACCGACATCGAATTGCCGCGTACGCGCACGCGCAAAGTCAAGCGTGCGGAGGTCGCTGCGATTCTGCGCCGGATGTTGCAGAGTCACGACGAGGCGCTTCCAGTCAGCGTAACTGAAGTCGAGCCGTGGCTCGTCCATGCGCTATCACAGGTCGCCAGCGGCGGACCGCACATATCCCCTGTGACGCGTCTCATCGAAGACCTCGGCCTCGATTCCCTTGCACTGGCGGAACTTGCCGAGCACATCGCGATTAAGGCCGGTCGCGAAATCAATGCCGCCGAACTCTCGAACGTCAGCACGGTCGAGGATTTACAACGCCTCGTGACGCAAGGGCAGAACCGGCCCAAACTGCCGTCCTACGCGCGCTTCGCCCGGCCCTACACTCCGGCTTTACCGGCGCCGCTCAAACGTCTCGGCGAGAGCGCGATCCGGCGCTCGTTTGGTGCAATCTTCGATTCATGGCTGCAGCCTCGCATCATGGGTGCCGGGAATATCCCTGCGAATCGCAATGTCTTAGTCGTTGCGAATCATGCCAGTCATCTGGACTTCGGACTGGTCGGCCACGCCCTGGCCTCGATGGGCCGCGAACTCGTTGTGATTGCCGCGAAGGATTATTTCTTCAATACCTCGTTGCGCCGCTTTGTCGCCGCCAATTTTACCCGCCTGATTCCCTTTGATCGCGAGCGCGCACAGATGGAATCGCTCGACGACGCGCTGGCGGAACTCGCGGCCGGCCGCAGCGTCCTGATGTTCCCCGAGGGAACCCGCTCGCCCGACGGCACGATTCACGAATTCAAGAGCGGCGCGGGTTATCTCGCCCTGCGTAGTGGATGCGACGTTTTGCCGATCCTCATCAGCGGCACCTACGATGTGCTCGGTAAGGGCCGCTTATTGCCCCGTCATGCTCCGGTCGAGGTCCTGATTGGTTCCGTTCTGACGGCTGCCGAGTTATACGCGATCGCCGAAGGAGTGGAGGGCACTGGCGCCTATCGCAAGCTTGCCGATCATATGCGCGCTGCCGTAACTGGTTTGACGGAGCGCCGATCGCACTTGATTCGCGCTCTACCTGCTCTCGCTCCGGAGGAGTCTCTTCTCGAGGCGGTTTCGAGCGGTGACGCCAACGGCGCGGTTCACGTGAAACACTCGCGCAAGGTGCATGGCCATCATCAAAGCCATCGCAGCGCCAAGGGCTGAACGAATCAATAACGCAAACGGGGGGCGCTTGCGCCATCGCTATAGTTTATCGTTCCGCGCGCTCCTCGGCGTTGCCGTTATGCTCTGGACACTGTGGGCGCCCGCCTACGCATGGGATTCGCGGACGCATAAGCTGATCGCGCGGCTTGCGGTCACCATGCTGCCGGAAACCTCCTTGCGAACGACGCTCGCCGGCGAAGAAGTCCAACTTGAGGACGACGCCATCGCCCCCGACTACGAACTCAGGCGCCGCTACGGCCACGCTGAGGCGATTCACCATTATATCGACCTCGAAGATTACGGCCCCGATCCGTTTGCCAACCTGAATCCTGACCTCGCGGCGATGCGTCAACGCTACGGCGATGGCACTCTCGATAGCTCCGGCACACTGCCGTGGACGATTGAGCAAGTCGCGTCACAAATTCAGGAGGCGTGGCGAAAGGATGATTGCCGGTCGGCGGAAACTCTCTCTGGCTATCTTGCTCATTATATTGGCGACGCGAGCCAGCCTCTCCATACGACTCGCGATTACGATGGCGTCGCCCAGGATCGTGGCATCCACGCCCGCCTTGAAAGCGCCACCGACGCCTCGCTGGGTCAGCTCGAAACGCTAGCGAGCCCACAGCTTAAGCTTATGCCGGTCGATTCCGTATGGAACGTTGCGATCGCCGAAATCCGCCGCGCCCATGCGCTGATCCCCGCTATCACGCAGGCCGATCGAGCTGCGCGAGCAGCGGCACCTGGCGACGACTACCACGCCTACGATCGCGCCCTGATGGCGCGGGAAGCCCCGCTCATCGCCGCGCAAATCGCCGATGCCTCCTCGGTCCTCGCCTCGGTTTGGCTCTACGAATGGAAAGCCGCCGGCAGCCCCATCGCCTGCGCGCAAGCTGCTTCTGCCTCGGCCAATCCGTAATCGCGGCCGCATACGGCTTGGACAAACCAACGTTTACTGCATAGATTTCAGCTATGGATTGGTTTACCCAACGCAACGATCGCGAGGCGCGCCCAACACGCGGCAACGCTCGCCCGCACCTCAGCGAGATTACCGACCGGCTTCTAGTCGGCGAATATCTGCGGCCCGGCGATATCCCGTGGCTGACCGCCGAACATCGCGTCTCCGCGATTCACAACCTGCAGGACGACGAGGACCTTCGCATCAACGCCCTCGATGCGGTGACACTGAGCGACTTGGCCGCCCGGCATCAGATGCGCTACGTCCGCACGCCTATTCAGGATGGCAGCGCCGACGACGTTGCCGCGCGCCTGGTCGTGGCCCTCGCCGATCTCGACGCGCTAATCAAAAGCGGCGATCGTGTCTATCTTCACTGTAACGCCGGTCTCAACCGTGCCCCCACGCTTGCTATCGCATGGTTACGCGCTTATGGCGGGATGTCGCTCAACGAGGCACTGGCCCACGTCAAGCGTCGGCGTGCATGCGGGCCCTTTATGACCGTGCTCGAGGATCATTTCGGCTCGCGCGATCTCAAACCCTCGACCTGATTCGCCCGGCGTCCCTCGCCCGATGACTCGCGAGCGTTACCTGACGATCTGCGCATGGGGCGTGCATCTGTTCACTGCCGCCGGCGCCGTCGCCGGGCTGCTCGCACTTGATCGCATCGCCGCCAACGATTTTCGCGCGGCCTTCATCTGGATGGCCGTCGCTATCATCATCGACTCGGCCGATGGCACCCTCGCGCGCATGGTCAACGTCCGTGAACGCATCCCGCTTTTCGACGGCGCGTTGCTAGACAACATCGTCGATTATCTGAACTACGTCGCAGTACCGCTCTTGCTGATGCTCCGTGCGGGCACCCTGCCGCGCAACGCTGCCGGGTTCTTCGCCGCCTCTCTTGCGATGCTCGCCAGCGCCTACGGTTTCAGCCGCGCCGATGCCAAGACCGAAGACCATTACTTTCGCGGCTTCCCTTCCTACTGGAACCTGGTCGCGCTCTATCTCTTTTGTCTCGGCTATGCTCCGCTGGTGAATATGCTCGTCACTGTTGTGCTGGCTCTGATGGTCTTCGTGCCGGTGAAATATATTTACCCAAGCCGTACCGAGCCGATGCGCCCTGTCACGCTCGTCCTCGCGGCGCTGTGGGCGCCCGCCACGCTCGCTCTGATACCTGCTTTACCGACCCCCAATCCGATTCTGCTTTACACGTCCCTCGCCTTCGTCGTTTACTACTTCCTGATGTCCTTCCTATTACACCTTCAGCCTCATAGGCGGGCCGCTCGCCGTTCCTCCTCCTGAGGCCATGGATCAGGAGCCGCGACCGAGGCTGTTTGCCGGCTGGCTTGAGCTAGTCGAGGGCGTCGCGCCGCTGCTTCTTATCGCACCCCATGGCGGCCGCGCCGGTCCCGCTGCTCGCGCGACTCTGCATCCGAAAGTAAATGACCTCGAAACTGCTCCGATTACCCGCGAGTTGGCCAAGCGCACCGGCGCAAGTGCATTGATAAACTTCGCGATGGATCGCAACGAACTCGATTGCAATCGCCTTGCCCAGGTCGCCGCCCGCGCGCCTTGGCTGCTCGATCTGATTGCCGACCGTGTTGCCGCGATCGTCGAACGTCACGGCCGAGCGACCGTGCTGCTGATTCATGGCTGGAACGTTATTGAGCCGCGCGTCGACTTCGGCCTCGGCCTGCGCGAGCGGGCAGGGCGGCTGCATCCTCCCGCTGGCGCTCATGTCTCGGCCGCTGACGCCTTCATCCACGGCCCAGTCGCAGCGCTCTGCCGATCCCTCCATAACGCTGGTATCACTCCAAGTTTCGGGCTGCGTTATCCCGGAGGTGGCAAAGAGAACCTTCTACAGGCATTCACGCCGCGCCATGCCGCCAGCGAGCTGAATTCCTTACAAAGGCTCGCCTCGATGGCCGAGCGCGGATTAATCGATGCTCTCCAACTCGAGATGTCGGTCGCGGTCCGTCTGGCCGGCGAATTGCGCAATCGCAACCTCGACACTCTCAGCGCGATTTTTTGCGGAAGCGCCCCGTACCCCGAGCTCGCAGCGGCCAATCATGTGCCCGCCCCCATCACGATTGTCCGCTCTGCTCCAGCGCCTCGTTCAGGGCCCAAGCCTCAATCGGCCGTGTCGCAAACGCCGCCGACACGTGTCGGCCTTGAGTTTTTCGATCCAGTCACCGGCCTCGGTGCGATGGCGAGTTTTGACTTCGGAGCGAACGCGGCCGGTGGGCGCATCATGGTGCTCTTCGACGGTTTTCGTGCGGCGCTCTTTACCGGTGAGGGTAAGCCCGCTCGCGACGGCACACGTATTCGTTTGGGCCCACTCGAACTCGACGCCGATCCGACCCACGGCCGCCTGAGCTTTTGTGGTACTGCCGTTGTCGTCAATGACGGTGCCGCGTACCTCAGCGTCGAACGCGCGTTGGCCGAGGGCCACCTCGACCACGCGATGGAACTCTCAGCCACGCTCGATTTCCCATCTACTGATGACGCCGACCCGGATCTGCTTGCCGCGCACCACGCACGCGTAGTCGCCGGTGATGTCGCCGAGGACTACCGCGCCGTTCCGGCCGCCGCGTACGGTCGTCTGCGTGGCTCAATTGTGATCGAGGGTCAGCGCCGCGAACTAAACGCCATTGCTCGCCTCGGCTTTTCTTTCACCGGCCTAAGTCCGCAGAAGTTCCTCACCCGTCGAATGTTTTGGGCGTGCTTCCCCGGCGAGCCGCTCACCGGGCTCGAAGCCCGTTTGCTGACTTTCGGCGAAGCTCCGGCACATCGCTCATGTAGCCTCCTTAACGATAGCGGCTGGCATCAGGCCGAATTGGCAACGCTAATTATCGAAACGCCCACGACCGGCGCCTGTCCCGATCAGCTTGCCGCCAGCTTCATCGACCAACGCGACGGCTCGCGCCATCAACTCGATGGTGTCGCCCGCAACTACATGACCCTCTCGCGCCCTGGCTTCGGCAACGCTCGCATCTACACCTCACTCGGCTTCGCGACTTACCAGCTGAGTAACCTACAGGGTGCCGGGATGTTCGAGTATTCGCGCATCACCGAGGCTTCCGACGCCGCTTCCGCTGACCCGGATTCCGACAACGACTAATTTTCAACCGATTTCTATTGAGTGGTTGCGAAGGTGGTGCTTCGGCATCAGGATAGTGACAGGCGAAGGCTAAGTGATCGTGGCGGATGCGGGGCGAAAGACGGCGGACGATGCGGCGGCACGTACTCGTGCCCTGCCGGCATGGTTCCATCGTCTGCCGCCACCAGCCCAGCGCACCTATCTCAAAAGCGACGCCATCGACCGTTATCAGCTCACGCCGGGCGTCGCTGCCTTCTCAGCGATAGCCGCGTTGATGCGCGCGCTCGACGGCGGCGCCTCATCGATCGTCGAACGCGCCGCGCAGGCGCTTGTGATTGAGCTTTGTCACCTCCTGAGCATTCGTCCGGTCCGCCTCGAAGTCCGCAACGTCCGCCCACACAATGCCCGCGGCGAACTCCACGGCATTTACTATCCGCGAGGCCCTGCCCGTGTTCCGGCGTCGCTGCCCGGCTCATTGCCCGCACGCACCGGCGAGCCGCTGATCATCCTCTGGATGCGCACCGCGCAGCGTCATGACGTGGTCAAGCCCAAAACCTTTTTACGCACGCTGTTTCACGAGCTTGGCCACTATCTCGATTACTCACTTCTGCGTCTCGGCGATTCTTATCATACGATGGGCTTCTACAAGCGCGAATCGTTTTTGGTCCGGATGTTGGCGCCGTCCGATTCTCCGCCGCCTTCTCGCAGGCCCTTGGAATTAAAACCTGAGTGACAGTTTGGCATTGCAATGATGCGGCTATCTTCACGTTGCCCAGTTGAATCTCGGCGCTGTAATGTGATTCGCGGCCTCGCGCCGCCTATACTGACTATTGCACTAACTACACTTGCGATGACTGGCTATCCCGTCTGCTTCGCCTTCGCGCAGGAAACTGCCATTGGCCATTCAGGTGATAATGGTCACAGCGCCTTCTTTCTGCCCAAAGGTGCCGACGCCAAACTCGTCACCGTCACACCCACCGGTAATGCCGAAGCCGGCTATACAATTCTCACTGTAGCCGTCGCAGTCAAAGAAACTGGCCCCAAAGCCACGATCGCTAAATTCGGCGAGGTCTATGCCTGGAGCCCAACGGTTATCGCGGTCCATCGTGATCAGCCAACTGAAATTGATTTCTGGAATTTACAGCCCGACGACGAACACGACTTTGCTCTTCTCGGCCCCGGCCTCAAAGTTCTGATGTATGAAAAGCTGGCGCCGCTGACCAAAACCACCTACATCTTCACATTCCATAAAGAGGGCGCGTTCGACTTCAAGTGCCTGCGCCATCAGCCCGAAATGAGCGGCCAATTCCTCGTCCTTCCTCCCGTCAAGGAATGATCTTGAATTGGACCCTTTTCGCTTTGCCGTTTTTGATATGCCACAGCTTCGCTTTTCGATTCGTGCAATCGATTATGAGCATGAGTGAATCGTTTACCGCATAATTGATATCCGTTTTACCCGGTTGCGCCAGCCCAAATGGATGGGAGTGGAACGTGCCGACCACTTCGTAGTTGAGCGTCTTTGCGACGTTCACTATCCGGCGCACTTCTTGGTAATAAAATTCTGAGTGTGCAGGTCGCCTGCTCTTGTTTTTACACTCGATCAGATCCAGGCAGCATTTATTATCTACGATAAGGCCGCATATTTCTTTCGATCCCTTCTTGGCAGCTCTTACTGCACGGTTGATAAGTTCATCGAGTTTTGGCTCGCGTATAGGATACTTACTCAAATCTTGCTTCCAACTTCCGTGTCACGGCCAGTCAGGGAATCATCTTGAATTTGAGCTTTTTCGCTTTGCCGTTTTTGATATGCCACAGCTTCGCTTTTCGATCCGTGCAATCGAATATGAGCATGAGTGAATCGTTTACCGCGTTAGCGACGTCACCCGTTCCTGGTTCAGCTAATCCCGCGGGATGAGAATGAAATGTGCCTACCGCCTCATAGTTGAGTATCCCCGCGGCTTTGACGATTCGACGAACCTCTTCGAAGTAGAATGAAAAGCTCGCCTCTCGCCGCGACTTGTTTTTGCACTCAATCAGGTCTAGGCAGCATTTATTATCTACGATAAGCCCGCATATTTCTTTCGATCCCTTCTTTGCAGCTCTCACTGCACGCTTGATAAGTTCATCGAGTCTCGGCTCGCGTATAAGATACTTACTCAAATCTCACTTCCGAGTTGCATCTAATTGCCAATGTGATTCAGAACAGCGCTACCGGATTCGCGGGTGAACCCGTCCCACGTTCTAATATCAGCGGCAGCAGACTGAACATGAATTCGTAACGGCCTTCGCTTGCGCATTTCTCTGCCAGCGGCTCGAGATCGGCGTTGTCGATAAGGTGAACGCCCATCATCACCAGCGTCCCCGTGTGAATCGGCATCTTGAGCGGCGCATCGTACGGCGTGGGCAACACGTCGCTGACCGCGTCCGATCCCAGGACCGCGATCTTCCGCTGTTGTAGCCACGGCAGGCATGAAGCGTGTAGTCCTGGCATCGCACCGATGGACAGCGCCTTGGCACCCTTGATTCGCCGCATTCGGAAACGCCCTGTCCTGATCAGTAGAATATCCCCTTCTTCAACCGTGACTTTGTGCGCGCGCTCGGCCGCTTCCAACTCTTCGGGATAGATAGCCTCGCCCGGTTCGATCCATTCGGCATTCCTCGTTCGGGCGACGTCGAGCAACACACCGCGTCCGATTATACCTCCGCGCGCAACATCGATTGCGCATTTGTGCGCACCCTGAAAATCAACCTCTGCCGCATCAAAACCGTTGTACATCTTGCCGCGATAGAAATGATGGCACAGGGCGTCGAGATGAGTCGTCGCCAATCCATGCGGCTCTATCGCGAAGTAGTCAGCGCATCCCGCCGATCCCAACGGATGGCCGGGGAAGCCCGATCGGACCATCAGATGTGTCACCGGAACTGGATTGTCGCGGGCAGGCCGCGTCGCCAACGGCAACGCCAGTGAAATTGGCTCACCGCTGTCTACGAGTTTCGCCGCCGCCGCGCGCTTCTCGTTGGTAATAAAGTTCAACGCTCCACGCTGGTCGTCTTTGCCCCACCGTCTCCAATTACTGACCCGTTCCAGCAGTTCGGCAATTTCAGCAGTCGTGTAGCTGACAGCCATGATTATTCTCCGGTTGCGCCCATAGATATCTGGCTCAATTCGCAGGCATAAAAAACGGGGGCCGGCGATCGCCGGCCCCCGCCAGTCAGTCAGTTAAGGACCCGGAAGCTATCAGCCGCCGTGACGCAGCAGACGTCCCGGCGTGTTACCGGTCTCCTGATCGTTCTCGATGATCGTCTCACCATTGACCATCACGGCTTGGTAGCCTTCGGCGCGCTGCACACGGCGCCATTCGCCACCCGGGAAATCGTGCACGATTTCCATCGGCAGGATCTTCAGATTGTCGAAGTCATAGACCACGACATCTGCCGCGGCGCCTTCCACGAGCGTGCCGCGATTCTTGAAGCCCGCGCACATCGCCGGCTGCGCACTCAGGCGGAAATGCGCCTCTTCGAGCGACATCACGTCGCTCTCGCGCACGAACTTGATCAGCGCCTCGCTGGGATAACGGCCGCCCGTAAAGAACTTCGTATGCGCGCCGCCATCGGAAACGCCGAAGATTGGCTGGGAGTTCGAGTGAATCATCTCCGCCATGTTCTTCATGTTCATGTTGAGCGGCGGGGTATAGAAGTCCGTATTCAGTCCGTCGGCAGTGGCGATATCGAGCATTGCATCGACCGGATGCTTGTTCTCCATCTTCGCGACTTCGCCGACTGTCATGTTTTCGTATTTCTTGAGATCGGCCCGTTTGGTCTCGAGTATAATGATATCGGCGATGTTATTCGTGATGAGACCGGTCTGCTCAACCTTGCGCAGTTCGGGCCGGCGTTCGGGATCGGAGAGCTTCATCAGGCGATCTTCGATCGGGCCGGTAGTGCACTCACGCCATGCCGGCATATCGTCCCACAGGTTCCAGTCCTTGAACGAGAACGCGAAATTCAGTTCGAGCGTCGCGCTCTGACCGAGCACGCGGATGCCGCGCTTGACGCAGCTCTCGAGCCATTGCAGTTGGCGCTTGTAGCGCTCCGGATAGGCGTCATTGACCGCAATCGCATTATAGAGAATCGGACGGCCTGCTATGCGCGCCAATTCCTCATAATGCTTCTCGGAATGATCCTGCATGTCGCCTTCGTACTTGCTGGAGTTCGGGATGTAGGACATTTGGATGAAGCCTTCGTTGCGTTCACCCAGCACTTTGCCGAATTCCAACGCCACGTCATCGTCCATGAGGTCGGTGACCATCGGCGTGCCATCATAATCGGCCTGGACGCTATTCTCGCCGAACCGCTGCGCGGACCATCCGCACGCGCCGTGATCCATCGCTTCGTTCAGCAGGCGCTTCATCTCGGCCATTTCCGCATCAGTCGGCTTGCGGCCTGACTTCGCGTCTTCAAGCCCCATGACCCACACGAGCAAAGGTGCTAGCGGCATGAAAGGCAGCAGATTCACGCCCTTCGGCCGACGGTCGATACTGTCCAGAAACTCAGGGTAGGTAACCCAGTCCCATGGCAATCCGGCCTTCATCGACACATAAGGGATAGCTTCGGTGCGGGTCATCGTCAGCATCGCACGGTCGCGCATCTCGGGCTTAACCGGGGCGAAACCGAATCCGCAATTCCCGATCACGACCGAAGTCACGCCATGCCAGCTTGAGATCGAGCAGTACGGATCCCAGAAGAGCTGCGCATCGTAATGCGTATGCAGATCGACGAATCCGGGCGCCACAATCTTGCCCGCCGCATCAATCACTTTGTTAGCCGAAGACTTCTTTAGATTGCCGATTTTGGCGATCTTGCCGTCCTTGACGCCGATGTCGGCCTGATAGCGTGGCAGCCGCGTCCCGTCGACGACCATGCCTCCCCGGATAATAGTGTCAAACTCCGCCATAGTGTTTGTTCCTCCTGCAGCCTGACCGCGCAGCCTCTCCCCGGGGTCGCGCTGGTTGCCACGGTTGATGGTTGACGATTTCAGCTTAACTAATGCTGTGGTGAGCCTCCCTGATATGGGTTCCCTGTCCTCGCTTATAGCGAATCCCGCGGCTGGCGAACAGTAAAATCACTTACCTTTTTTATCAAGCAACGGACAAACGATAGTTCGCCGCCATTTGCCGAAAGAAACCCCGCTATTTTCCCTTGAACTCAGCGCTCCGCTTCGTCAGAAATGCGCCCATTCCCTCGACCCGATCCTCGGTTCCGAACAGAAACGCCATCGCCAGCCTTTCGGCTTCGATACCCGTCTTTTGATCCGCATTAATTCCTGCATGCACCAGCATCTTGGCCGCTCGGATCGCCAGCGGCGGCTGCTTCGTCAGCCGACGTGCCCATTCCGTCGCAGTTTCGAGCACTTGGGCAGCCGGCACCACCGCATTGACCACCCCAAATGCGGCAGCTTGCGCGCTCTTCAATGGTTCGCCGAAATAGATCATCTGCTTCGCGATCGCCGGCGGCAGCATTTTCGGTAACCGCTGGGTCCCGCCTGCGCCCGGTAGGACGCCGATCAGGATTTCCGGCACGCCGATTAGCGCCTCCTCGGCCATGATCCGAAAGTCGCACGCCAACGCGAGTTCGCATCCGCCGCCCAGCGCCAGACCGTTCACCGCGGCAATCGTCGGCCGGTCCAGGTCCTCGAGCAGATTGAACGTCACCTGCAGCTTCTCGATAAAGCTCATGAACTCGCCGCCTGACGAGAACCTGCTGAGGTTCGCGATATCCGCGCCAGCACAAAACGCCCGTCCGTTGCCCGTGAAGACCAGCGCCCGCACGTTATGGTCCGCGCGTACCGCCGCGACCAGTTCTCCGAACTCACGCGCCATCACCGCGTCGATCGCGTTAAGCTTGTTTGGCCGATTCAGCCGGACCAATCCGATCCCGTCCTGCAAGCCATACTCAAACGTCTTATACATGGTTCAACTCCTGCGTTTCATCATTCTTGCCATCGCCAAAAATCTTGCGCCCGAGCGTGCCACCACTCGGCGCAACTTGTCTATCCACCCGCGCCGATAGATACTGCCGCACATGGAAGTGCCTGACGACCGGCCTCCGCACACACCCGATCAAGCGCAGTTTCCATGGCGCGGCGCGGTTTTCGCGGCTGCCACGGTCGCCTTGATCGCCACCGCGACCGCGCTGTACAACACCGGCCGCCAGATTCCCGGCCTTGCCGCACTTGGCTTTGGCTTCGCCGTCCCGATGGTTTGGCTCATCCTCGCCGCCCACCAAGCCACCGATGCCGACTCCAACGTCCGCCGTTTCATTCCCCGCCTGATGATCTGGATGGTCGTCGGTTCCGCGTTCCTCGGTATCTTCTGGTGGAACCTCGATCGCAGAGTCAGCCTGATGGAGGCGGGATTCGGAGCCTTCTATATTGTCGCCGGTCTCGCCGCCATCCGCATCTTTGACGCTAAGGGTCGCCGCCCTACACTGACCGCCGTTGGCGGCCGCAATCGCCCTAGGCGCCCCAATCCTAATGTGGGTGGCAAGACCGGACGCCGTCCCACACACTGACTCCACCGGTTAAGTTGGTGCGCCACCTGCAAGGGAGAAATCGATCATGAAGCTCTACGAAATTGCCGAACCGAAAGGTATCGATAGTCTCAAGCTGGTTGAGCGCCCGACGCCCAAACCCGGCCCCGGCGAAGCGCTGATGCGCGTCCGCGCCGTGTCGCTCAATTACCGCGACCTTGCGATGGTCAAGGGCGGACTCGCCCGCATGATGAAGCTACCGCTTGTGCCCGTTTCTGACGGTGCCGGCGAAATTGTTGAGACCGGACCCGGCGTTGTACGCTTGAAGAAAAGTGATCGCGTGGCCGCCATCTTCACTCAGGGATGGCTCTCCGGTCCGCCCTACGCCGGTATGTACAGCTCCTCGCTCGGTGGCGGTATTGACGGGATGCTTGCGGAATATGTTGTCCTGCGTGAGGACGGCTTCGTCCATATCCCTGATTACATGAATTTCGAGGACGCCGCGACACTGCCATGTGCAGCCGTCACCTCTTGGAATGCGCTGGTGACCGAAGGCCACTTGCGGTCGGGCGACACCGTGCTCCTAATGGGCACCGGCGGCGTTTCAATCTTCGCTCTGCAAATCGCACGGATTCATGGCGCGCGCGTAATCGCGACCTCCAGCAGCGACGTTAAACTCGAGCGACTCAAGCAGCTCGGCGCCTCCGAAGTGATCAACTACAAGACCACGCCCGCCTGGGATAAAGCCGTGCTCGACATCACCGGGGGCCTCGGCGTTGATCACGTCGTCGAAATCGGCGGTGCGGGCACGCTGCCTCAGTCTATCAATACTGTGAAGACAGGTGGCGTCGTCAGCCTGATCGGTATTCTCTCCGGCGCCGGTACGGTCGATCCGATGCCGTTGTTATTCAAGAACGCGCGCATCCAGGGGATCCTGGTCGGCTCGCGCGAGATGTTCGATGAGATGAATCGCGCCTTCGAGGTGAATCACGTCCAGCCGATTATCGATAAGGTCTTTCCTTTCGACCAAGCGCCCGAAGCTTATCGCCATCTAGCGAGCGGCGCTCACTTCGGCAAAGTCGTAATCACCGTATGAGTTGAAGAGGATAGAAGGTCCGTGTGCCGGATGCGCAGGGACGTTTGCCGATTTCACGTCTTTCCGATCCTCGGAATGAGGTGCACGGACCGGCGGACTCTAATGCAGAACTGTGTTGGCGATCTCCTCCGCCACCAACCGCTTAGCCTCATGCACGTCCTCGCCCGGGTTCACCACTGCGACGACCGTGATCTCTTGGTTTGATCCGCTCGCGCTCGCTCTCGCCACCACTACTGACACGTATTGTCCCGGGTCACTCCGATGAAAAAAACTCGGCATTGACCCTTGCGCCATATACGCCTGAGTGTCGCCCGTGTAGCCTGGATCGCCCGGATGGGCTCGCGGTGACGCCATCGCGTTCGGATCAGCACAAGGAGCGCCACCTGGACATCCTCCAGGGTCTGCCATCGAAGGCCCGAAATTACCCTCCGTTTGAATCGCATGAAGTGCTGATTCCATTGGCGAATCGTTTGGCATGCCCATTTGGCTTTCCGCCTGTGCCCGCGCTAGCGCCGCTTGATCGACTTGATCGCCGGTGTCACCCAAGGGGGGCGGGGTCGCGCCTGCAGACTTCATCAGCTGCGCTACGTCCGGATCGCCCAGCGCTATCTGATTCAATGTCACGCCCGGTTTGAGCGGACTTTCCGCAACTTCGACCGTGATCGTCACGGGCGTTGGGGTGTTCGCGCCGGCACCGCGCCGTGCCACGTCGATATCCTGCGATAGCACGTTCATGATCGTTGGGTCGGTGGAAAAGACCGCCAGCGGTGTGTTCAGCGGCACATCGAGTTTGCCGGCATGGCGGATCTCAACCGCTGACGCGGTGCCAAACCCGCCTGCGTACGCCGCGACCGTTCCCGCGATCACTGCCGCAGCCGTCCATGCGCCTCCTTTCATATATCCTCAATAAAGGGCAGCCCCCCTCGATCGCAACGCGTCATCCCGCTGCCATCCTTAGGGCAGTTTCTGCTCGAGCAGTTCCTTGACTCGCGCCGCGCGCCATTTGCCAAGGCGATCGCTTAAGGCCGTATCGTTCAGACCAATAATCGATGCCGCAAGTAACCCCGCGTTAGCCGCGCCCGCTTTGCCGATTGCCATGGTCGCAACCGGTACGCCCTTCGGCATCTGCACGATCGAAAGCAGCGAGTCCATCCCATTGAGGCTCGTGGTGGGCATCGGCACGCCGACCACGGGCAGCAGCGTCTTGGCCGCAACCACGCCGGCCAGATGTGCGGCGCCACCGGCCCCGGCGATAATCACCCTCATCCCCCGCGCAGCCGCCTCGGCCGCATATTCGATCGTCAGGTCGGGCGTGCGATGGGCCGACAAGATCCTGACCTCATGCGGTACTTGTAGTTCGGTCATTACCTCAGCCGCCGCCGACATATATTCCCAATCGCTCTTGCTACCCATAATTACGCCGACCAGCGGACTCTGCGCCGAAGCCATTCCAATCTTTCTCCTCTTTCATCTTAGCGGCTCGATGCTGCCCAAATCTCCGAACATCGATTGGGCGCGTTCGAGCACCGCTACAATCCGTCGAGGCTGATGCGCCAGCGCGTACTTGTCAAGTTCCTGTCCGAAGCAGAGATGCTATCCTCGTATCGAATCATGCAGTAAGACGACAGGGCAGCGCCGATGGCGACACCATTACCAGTCAACAAGTGCAAGTTCAGTACGGCGGAAATCGTTCGCGCAACTGGTGCCACTTTTCACGGCGACTCCAATCTCAGGATTGAGGGCGTCAATCCGGATTCCCGCAAGATCAAACGGCATCAGCTCTTCGTTGCGCTGCGCGGCACGCACGACGGCCACGAGTTCATCGATGAGGCTGCCAAGCTCGAGGCGTCAGCGGCGATCGTCGAACGTGGGCGGGCGAGTGATAAGCTCCCATGCTTCGAGGTTGATGACACACTCGTCGCCTTGGGCCAACTTGCCGCCTGGCATCTCAAGCGCACCCGCGAACATCACGATTTGTCCGTCATCGCCGTCGGCGGCGCTGCGGGTAAGACCACCACGAAAGAATTAACCGCCGCGATTGCCCGAGGGTTGTTCGGCGAAGTCCTCGCAACCATCGGCAATTTGAACAACCTCATCGGCGTGCCGATGATGCTTTTCACTCTGACAGACGACGATTGTGCCGCAGTCATCGAGTGCGGCACTAATCGCCGGGGCGAAATCGCCAAGCTTGCTGCGATCGTCCGTCCCGACGTGGCCTTGGTTATCAACGCGGACGTTGAACATACCGAGGGGCTGGGCTCTCTGGAAGGCGTTGCCGATGAAGAAGCCGCCCTCTTCACGACCGCGAAAATTGCCGTGACTGGCGCCGATGAAACATTGCTGCGCGATCGGCTTCCGACGGGCCTGCCGGCCATCACATTCGGCGACTCTCCGATTTCTGATGTTCGCCTGCTCAAGCGCGTGGTCATTGCTCCAGGCCGCCAGCGTATTTCGCTCGCGCTGCCGCCTCCGATGATTGAACCGGATCTTCGCCTCGATACCGCAGTGTTCGGCCCAGGCGAAGATCCCGAGCCGCTCTTCGATTTCCCGCTGAATCTGCTCGGTACGGCCTCCGCGCTGAACGCTGCTGCTGCGGTTGCCGCAGTTGCCGCTGCTTTGGGGCATCCGCTCTCGCGTGCACAACTCACTGTGATTGCGGCCGCACTCGAAACCGTCAAGCCGGTGCCGGGACGCCTTGCGACCCGTAAGATTCGCGACATCATCGTTATTGACGATACTTACAATGCCAACCCGCGCTCAGTCCGAGCCGCTCTTGAGGCTGCACGCGAAACCGCTGACGGCCTCAAGGCTCGCCTGGTCGTTGCGCTTGGCGATATGCTTGAACTGGGTGAATTAACTGCCGCGATGCATGCCGAAATTTTGCGCGACCTGCTGCGTGCACAGCCTGACCTGATTGTGCTGGTCGGTCCCGAATTCGCCACCGCAGGCAAGAGCGTCGCCTCGATTCCCGATTCGGGCTACGACCCCAACCGCATCGCCTTTGCCGCCGACAGTTCGCTTGCCGTGCATACCGTACGCAGCCTCGTCAAGTCCGGCGACGTCTTGTTGGTTAAAGGCTCTCGCGGGATCGCAATGGAAAAAATTATCGAAGCTCTCGAATAGCGCCGCGCTAAGCCTCAGTCACTTCTTTGACCGGATGTTTTCAGTGCCAGGGTCTCGAACCATGGCAACACCAGCCGCTCATTGATCGAATAAGGGAACGCGTGCCCCCATTCAGGCAGTTCTTCATAACGGACGTTGTAGCCGAGGTCTTTGAGTAACTGGCAGGTTTGGCGGGTGAATGTGACTGGAAAAATGAAGTCGTGGACGCCGTGAATCACTAGCAACGGCAGTTCCTTGCCGCGTCCCTCGCGCAACATCGGATCGGCGCCGAGATGCAGCGCGCCTGCCACCGGCGACAGTCCGGCGAACAACTGATGCTGCTCCAGCCCCATGATGTAGGTGAAAATCCCTCCGTCTGACAGTCCGGTGAGATAGACCCGCGCCGGATCGATTGAGTATTGCTGGCCCACTTCGCGCATCATTGCCAGCACTGATCGTGTATCCGGGCTATGCATCGTCATTTCCCACGTCACCCCGAGTGACTTGGGTGCCAGGAGGATATAACCGTGACTCCGTCCCGGTCTGAGCCAAGTCCAGATATACTCGAAGCCCTCGCCATAGCCACCATGCAGGCAGACGATCAGCGGCCATTGCTTGCTCGACGTATAGTCGTCAGGCACGAACAGCGTGTATTCGCCATGCTCCTGCGTACGCGCATGGTGGCTGAATCCCGTTAGGGTCCCACCCATCGATGCTTCCCGCCACTTCGGCGGCGATGCTCCCGCCATCAGGAAATGTGCATTTACTAATGGTAGTGCGTCACGCAACTCGTAAAGCGCATAGAGTCCACGGCAGAATGACCGGCGGCTGTAAAGAAAGGCCACCGTCCACTGCTGATTCGGCGGGCTCATAAAGAGGTTGTACGCCCGGCTTAGCTCGGTTACCGCCGCGCACACCTGCCCATGCAATTCTTTCTTGTCGGAGGGCGGTTCAAGCGGCACGAATTGCGCGTCGAAACGGCGAAGCGTATCGCCCACCTCTTCGACCAGCCGCGCCTGGCTTTCTTTAACCTCACCGAGCCGTAAATTTTCCTGGATCGACTCGAACGTCCGCATGACACCAACGATTTCGCGTTCGAGTTCAGTAAGCCTGGCCGCGTAGCTGCTTGCGCTGGTGTCACTCATGACCTTCTCGCTTTCGATTTATCGTTGTAGGATGCACTATACCTCCTAACATGATCGCGCTTAGGTTGTCGCCCCTGCGGAGCATCTCCGCATACACCGGGCTGCCAACTTGCCAACTTGCTTTATTTTACAAGGCCGATTAACACATCCTTCGTTGTGGGCTTGACACGCCTCAACGCTACACTAAGATAGCAAGCAAGCGTTTGCTTTTCGATTCGCCGACGGCTAACTCTGACTCGTGGTGCCGTCGGCACGGCGCGAACTATTTACGCAGGAGACTGGCTATGTCTGCAGAGAATCAGCATCTTGTCCAAAGCGAACTCGAAACCCTGTATCAGCGCGACTACACCGTCCATGCCGCTGATATGCGCCGTCTTTACGAAAACGCCAAGCGCGACCAATGGAACGTCTCCAAGGATATCGACTGGTCCCAGCCTGCCGATCTTGAGCGCGGTATCTTCAACGATGGCCTGATTGACGGCTATGACAGCCCGGTATGGAACAAGCTCGACGCCAAGCAGAAGCGCGACCTCAACATAGAATTTTCCTGCTGGCGCCTTTCCCAGCTCCTCCATGGCGAAGAGGGCGCGATGCTCGCCTGCAGCCAACTTGTTGATATGGTCCCGACTAACGACGCCAAATTCTTCCAGTCAACTCAAGTCGTTGATGAGGCCCGTCATACCGAAGTTCTGAGCAAATATTTGCTCGAAAAGTGTGACGGCAACATCTACCCGATGAGCGCCAACATCAAGACCCTGTTTGATTATCTGCTCGGTCAGGGCAAATGGTTCATCAAGACGGTCGGCCTTCAACTTGTCGCCGAAACCTTTGCCGTCGGCCTCTTTCGTATGCTGGCCGAAACCTCGCAGGATCCCCTGCTCAAGTCGATCAGCAAGCGGATTCTTCTGGATGAATCGCGCCACATGGGCTTTTCGGTTCTCGGCTTACCGGACATCATTGCAAGCCTGAGCCCGGCTGACATGTCCGAACTCGAAGATTTCGCCGCCGAAGCTTGCCGCCTCGTATTGCGCGGACAGTTCCCGCGTCCGGCCTTCGAGAAAATCGGCCTGACCGAAGCGGACATCAATTCGATTCAAAAGGCTCGCGTAGAAAGCGCCAAGAGCAACGACTACATCGTCTTCCGCCAGTTGTTCCGGCGCGAGATGTACACGCAGGTCGTCTCCAACATGAAGAAAGTCGGGATGCTGACTCCTCGCACCGCCGCCAACCTGCGTAAGCTCGGCATTGACCCCGAAATCGACGGTCGCGCCGCCAATCTCGAGCAGCAGCTTAGCGTCTGATTGGCTGCCCCCGCACGATTGCAAATCTTTTCGGATCCCGATGCGGTACGTCGGACCCGATGATAAGCTAGCCGCGATGTCATCGAGTCCGACAGCCACATCACGCACTCCACGCCAGGATAACCGGCGGATGCAGCTTCTCGATGCTGCCGCGCACCTCTTCAACGAGCGTGGCTTTCACGCAACTTCGATGCGTGACATTGCCAAGGAAGTCGGAATGCTCTCCGGTTCTATCTACTACCACTTCCAGTCGAAGGAAGAGATGCTGCTGGCGGTCTACGAGCAGGGTATGCATCGTATCGCTGAGGAAGTCGATCGCGCGGTGGATGCCGCCGACGAACCGTGGCAGCGACTTGAAGCGGCCTGTACCGGCCACCTTCGTGGCCTGCTGGCTTATCATGACTACGGCGTCGTTATGATTCGCACTCTGCCCAGCGAGGCAGGTTCGCTTGGCCCGCGTATTCGCGAGTTGCGTCGCGCCTTCGAGGCGCGCTTCCGCGCATTAATCGATGATCTGGCTCTGCCCGACCATATCGACCGACGTTACGTCCTGCTGATGCTATTCGGAGCGCTCAATTGGTCGCACGTATGGTATCACCCGGGCGGTGATCCTCCAGCGACCGTCGCCCGCCGCTTCCTCGAAGCTCTCAAATACCAACTTGAGCTGCGTCCACAGGACTCCCTCCGAACGTTCGCCACTAGTTGATAGGGAGTTGCTGCTTCAACTTCGCCTGCCAGCCTACGTGGAATAATTAGAATCAGCCTAGCTGGACGATTAAGATTTCGGCGGACTACCAGGCTCTACCGAGCCGCCGGCCTCTTTCCACGCGCGGAAGCCGCCCTCGATATGACATACCGGCTCTAGTCCCATCCGCTGGACCGTCTGTGCCGCGAGAGCCGATCGCAATCCGCCCGCGCAAAAGAAGACGAACTTCTTCCCTGACCCGAAAACCTCTTTGTAGTAAGGGCTTTCTGGATCTACCCAGAATTCGAGCATCCCACGCGGCGCATGCAGCGCGCCCGGCACCTTGCCGTCCCGATTCAACTCGCGGATATCGCGCAAATCGACCAACAGCACGTTGGGATCCTCTTTAAGTTTCATTGCCGTCGTCGCGTCCACCGTCTCGATCTCGGCGTTGGCTTCGGCCACTAATTCCTTAACTGATTTCTTGAGCTTGAGCGCCATCGGCAGTCACCTCGTCGCATAATTCGGGGGTCCGCTTGTCATGCGCGACGCCGCCGCTAATCAAATCTTCCTCAGCGTCCTTCGCCGAGTGTAAATGAACTCGTATTGCTGCCAGTCCCCGCCGACAGACCTCCGTCTACCACCAGCGCATGACCGGTTACGAACGACGCGTCGTCGGAGGCGAGGAACAATACGCATCGTGCGATCTCTTCCGGCTTACCCATTCGCCCAAGCGGATGGAACCGATGCATCGTCTCGCGCATCTCTTCGCTTGACCCGAAGGTTCCTGCCACCAGCGGCGTATCAATCACGCCGGGACATATACAGTTGACCCGCACTCCGGCAGGCGCAAACTCCAGCGCGGCATTGCGTGTGAGTCCAACCACACCATGTTTGGCTGCGTTGTAAGCCGAGAGACCCTCGCTGCCACGAATTCCCGCTACCGACGCAGTGTTCACAATCGCTCCGTGGCGTTGCTGGACCATCACCATTCCCGCGAACTTCAGTCCCCAATAGACGCCATCGAGATCGATGCGTAAGGTCTTCAAATAGGTCTCGTCAGACGCGGCAAGTAATGGGGCGACGATCGCTATTCCGGCGTTATTGAACATGATGTCGAGACCGCCGTATTTATCGCATGCTGTCCGCACCAGCTTCTCGACTGCCTTTGGATCGCCCACGTCAGTCGGCACAAACAATCCACCGATCGTCTTCGCCACCGTCTCGCCGTGGCTTGTCGGCAAGTCACCGATCACGACCCTGGCCCCTTCCTGCGCGAACAATTCCGCCGTCGCCTTGCCGATTCCTGATCCGCCGCCGGTGATCACTGCCACTCGGTCTGCGATTCTGCCTTGCGCCATCTCTCTCTCCCTTGTATCAAACTGGCGAGGCTCACACGCCTCCCCCGAATAGCTAGTTTCCTTTGAAATTGGGCTTGCGCTTTTCCATGAATGCGCGCGGCCCTTCCTTAGCGTCATCTGACGAAAACACGACTTTGGCAAGGCGATTCTCTAGCGCAAAGCCGTCGTCGAGCGACCCGCCCGAGCTTTTGACCGCTGCCTCTTTGATTGCGCGCACTGCCATCGGCCCATTCGCTACGATCGTCGCTGCCAATTCTTCAGCTTTGGCAATCACTTCACCCGCCGGCAACACGTGATTTACTAGCCCGATCCGATGGGCTTCCCGGGCATCGATTCGATTTCCGGTTAGCAGAATCTCCATTGCCTGACAGTAAGGAATCTGGCGTGGCAGCCTCACCATCGAGCCGCCCGCAGGGATCAACGCCCATTTGACTTCCTGCAACCCGAAGCTGGCGTGCTCCGCTGCGATTCGCAAATCAGTCGCAAGCATCAGTTCCATTCCGCCCGCGATACAGAACCCGTTGACTGCTGCGATGACCGGCTTCCACAGCTCGAATTCGCGCAGCAGCGCCTGCTCCCGCAGATGGAGATTGGCGAGTAGCTTATGATCCCATTCATCCTCAGGTTGACGCGCGTGGGTTGTCAGCGGAATCAGCCGCCCCAGATCAGCTCCGGCCGAAAACGCCTTTTCGCCCGCGCCGGTGATGATAGCGGCCCGAATTCCATCGTCCTCTTTGATTTGATGCCACGCCTCACCCAGTTGCACTACCAACTCGGGATTCAGCGAGTTATGCACCTGCGGACGATTCAGCGTCAGGTAAGCAATCTGTTTGCGAACTTCGAACAACAATGCGGGCATCCCGCGTCTCTCCTCCGTCCAAAATGCCGGGCGCTCGGTACTTTTCACCCTGGAGCATTTAGTAGCTCCTAAACTAGCTACGATTCGTATGCGGATTCATCCGCTCACAAGTCCGTCGGCGCAGCGCCTATAGAATCTGAATTACGCTATCTCTGTAAATACTTTCGTGAGTTATTATTTCTCTCGCCTATTCCGGCGATTGCGCTATAGTCGCATCCTTCGCAACTGGCCGCAGGAGGTGACAGCGCTTGTCCGCCCGACCATCCCAAGCCCTCGACGACCTTAAGGTAATCGAATACGCCGAGATGCTCTCCGGCCCCATGTGCGGCAAGATGTTCGCTGGCATGGGCGCGCAGGTCATCAAGATCGAATCGCCCAACGGCGGTGACCCGATTCGACGCCATCCGCCTTTCGCTGGCGACGAACCTCATCCCGAGAAAAGCGGCTCCTATCTCTATCTCAACACCGGTAAGCATAGCCTGACACTCGATCCGGCGACGCCCACCGGCGCAGATATTTTCCGTAAGCTCGCCGTCGAGGCCGATATTCTCATCGAGAATCATCAGCCCGGCTTCATGGCGAGTATAGGTCTTGATTACGACGCCCTGACGAAGCTGAATCCGCGCTTGATCATGGTTTCGATCTCACCCTTCGGCCAGACCGGTCCTTACCGCGATTGGAAGGGTACCGATCTAGTCGAGTATGCAATGAGTTTGACCGGCTATAACACCCCGACCATGGTCGCAGACGTCGAGCGTGAAAATCCGCTGCGCGCTCCCGGGAATGCTGCCGAGATGATGGGTGCCGCCAACGCCGCCGCGACTGCGATGATCGCGCTGTTCAACCGTGACGCGGCCGGGCAAGGCGACTGGCTCGACATTCCTTGCTGGCAGGCCGTCGTCAACACCGCGAAACTCGAGATGGCACCTCTGACCTATCTCAACACTCCCTTCAGCCGGGAGCGCGCCAAAAGCTCCGGCGGGATGGAGCCGCTCCCCTGCAAGGACGGCTACATCTATACACTTTGGGCTGCCGACGCCCATTGGATCGCCCTGAAGAAGTTACTCGGCAATCCACCCGAGTTCGATTCCGACCTTTTCAATGATCTCGCTGGACGCCATCAGTACGATGACGCCCTCCGACCGATGATCCGCGAGCATCTATTGAACCACGATACCGAGTATCTCGTGCGTGAGGGCCAGCGGCTCGGCCTGACGATCGGCCCGGTTTATACCGTCGCACAAGCGGCCAACCATCCTCATCTACGCGCCCGCGACGCCTTCGTCACCATTGACCATCCGATCGCGGGACGCTTCGAGTACCCTCGCGCACTCGTCCAGATGTCTGGTACGCCTGTTACGTCTTCGCGCGCACCGCTGCTCGGCGAGCACAATGCCGCCATCCTCTCACGCCTCGGCTACTCACTCGAAGACCAGCAAGTCCTCCGCGCTGCCGGTGTCATCTAACGGAGTATCGTTATGCCTCGACTTCCACTTGAAGGAATCCGCGTTGCCGACTTCAGTTGGATTATCAACGGTCCGCAAATCGCCCAGTGGCTCGCGACGATGGGCGCCGAAGTCATCAAGATCGAATCAAATATCTATATGGACATCGGCCGCACTAATCCTGCCGGTTCGGCCGATCGCATCCCCGGTCCTAATCGCAACGGCTATTTCCACGCGCTGAACTATGGCAAGAAGGCGATTAACCTCAATCTGTCTGTTCCGCGCGGCCGCGCGCTTGCCTACGACATTATCCGCAAAAGCGATTTTGTCCTCGAATGCTTCCCTGCGCCGGCGGCGAAAAAACTCGGCCTCACTTGGGACGACGTACGCGCCGTCAAGTCTAATATCGTGATGATCTCCGTCTCGCTCCTCGGCAAGACCGGCCTCGATCCATCCAACTGGGTCGGATGGGGTCCGATGGCCTGCTGCTTCGTCGGCATGTATGACGCGCAAGGTTATCCCGGTGGTCCGCCGCGCCAGACCGGCGGCACCTGGCCCGACTACGCTGTCGCTACATCCGTCGTATTTCATGCACTCGCCGCATTGCGCCATCGGAACCGCACCGGCGAAGGCCAGTGGATCGACGCCAGTATGGGCGAGACGGTCATCGGCCAGATGCATCAATGGTACATGGATTATTTCATGAACGGCCGCGACCGTCGGCAACTCGGAAATCGCGACGCAGTGATGGCGCCGCACAACACCTATCCATCCGCTGGTTACGACAAATGGATTGCGATTTCTGTCGCCAACGATAGCGAGTGGACCGCTCTCAAAGGCCTGATGGGTAATCCGTCATGGGCCGACAATTCGCGCTTCGCCGATCAGTTCGGCCGCCTGACTCATTCCGATGCAATCGATCAGCAACTCGCGGAATGGACTCGCGGCTTCGACCACATCGAGTTAGCTAATCGTCTGCAAGCGGCGGGTATCGCGGCCGGCCCTGTCCTCGATAGCGTCGAACTCCACGACGATCCTCACCTCAAGCAATGGGGATACTTTTGGAAGATGAATCATCACGAGGTCGGCGAGCGGACTCTCCCCGGTATGCCAGTCAAAATGCGCAATGTCCCTGAGTTGAACTATTCGTATCCGCCCGATGTCGGCCAGCACAATCGCGAGATCTTCGGTGGCCTTCTCGGCCTCTCCGACTCCGAAATCAGCTCGCTGATGGATCAAAAGGTCATTTACTGACGGCCATCGCTGATACCGTTCTCGCATCCCCCAACGGACTCTTCCTGGATGTCAGGGTTATTTCGGCCTTTAACGCCTTGCAGCATGCGGGATTACCTCCCTTTCACTTGGCTGCGTAACTCGATTGAATGACCGGCCAGATGTCTGACAAATGTAATCGTTCAGTTGCAAGACCGGTACAAACTGCTAGTAAGCTATATTAAGCAATTTGTCTTCATGCTGGGGGCGTATGAGCGACGTGGCAGCCTTATGGTC
>DATKPK010000116.1:0-14836 GCA_035524095.1 Binataceae bacterium (SeqCode) | reverse complement strand
GTGCTCGATGAAAACCTAGCGCAGTTGCTGAACACGTACCGAATTGAAGAATATCCGTGGAATCACGAGATTAGGGTTGATTATCAGATCGCAATTCAGGTGCTTAACTTTGAAACGACCGCAGATGGTCAGTCGCTGCTGCGGGCACGGTGGGTGATCAAAGATCCAAGTAACGGCCGCGATCTCTACGCGACCGAGACCAGTGCGAATACCCCCGTTGGTCCCGGAGACACTGGCATGTCCGCGGCGCTTAGCACCGACCTCGGGACTCTGAGCCAAGCAATCGCCTCTCAAGTCACAACCCTCAGCCAGCAGCCCGCCAGGGCAAGCATACCTGGGACTTCTCAGTAACCACCATACGTCAACCTTAATATTAGTGTAGGGGCACGGCGAGGAGTGTTGGTGAAGTTCCGAGTTCGCGCTGGGTAACCCGGAACGAGTTGTCGTGAGACGTCGTTTTGGCGTAGCGGTCCTACCTTGGCCAGATCGAAAGACTAAAAGACCACTTTATCGGTGTAGTTCCGGCATTCGTTTTCCCACAGCGACATCGACCGGCGCTGGCTAAGGAGCATGCAGGTGGGACCCGCTCTCGGTACTTGCGATCGGCAGAAGCGACTTGGAGCATGGACTGGAGTCGCAACTCTCCGAGCGACTATTGTTCCGATAAGTTTAGGTGTCGGCTGAACGCTGGTGCGGCCAGTCCCTGCCGCCCATGAGATTTTTCGTGACGGCTCAATGGACCGCATACCGGCAATTCGCTCAGATTACTCCTGAAACCAGTTCGACGAGTCGACAACGAGCGCTGGGCGGGAGGAATCCTCCTTGGCAAAGAGGATTCCCCTTTTCTAGTTACTAGAACTGATTGATTACGCTGATGCCGACGTTCTCGAACTTTGACATCTGATCGATTACGCCGAATGCTTTTTCTATCGGAATAGTCTCGGTTACGAGCTTCTTTGGCGCAAGCCGTCCGCGCTCGACCATGTCCAGCATCGCGGGATAACGGAAAGACTGGATAGCCAGTGAGCCGGTAAACTGGATCTCTTTGAAGACAATCTGATCAATCGGCAATGCGACCTCACCCTTTTCGCCCTGTGTAGTCAGTCCGATTTGCACGTGACGCCCGCGCTTGCGCAAGCTGAAAACAGAATTGCGGCAAGTCGCGGCGATGCCTAATGCATCAACGCTGACGTCCGCACCGCCGTGCGTCAGTTCCATCACAGCCTTGACGGGGTCATTGTTCTTGCCATTGATCATATCAGCGGCTCCAGCCTGTTTCGCCAATTCCAACTTGCGATCGTCGAGATCAACTGCGATTACGCGTGCGCCCATCGCCGTGGCGATCTGAATAGCCGATAGACCAACGCCACCGCATCCGTAAACTACCACTGACTCATCGGCCTTGACCTGGCCCTGGTCGAGGATGCCGTGAAACGCGGTGACATAGCGGCATCCCATCGAGGAAGCCTCGATGAAATCAATGTTGTCGGGAAGCGGCACGTTGTTGAAGTCCGCGTGATGGAGCACGCCGTAACGCGCATAACCCGTCATGCCGGAGCTCATGCAATGATTGGAATGGCCCGTCCGACAATCAGCACAGACGCCGCATCCCTGAGCCAGCGGGACTACCACGCGTGTACCGGGTTTAAGCGTCTTGACGTCCTTGCCTACCTCTTCGATGACGCCTGCAAATTCGTGTCCGAGAATGGTGGGGAGACGAGGCTTGAAACCAATCCAGCCCCAATCGCCCTGCCATAGGTGCCAATCCGAACGGCAGATACCGCTGCCCTCGACGCGTACGATCGCGCCGTCCGGAGGGCATTTCGGCTCGGGCCAATCTTTTACTACCATCGGTTTGCCGATTTCTTCCAACACCATTGCTTTCATGCGTGCCTACCTCTTTCGATTGTAAAATTAGGAAGTGTCTTTTCAGATACTGAAGAAGGTAATGAGCATAATTGCGTTGAGCCGTGCAAGTGACAACGGAGGCATTCCACGAGGGTGCCAAGCTCAGGCCCGGCGCAGTTTTGACATAGTTGAACGTTGGTGATCCCAGCGGGAGTCGAACCCGCGTTACCGACGTGAGAGGCCGGTGTCCTAACCACTAGACGATGGGACCGTGGGCGGTGCCTGTACCTTGGCTGAGGAGGGAGGACTCGAACCTCCAATAGCCTGATCCAGAGTCAGGTGGCTTGCCAATTTGCCCACTCCTCAGCGCAGCCCTCATTTATAGCCCACGAGGAGGCTTGTGGCCAAGTATCTGCTGCTTCGATGAGGAGCTATTTAGCGGTGGTGTTTAGCTCGGCGGCGTGACGATTGACCAACTCGTCGCATCGATGAAGCAGGGTCGAATCGCGGCAGTGCCGCTCGATCATGTAACTCAACTCGCTCAGGTCATGCACAAGAAGGCGTTGGCAGCGCTGATATTCGTCGCGATCCTGCAACGCCTTGAGCAGATCGCCGACCAAATCCTCGAGTTCGGTCTCTTCGATTTCAACTGCGATGGCGAGGGCGCGATCCAGGGAGATCGAATCATCAGCTTCAGTTTGGTAGCGATCCAGCAAGGCCCTCAGATGAACGAAAGCCTCCTCGTCAACCATGACCGTGCTCGGACGATCCAGCAACCCTTCCGATTCCAGCACCGTCGTGACAAGGGCCAATGCACCGACGTGCCGGGCTTCATCGCGCGCCATCCCAAACCAGAAGTCACGCAATGCACTTGCGCCGGCGAAGACTTTCGCAAAGCGCACATAGAGCGCCATACTGCGCTTTTCGAGCTCTATCGTGGTTTCGAGCAATTGGCGGGTCGAATGCACGGGCGGAATAGTAACGCTTGCGTTAGCCATTCGTAAAGCGTCGCGAAGTAGCGAGTCGCGACAGTGGATAACCGGAACAGGTGTTGAGCCTGCTCCGGTTGGGCTTGGAGACTTAGCGGGCGAGTTCGGTCGCGCGCGTTTCGCGTATAACCGTTACGCGAATCTGGCCGGGATAAGTCATGTCGGTTTCTATCTTGCGGGCGACTTCACGCGCGAGCATCGTGGCGTCTTCGTCGGAGACTTGGGTCGGTTCGACGATGACGCGCATTTCGCGGCCGGCTTGGACGGCGAAACACTTATCGACGCCCTTGAACGAGCGCGCGATCGTTTCCAGGTCGTCGAGCCGTTTGACGTAGCTCTCCAACACCTCACGGCGGGCACCCGGACGAGCACCGGACAAGGCGTCGGCGGCGTCAACAAGAGGCGCAAGAATCGTTTCCGCTTTGACCTCCTCGTGGTGGGCAGCTATAGCGTTCACGATCTTGGCCGATTCGCCATATTTTCGTGCCAGTTCACCGCCGATGAGCGCGTGCGAGCCTTCAACCTCGTGGGTCAGCGCCTTGCCGATATCATGCAGAAGCGCTGCGCGACGGGCATGCTTTTCGTTGAGTCCGAGTTCAGCGGCCATCGCACCGCAGATGAAAGCCGCCTCGATGGAATGCATCAGGACGTTTTGGGCATAGCTATAGCGATACTTGAGCATGCCAAGCAATTTAGTCAGTTCAGGATGGACGCCGTGAACGCCCACTTCGATCAAGGCGCGCTGGCCGGCCTCTTTGATTGACTCCTCAACGTCCTGCTCGGCCTTACGCACAACCTCCTCGATTCGCCCCGGGTGGATGCGGCCATCCGAAATCAGTTTTTCGAGCGCGACGCGGGCGATCTCGCGGCGAATCGGATTGTGACAGGAAATAACGACTGCCTCAGGCGTATCATCAATAATGATATCGACGCCGGTGGCGGCTTCGATTGCACGGATATTGCGGCCTTCGCGGCCGATAATCCGGCCCTTCATCTCGTCGGAGGGCAGGGCAAGAACGGAAACGGTCCGCTCAGCGACGAATTCACCGGCGAGTCGTTCAATTGCAATCGAGATGACCCGCTTGGCCCGACGGTCGGCTTCCTCGCGAGCCTCTTCCTCGACCACGCGAATATGGCGTGCCGCCTCGTGGCGTGCCTGACCGATCATTTCCTCAATCATCGAACGCTTGGCTTCCTCACGCGTCAGTCCCGCGATTGTTTCAAGACGGACGCGCGCCTCGTCGACGAGAGCTTGATGCTCCGCCTCCTTATCGGTAAGCGCCTTATCGCGGTTGCGCAGGCTTTGTTCACGCCGATTAAGTTCGGTCTCGCGGCGTTCAAAGGCCTCAAGCCGCTTCTCGAAGGTATCTTCGCGTCCTTGGAGCTTAGTCTCGATCGTGCTCAATTCGCGGCGGCGCTCACGCTGTTCATGCTCGGCTTCCGTTCGCGCGCCCACGATCAGATCTTTTGCTTTAAGTTCAGCCTCCTTAACAATTAGTTCGCTTTTGGTTCGGGCCTCGTCGGCGATGCGTTGAGCCTCATTAATGGCGCTCAATGAAACACCGGTTACTTTGCGGCGTTGCATCTGAAGCCAGAGATAAAAGGCCGCGCCACAAATTACGACGCCCAGGAGCAGCCATCCAATGTCTACGAACACCTGGGAATACCTCCTTAAAGGGCCCGCGATTCCGCAGACGGGCTTGCGCCCACCGCTAAATGAATCGCGGACGCGGTGACGATGAAGCCGAGGCGCCGATCGTGCGGCGACTGCGGCAACCGGCTGAGGACTTGGAACGAATAGGCCAAGCCGGCGGTGATCGCCTGCGGACTAGCTGCGGCTAACAAACAATCATAGTGGCCGCGGCCACGACCGAGGCGCTGACCCGACAGGCTGAAAGCCACGCCGGGGACACAGATGAGCGTCCGCTCGAGAAGAGCGGGCGGGACCATCTCTGTTCCTGTGGGCTCCAGGATGCCAAAAGCGCCCGGCCTCAATTCCTCGCGATCTCGCACGCGAATCAAGGAAAGGGCTGGATTGTCGGAGGCTATTTTGGGGAAGAGAACACGCCGCCCGTTAGCAAGCGCGCGTTCGAAAATCAGCGAAGTCTCGGATTCATTATCCTTGGCGGCATAGAGCACCAGCGTCGCAGCCTCGTCGTAAAGGGGGCTACTTAGCAAACGGCGCTGGATACGAAGAGAATGATCAACGGCCAACGCCTGAGGCATCGAACGCCGACACTCGGTCAAAATCCGCCGTAAATATTTCTTTTCATCCGCCAAGCGTAACCGCCATGGCGGGTGCAGGGTCTAAATCGGCGACTCAATCATCGCTCGTTGCCACGCGAGCGCCCGATAAAATATCGAGAAGGTCCGCATACCGCGCAAATTAAACACGATCGGCAGGCTCGAATATCTATGCTTAATAGGCCAAGTGATGTTTCACCAGCCGCGAGCGCCCCCGTAAACTCTCGTCTCAGCCCCACTAATCCCGCCAGAAGTAATACTACATATAAGCGCGCCGTCATGCTCGTCATTCGTGCCCGTCAACCGCAGTAGATAAGAGGCGGTTCAGTGACTCAAGATGAGTCAGCAGGGCATGATGCTCCTGGCGCAAGCGTTCAAGCTCTTCAGCGAGGTTAAGCGCCGCCAGGATCACCGTATTAAGCGAGTTGACGTTGCTGACGCCAGCGCGGATTTGCCTAATCTTATCGTCGACCGTCGCCGCCAGATAACGAGTCCACTCATCGCCGCCGTCACTTGCGACGGTGAGGCTGTGGCCCATTATCTCGACGTTGACGCCTTTCATGGACTAACCAAGGTCCAGTCCGTCGAACCGGGTAAGAATCTGTTCGATGCGCGATTTAACTTCGTTACGTGCGTTCTCATGGTCTCTCAGCTGCTCATTAGCATCATTAAAGCGCTTTTCACTTTCGGCCAAGCGTTGAGCAAGCTGTTCATTCTCGCGCTGCAACTGTTGAATCCGCCGAACCGAAGCTTGTATCCGTTCGTCCAGTTCCCTGAGGACGTCCATCGCCATATCTGCCAATTTCCACCTTCACTTTAAGTTTGGAGTAAATACGCTGTCAAGCCGCATAGGACTTAGCGGACCCACTTTCGCCATCAGCAAACAGAGCTTCGGCGAACTCGTGAGCATCGAAGGGCCGCAGATCCTCCAGATTCTCACCTAAACCAACGAATCTAACCGGTAATTTGAGCCGTTCGGCAATCCCGATAATCACGCCACCCTTGGCGGTGCTGTCGAGCTTGGCGAGAATCACACCGGTTAAGGGTACGGTGTCGCCGAACTGCTTGGCTTGGCTTAAAGCATTCTGGCCAGTGTTCGCATCGAGTACGAGCCAGGTCTCGTGCGGGGCACCCGGAAGTTCGCGTGCTACGACCCGCGCGACCTTCTTCAACTCTTCCATGAGATTTACTTTAGTTTGCAGGCGCCCCGCGGTATCGATCAGAACGGCAGATGCCTTACGAGCTACAGCAGCCTTGACCGCATCGAACGCCACCGCGGCGGGGTCGGAGCCTTGTTTTTGCTTGATCAAATCGACGCCGACGCGATCGCACCATACTTGCAGTTGTTCGATCGCGGCAGCACGGAAAGTGTCGGAAGCGGCGACTATGACTAGGCCTCGCTCATGCTTGAACAAGGCGGCTAGCTTGGCCACCGTCGTGGTCTTGCCGGCACCGTTCACCCCCGCCATCATTATGACCAGCGGAGAGTCGCCACTATCGGCGAGCGGACGTTCGGCACTTAGCAGAATGCGCTCGATTTCTTCTTTGAGAGCGTTTCGAATCACTTCGGGCCGCGCGTCATTGTTCAGTTTGCTGCGCACTGCCTCGACAATTTTGAGACTGGTCTCGACTCCGGTGTCAGCGCCGATCAGGGCTTCCTCAAGCCCCTCGTAGATTTCGTCGGCTTTGCCGCTACCGGTGATCGCGGCACGAATGCGCGCAATGAAATTTTCGCGGGTCTTGCGCAGGCCGAGTCCGATACGGACGGGTTCGCGCGGAGATTCCGCGCCGCTGATTGCCAGTGGCGGTGGGACCCGCTCGGGTGCAATGGGTGCCGGTTGAGCCTCAATTGGAGTTGTGACGGGCGCGGCAGAGTCTTGGGCAATTTCCGGCGGCAGTGCTACGGAGATTTCAGGCGGGGGCTCAATTTGAGTTGCAGTTGAAGGAGAGGGTTCACTAACTGCGACTGGAGGAAGCGCAGATTCTACCGGCGGTAGTTCGGTAGGCGGTGACTCGGGTTCGAGTGTAGGTGACTCAGGCGCTGGCGCCGACGTCTCCGTAATCGCTGTCTCCCGAGATGCTGTTTGCGGTTGAACGGGTTCCAACGGCGCTGGTTCGCCACGGACTGATTCAACCGGCCATCGCTCAACCTGTGGATAGACCGCAGGAAGCGCATCCGGACGTGACGGCCGCTTCTTGCGCTGGCTGAACTCAACCAGGAAGGCGACAGCGAGCAGCGGAATCTGCGCTGCAACCGCTATGATCAGCGAAATTTCGAGCGTTGACACGCCGACGGTCCTCGCAGCTACTTTATTGAACTAAAACCAGATTGCCCCAAAGGCTGAAGGTTTGCGGACTATTACTTGAAGCTTAGCGCTTCAAGCGACCCGTAATATCAACGGGGCCAAGCGCCGGGAGCGTTACCCTGCCACAACCCAAAGCCTCCGCAAGCGAAAGCATACCAGCCTCAACGCGAATCTAAAACGGATTTCGGTCTTTTCGTGCGAGGCGCGAACAATAATCTGAGCACCAGACCAGAAGCGTCGGATTGAAAAGATCGTCATCCGCTTCACAGCGGATAGCTCAGCATCCAAGAGGACTCGTCAGAGGCAGATTATTCGACAAGGAGCCAAAAAATCGATGTCAGGCAGCCTGAGGTATTTTGAGCGAAATGATGCGCGATACACCCGGGCGCTCCATGGTGACTCCATGGATATGGTCGGCACTCTGCATCGTGCGTTGGTTGTGGGTAATCACGATGAATTGCGAGCGCTGCTTCAATTCGCCAATGAGAGAGGTGAAGGCGGCCAAGCTGAATTCATCGAGCGGCGCGTCAACCTCGTCCATGATGCAGAAGGGGCTTGGATTGAGGAGAAACAATGAGAAGATGAGGGCCATCGCCGACAGCGCCTTTTCGCCACCGGAAAGCAATCCTATCTCCTTTACCTTTTTGCCGGCCGGCTGCACCATGATCGTGACACCGGTTTCAAGGACGTCATCAGCGGCGATCAATTCGAGATGAGCTTTGCCGCCGCGCAACAATTTCGGGAACAGCTCAGAGAAGTTCTTCGCCGCGCCCTCGAAAGTTTCAGCAAAGCGTTCGCGAGCCTCACGGTTGAGCTTATGAATTGTCTGGCTCAAATCGTTGACGGCTGCCCGTAGGTCCGCGCGTTCGCGATCGAGTGTGGCGGCGCGCTCCTCGAGTTCCTTGACTTCACTTTCAGCGGCGAGATTCACTTCGCCGATCTTTTCGGCGCGCGCCCGTAATTCGCTAAGCCGATCGTCGTCGCGGGCCTGGTCGCGTCCGCTGAGGGCAAGGGCCAAATCGCTAGCCACCGCACTGAAGTCCGCGTCAAATTTCTCAAGGAAGCCGCGTTCGAGTTCTTCAATTAGGGTGCGCGCGCGTTCGCGCATTAGTGAGCAATCAACGGCTTCCGTCTCGGCTGCGGCGAGAGTCTGACGCGCGGTCGCGAGGTCTGTTTTGGCTCGATTAAATTCCTGCTCCAGATCGCTGCAGCGGGTGGCAAGTCCATTGACGTCGACTTCGAGTTCGTCGCGGTGAGCCACGGCGGAATAGTCTTGTTCGGCGAGCTTGGCCAACTCGCGCTGGTAATCGCTGCGTTCGTTGCGCGAGCGCTCCAGTTGCGCACGATGTTGCACAATCTGGGCCTCGACTTCCGCGCTGATACGCTCGAGATGCCGCAGTTCCTGCTGCAAAGCATTGAGTGTTGCGCGACGCGCCTCGGCTTTGGAAACAGCAGCGCGCATCGACTCGCCCAGCTTGCGGGCAGTTTCGCGCCGCTCGGCCAACTCGTTTGCCGCCTGATTGAGTTGCGTACGAGCCTGCTGCTCCAGAATTGCAAGCTCTTCCATACGGACATTCGAGCTGAGTACGATTTCGTTGCAATTGGCCAGACGCCGCTCGAGGTTGGAGTGATTCGCATTTGCCAAAGCGATGCGTTGCTCGGCTTTGCCGATCGCCGCGCGGGCCTCGGAAGCGCCGCGTATTTGACCTTCCGCGGCAATGCGAGCGGCCTCAAAGGCCTGAAGAGCTGCATGATGGGCCTCGCGAGTCTCGGTATGGCGCGAACTGAGCTCCCGATGTTCCTGCTCGGCGTCGGCGAGTGCACGCTCGGCCGTCTCAACCGCGTTGGCGCCGAAGTTGGCTGCGAAGGCTGCCAGGTCGGCGTTGTGCGGTCCGCTACCGCCACTGATTACCCGTCCCGGCCAGAAGAGATCACCGTCGGGGGTAACAAATACGGTACCGTAGCCATTCAGATTAGAGGCAGCGAGTGCTGACTCGAGATTCTCAGAGACCACCACATGTCCAATCACGGCTTGCGCAAGTTGATCGAAGCGAGGTTCAACCTGAACCATATCGAGCAGGCGCCCGAGAATCCCGGGAGCGTCGAGCGGCGCGTGAGAAGATGCCGGCGCAATAGCCTCAGGAATGAAACTCAAGCGGCCACCTTCGCGCCGTTTGAGGATTTCGACGGCTCGTAGAGCAAACTCGGATGACGGGGCGATCACCCCGTCAAGTGTCTCGCCGAGAACGGCCCGCAGGGCTGGTTCCAAAGCGGGCGGCGCCTTGACGGCGTCGAGGAGCAGCGCTGGTGTGACTGGAGGTCGGTCGCCATTCAGGGATTCGAGCACGAGGTTTAGCTTTTCACTGGCAGCATGAGGCATAATCCGCTGCGCCCGTGTGTGAGCAGCGGACAGGTCGGCGCGGGCGGCAGTGATGCGCGAGGCTTGATGATCCATTGCCGCACGTGTCTCGATTTCGCGACCGGCGGTCTCGCGCACGATGGCGTCGAGCCGCGCAGACTCATCGCGCGCGGCAGCTAGGGCGGCGTCGGCAGCGTCAGCAGCGGCCTGTGCTTGCTCTAATATCGCCGCCAAGCCTGGTGCTTCGAGCGCGAAAGCGTGCAGTCTTTGCTGGCAATCGGAACGCTCTCCCGAAAGATCGGCGAGCCGTCCACGAATCACCGCGGCCTCGCGAATCAAGTCAGATAGCTCGTCTTTCAGCTGCTCGGTGTGACGTTCGCTGGTGCGCTGCGCCTGTTCGGCCGTCCGGAGTTCATCGCGGAGCCTCTGAACGGCGGTTTCGCTGCCGCCGTCGCCGCGATTTAGCTCGCGAGCATAGCGGGCGCCAGTCTCGGCGTGGGAGGCGCGGGATGCGGTAGCGCGGTTTTCCAGATCAGCGAGACGCGCCGTCAGGTCAGGTTCAAGTTCTGTTATCGCGGTGATACGGCGTTCGATAAAGCTCTGGGTGCGTGCGCGCTCGTCGAAGGCGGCGCGGAAATTTTCAAGTTCACGGCGCGCGGCGGCAAGGTCGGTTCGCGCTATGGTCAGCGTCGCTGTGATGCTATCGGCGGAATCTTGCGCCGAAGACACGGCGGCACGCCCCGCGTCGATACGAATGCGTAACTCGCCTTCCCGTATGCTATGCCGCTCGAAGCTCGAGCGCTGATCGAACAGGCGGCGGGCCGCAGTGAGGCGTTCCAGTTCGATCAGTTCAGTGCGGATAAGCCGGAAGGCTTCGGCCTTTTTGGCTTGCCGACGGGCATAATTGAGCTGGCGCTCAATCTCGTTGAGCACGTCATCGACACGCGCGAGATTTTCCTTGACGCGCTCAAGCTTGCGCTCGCTCATCTCGCGCCTACCCTTGAAGAGCGAAAGACCAGCGGCTTCCTCAACCATCGCGCGAAGTTCGTGCGGTTTGGCCTGGATTATCTCTTCGATTCGCCCTTGTTCAATCAGCGCATACCCACGGCTGTGAATCTGCACGGCCATGAAAAACTCGGTGATGTCCTTGAGGCGGCAGGGGATACGATTGAGCAAGTATTCGGAGTCGCCGGAGCGGTAGACTCGACGGGTCACCGCAACTTCGCTCAGAGCGGCATAAGGCTCGGGAAAGACGGCGCCTTCTTCGGCTTCCAATAGAAGACTGACCTCGGCCATTCCAGAGGCGGCATTTGAGTCATTGCCAGCATAGATCAGGTCTTCGGCGCTTTTGCCGCGCAGACGGGTCGGGGCCTGCTCGCCGAGGACCCAGCGGATGGCGTCGACGACGTTGGATTTACCGCAGCCGTTAGGGCCTACCACGGCGGTAACTCCGGGACTGAACGTTATTGCCGTGGGGTCAAAAAAGGATTTGAAGCCGACTAGCTCAAGGCTCTTTAAACGCATGCTGACCCATCCTCCGCCCACTCCACAACCCTAACGAGGATATCTCAACACTGGTGGCATGGGTCAACAGTCACGCAACCAGTCGTAGGCTATCCCAATCAACAGACCATCAGGATGTGGTCGGGCGCCTGTTGATGAATCCGGGCGTCAGTCCGGTAGAAGTTCGGTGTTCCAGTAGGCGCTATCGACGGTGGTCAGGAAGGGCATCCATTCGCGATAACGCCGCAGGCTGAACATCTCGGTGCTGAACGGGGTCCATTGGGGACGCGATGGCTTACGGATTAGAGGCATCCGGGCCTCTTCCGGCGTCTGGCCGCCCTTGCGCCGGTTACAGGAATGGCACGAACAAACGACGTTTTCCCAAGTTGATAGGCCGCCCCGCGAGCGTGGGATGATATGGTCGAGGTTGAGCTCGGTGCGCGGGAGCCTACGCGCGCAATACTGGCATGTATTGTTGTCCCGCGCGTAGATGTTGAAGCGCGAAAAGCGCACATGACGGCGCGGGACCCGCTCATAGGCCGTTAGTAAGAGGACGCGCGGCACCCTAATCACGCCGCCAACGATTCCAACTCGCTCGTGGCCAACCTCCAGCGCCAGTGCGCCCCAGCTTTCGAAGTCGAAGGTTCGATATTGTTCATCGACGGCGCGCGCGACGCCTTGGTAGAGCAAGCAGAATGCCCGCTTGACCGAGGTAACGTGAACAGGCAGATAGGAACGATTCAGCACCAGAACCTTGCTGTTGAGCAAGGAGGCACCGGCGGGCTGGATCGACAAAGTTTCCGCGAACGCGGACATCGCTAAAGTCGTAGCCGCTTGAAGATAGGCGAGTCAAGGGCGCGTGTCATTTGTTAATCGTGGCGATAAGCTCCGGCGGCACGCGACTTGCGGAAGTCCTAATGCCGCCGTATTATCGTGGCAGTAAAACCACGTCCGGCTGGCCGGAAAAGGGCCTGCATTCGCAAATTTTTCGCGATCGCTGCTGCCTCCAACCTTGGCGTGCACAACGCGGGGTATCTGAAAATGCAAGACGGCAGTGCTATTGACCGGGGCCGCGCCGATAGTTGGATACTTGGCCGGTGAAGCGCGAAATCATCATAAATGCGTCCTATCTGGAGACACGTGTGGCGGTGGAGGAGGACGCGGTCCTCACCGAGTTCTACCTCGAGCGGAATCAGAAACGCAGTCTTGTCGGCAACATATATAAGGGGCGCGTGACGCGAGTGCTGCCGGGGATGCAGGCGGCCTTTGTCGATATTGGCTTGGAAAAAGCCGGGTTTCTGCACGTTTCGGATTTTCGCGACGAGGTCGAGGCGCTAGGCTCGATGGCCGAGGTGATCGGCGAGGAAGACGTCGAGACGGAGCCGGCAGCTGAGCGCGACGACTTCGTCATCGCCAACAGCTATGACGCCGATGGCGCTGCGGACATCGAGATTGAGCAAGACGACGCAGACCAGGACGAGACCAGCGAGGCCCCACCTGCACACCTCAATGGCCGGGGACGGCGCCGACGTCCGGTTCGGCGGGCACGGCTGCCGATAGAGCAACAACTCAAGCGCAACCAAGAGATCATCGTCCAGGTCGCCAAGGAACCGCTTGGAACCAAAGGTGCGCGGCTAACTTCGTTCGTGTCGATTCCAGGACGGCATCTCGTCTATACGCCAACCAGCAATCATATTGGGGTCTCGCGGCGAATCGAGAGTGCCCAGGAACGGGCGCGGCTGCGGTCGGCAGTTAGCGAATTGCGCGTGCCGGGAGGATTTATCGTCAGGACCGCCTGTGAAGGTGTCAGTAAGCGGGAGATCCAGCGCGACGCCTCTTTCTTGAGCAAGTTGTGGGCCTCAATCGTTAAAGCGAGCGAGACCGCGCCATCCGCGGCGCCGCTGTATAGCGATCTTGACGTAGCGCTACGGATCGTGCGTGACCTATTTTCGAGCGAAGTTGACAAGCTCTGGTGCGACGATTCGGACACGCATCATCGGATCGTCGAATTTGCACAGCTATATATGCCGCGGCTGCGATCGCGAATTGCACTGTACGAGGCTGAGGAACCGATCTTCGACCATTTCCATGTCGAGGCGCAAATCGAGCGCGCTCTCGAGCGTAAGGTGTGGCTCAAGTCGGGTGGCTACCTGGTATTTGACCAGGCAGAGGCTTTGACTGCAATCGACGTAAATACTGGCCGCTTCGTGGGCAAGCGCAATCAGGACGAGACAGTGCTCAAGACCAATCTCGAAGCCGCCGAAGAAGTGGTTAAACAACTGCGCCTGCGCAATATCGGCGGGATCATCATTGTCGATTTCATCGACATGACTCGCGACGCTGATCGCAAGAAAGTTACGGAGGTACTCTCGCAGGCGCTCAAGCGGGACAAGGCGCGGACATCAGTCCTCAAGATCTCAGAGCTAGGGCTGGTACAGATGACGCGCAAACGGACGCGCGAAAGCCTTGAAGAGTTGCTGACAACGCAGTGCCCGCATTGCCAAGGGCGGCGCGTGGTGAAGTCAGTGCCGACGCTGGCGGCCGACATGATGCGCGCAATCTATCGGACGGCTGGGCGCCATCCGCGAGCCGACCTTTTCGTGATCAAAGTAAATCCGGAAGTTGCTCGTTACCTCTACGACGTCGGCGCGAAGGATCTCGGCGCGATGGAAGAGCGGCTGGGCGCGAAAATCGTCCTGCGCTCGACCGAATCGATCGTGCCGGGGGCGTTTGAAGTGGTCCAGGCAACCGTCGCCGCCTAGTACCTCACTTGGGTTTTGGGGCGAATTCATGAGACGCCTCGCTGTGAAAGGGCCTGTCCAAACCAGAGGCTATTTAGTAGCGTCATCTTTGAACTCTACTAGGGCGTAATGCGGCCCAAGGAGATCAAAGAATGCGCCGATTCTTAAAATTTTTTGGGCGATCTGTAACTTTATCGTAGTGACTTTTGGGCGGCTGGTGGTATTGACGATCGCTAAAGGTCGAGCTCTCGATAAGGAAAGCAAAGCGTACGCAGCCCTGTTCATCAGCGAAGTTGCGACCAATTGGGACGAACAAGCGCTAACGAGTCGCGCGAGCGCGGAATTTACGGCTGTGACTTCCCCGACTCAGATTGATCAGTTTTTCGGGCAGGCTCGGGAGCTTGGGCGGTTGATTGGATGCAAAGAACTACGGGGCTAGGCGTCATTGATTTTTTTGTCGTGGTCCCACGAGCGGGTGACTGCGGCCTACGCTGGAGAGTGCAACTTTCGGCAAGGCATCGCTAAAGTCAGCATTACTCTTATCAAGCATTACGGACAGTGGCAGGTCTCTGGTTTCAACGTGCAACCTGTGAACATGAGTTCGGCGCAGCGGGCAATACTTGAGCTCGATCAAAGCCCCGAAGGCTGCGACCTCGGCTATTCGCCTAGTCGACGGACGGTGGGGATGACCTTGGTAGCGAAACGCTCCATCGTGGCGAGCACGTCGCGATGCGGGGTCCGGCCGCCTGGATTGAACCAGCAGACAAGCTGATTGATTCGCGAAGTTTCCCAAATCCGATGGATGCGGGTGATACATTCCTCGGGCGGACCAAAGATCGCCATCGA
>DATKPK010000115.1:0-33277 GCA_035524095.1 Binataceae bacterium (SeqCode) | reverse complement strand
AAAGGTGCCCGGTGCGGTGAACGTACCGACGTGAAGTTCGTAGATAACACCCGATGAGAGAACCGGCGCATTCCAACCGCGGTCGTGCCACTCAAATGCAGAATGATCAATTATCCGCGAAGGCCCATGCACGCCGGATGGTTGGAACGCCGAACGCGGATCGGGAAATGGTTTCTTGCCGTCGAGAACAAAAAAATAGTCCGAGCCGGCTTCGAGATCAGGTGAGTCTAGTTCCCAATAATCATTGTCGGCTTTGGTCATCCGAACGCGTTCGGATTTCAGTTGTAACTCGACTTTCTTCGCCGATGGTGCCCATACTCGCAATCTCATGACATCTTCTCTCGCGACAGCAAAGCAACCGGAAACTTATCGAACAGTGTGGCGATAGCAGCGTCACCCCCGTTGGCTCGGCCGCCTGTGAATTCGTTGCGCCATACTCCCTCCGGTAAAGAGAGTGTAGTATTCTTCCATCCCCCGTTCAGCTTCAGCGTCAACCGTGGCACGATCGTGATCGCGTTACCCAACCTGGCGAATGCGACTACATGATCCGAAGCGGGGCCGCGAGCCATTATAGGCTCATAGCTACTCGTCTTTCCGAACCAATCTGGATGTCGCGCCCTCAGAGCCAGCGCCTTATTGGTCACCCAGAGCTTTGGGAGTCCTTCGTCGGCGCGGTCTAGGATTTTGGCGAGAGTTAAGTCACTCAATTCACTAAGCAGCCGCCGGCGCAAAGCATAGTCTACTGGACGCCGGTTATCTGGATCGACCAGAGTGAGATCCCACAACTCCGACCCTTGATAGAAGTCGGGCACGCCAGGCGAAGTAAGTTTGAGCAGCGTTTGAGCGAGCGAGTTGATTCGTCCTGGCCAAATTAAAGGTTCAACAAAAGCTTCCAAATCATTCAGAAACTTCTCGTCGCCAAGAATTCTTTCGACGAAAGCGGCCAACTGGCTTTCATATGCTTCATTCGGCTGCGTCCACGATGTATGAAGCTTGGCTTCGCGGGCCGCTTTGAGCATGTACTCCCTGATGCGTATAAGATCGATAGGCCAGGTGCCTATCAAAGTCTGATAGAGAAGATATTCGGCATTTGCGTCGCGCGCGCCTTCGTCCCAATGCAGGCGATTCATCTCCGCCCAGCCGTTTACGGCTTGTGACCAACGCTCAGGAATCTCAGACAGGAGGCTGATGCGCGACCGCACATCTTCACTACGCTTGGTATCATGCGTCGAAGTGGCAAGCATTGCGAGAGGCCAGGCTTCTTGAACGAAAGCATTTTCCCGATGAAATTCGTCCACGGTGGTGCCAAAGCGAGCTGGATCACACCCCACTTCGTTCAGTGAGGTCAGCCTATTGAAGCAATAAAATGCTGTATCCTCGACTGATTTAGCCATCACAGGTCCGGTAAATTGCTGAAAACGCATAGCCAATTCGCTTTCGAGCGCGCCTTGAATTTTCAGCGAGAGAATATCGGCCAAGAAATCGAACAGCCGGGAGTCCAACTGCGGAGCCCCGGCTTTCGCTGCGTCCAAAGCTTGATCGAGATATCGCTGGTCGTCCGTGTGAATATCCTTGCTTAGCGCGCTTACGTAAGTGCGGTAAACTGGCAGATTGGCGGCAAATTCTCGAATCGCCTCATGAACTTCATGACGCGTGTAATCGCGGTGATGAGGATGCTGCTCGCAAATGTCGACTAGTAACTCAGTGAGACGGCCAAGATCGCTCCCAAGGATCTCACTCATTATAAATTTCTTCTTTTGGACCACCACCTTGGCGTAGTCCGCCGATTCTCCGGTGAAATCGGTGAATACTTGAGTCAAGGCTGCTTCGGTCTCTCGATTGACGAACAGACCGCCGACTCGGCTGATAAAGTCGTACCCTGTAGTTCCCTCAACGGGCCAGGATTCGTGCAACCGCTCGCCGGGCATCAGGATTTTCTCGACTAGAATCCATCCGTTCGGTGAGTATTTCCGCAAGCGGCTGAGATATTGCGCTGGTTCTCGAAGTCCGTCGATGTGGTCGATGCGGACACCATCCAAAGTTCCGTCGGTGAGCCATCGCAATGGCAAAAAATGAGTATCCTCGAACACCCGCTCGTCTTCCATCCGTAGACCCGCTAGGGTGTTTATGTCGAAGAATCGGCGATAACCGAGTTCGCGAGACGCAGCGCGCCAATAGGAAAGACGATAATTCTGCCGCTCAAGCAGGGAATGCAGCGCCTGCTGATCTTCGTTGAGCGCTCCGATTTCAGCATCGATTGCGAGGCTTACTTCCGAGCCCGTTTTCATCAGACGTTCAAGACTAGATTGAATGACGTTTTTGTCGCGATGACGGCGAGAGACACTTTCCCGGTCGGTCGCAGTAGCAAGAGGCAAGCCGCTAAATGCGTCAGCTAAGAAAGCCAACTCTTCAGATCCGCATCGCTTCGCGGCATTCTCGAGAATCGAGCCTAGCGAGCGCGGCGCAACCGGAAAGCGGCTCTCGTAATATCTAACATTCAGCCTTACGCCATCACGCTCTAACTTGATCTCACGGCGGTCGAGTATGAATCCATACTGGTCGCCCAGCACAGGGAGAAGAACCGTATTGCGCAAACGCCTCTCCGGCGTTTCCCAGTCGACATCGAAGTAGGATGCGTACGCACTTGAAGGGCCGTTCTCGAGTACGTCCCACCACCACGGATTGTCCGGGGTGACGATCGCCATATGATTAGGCACTATGTCGAGTATCTGGCCAAGCCCTTGTTGTAGTAAAGCAATATGCATACGCTCGTGGGCCGGAGCACCACCGAGTTCTTCATTCAAGCACCGGCAGTCTACGACATCATAGCCATGCATACTGCCGGGCGCGGCCTGGAGGTAGGGCGAGCAATAAAGGTGGCTGATACCCAGTGAAGCTAAGTAGTCTGTTATTGCCGCCGCGTCGTCAAACGTAAAGCCCCTGTGCAGTTGGATTCGATATGTAGATCGAGGCTCGGTCATGACGATCACACAATCAGCTTCGCGGGACTTCCAACCACATGACGGCGAGCGGCGGGAGCGTAATTGTGATTGAGTGATCGAAACCATGGCGCGGCTGCGCAAGCGCCATCACAGATCCGCTATTGCCAACATTGCTTCCGCCGAAATAGCTCGAGTCAGTATTCAGGATTTCCCGATAAAGCCCACCTACCGGGACGCCGATTGAGTAATTGTGACGAACGACGGGTGAAAAGTTGCCGATACAGATTAGCTTCCGGCCGCTGCGTGGCGCGATACGCATAAAAACGATTACGTTGTCGTCAGCATTGTCGGCGTCGATAAAATGAAAGCCCGAGGGTTCGGTATCAGCTTCCCACAGCGCCGGTTCGTCGCGGTAGATGCGGTTCAGCGTGCGAATCAAAGCATGAACGCCGCGATGGTCTTCGCTGTCAAGCAAATGCCAATCGAGGCTACGATCGTGGCTCCACTCATTCCATTGGGCAAACTCACCGCCCATAAAGATCATCTTCTTGCCGGGCCGTGCCCACATGTAAGCGTACAGTGCCCGCAAATTGGCAAACTGCTGCCACCGATCGCCAGGCATCTTGGAAATCATTGATCGCTTGCCGTAAACGACCTCATCATGTGAAAGCGGCAAGATGTAGTTTTCCGTCCAGGCGTAAAGAAAGCCGAAAGTCAGATTCCGATGGTGATAGCGGCGATGGATTGGGTCGCGGGAAAAATAGTCAAGCGTGTCGTGCATCCATCCCATGTCCCACTTATATCCGAAACCGAGTCCACCGGCATATGGTGGACGGGTCACGGCAGGCCATGCAGTGGACTCTTCTGCGATCATGGTAATGCCAGGATTGTATTGATACGCCGTGGAATTTGCTGCTTTGATAAAGTCGAGCGCCTCGAGATTCTCTTTGCCGCCGTATATATTAGGTATCCACTCGCCCTCGCGCCGCGCGTAGTCGAGGTAGATCATCGACGCGACTGCATCGACGCGCAAGCCATCGGCATGGAATTCACCCAGCCAATAAAGAGCGTTGGCTACTAGAAAATTTCTTACTTCGTTACGGCCAAAGTTAAAGATGTAGGTGTTCCACTCAGGATGATAACCTTTGCGCGAGTCCAGATGCTCGTAAAGAGCGGTGCCATCAAACCGGCCAAGCGCGAAGGAATCGGTCGGAAAATGGCCTGGAACCCAGTCCAGGATTACACCGATATCGCGCTGATGAAGATAGTCGATTAGATAGCGAAAGTCGTCGGGAGAGCCCCATCGCGCGGTCGGCGCGTAGTATCCTGTAACTTGATAGCCCCATGAACCGAGAAATGGATGCTCCATGATGGGCATGAGTTCCACGTGGGTAAAGCCAAGGTCACTAATATAGTCGGCCAGCAAAGGAGCGAGTTCGCGATAATTTAGAGGACGGTCGTTCTCCTCAGGCACATGCCGCCACGAACCGAGATGCATTTCATAAATCGCCATCGGTGATCGCAGCGCGTCCTGACTCTTGCGACGCTCAAGCCAACCGGCGTCGTGGAAAGCATATTCGCTCGCATATATATTCGAGGCGGTACGTGGCGGGACTTCGCATGAGTTTGCGAAAGGATCGGCCTTAATCAGCAGGTTGCTATCCTTCGCGCGGATTTCGAACTTGTAATGCTCACCCGGCTTGAGATCAGGGATGAATAATTCCCAGATGCCGGACGACCCCAGTACGCGCATCATATGGATCCGACCGTCCCAGCGATTAAAGTCGCCGACCACGCTCACGCCGATCGCATTCGGAGCCCAGACGGCGAAAGCAATTCCCGAGACCTCATCCACCGTATAAAGATGTGCACCCAGTTTTTCGTAGATACGATTGTGACGCCCTTCGCTCCAAAGGTGCAGATCGAGATTACCGATGGTAGGCGGATACGCGTACGGGTCGTGACTTGTCAGAACTTCGCCATCTGGATATTTGACTTGAAGGCGATAGTTAGACGGTTGCCGCGTGTCAGCAAGCGCGAGCTGAAAGAGACCGTCGCGATTAAGTTGCTGCATTGCCCGCGGCGCAAGCCCGTCAACAATCAATGAAACGTCTCGTGCCAGTGGATTGAACACCCGAATAACCACGCCATCCGCAGCGGCGTGGGCTCCAAGAATCGAATGAGGATCGGGATGATGAAGGGCTTGAAGAGTATCCAAGCCCGGAATCTCTGCTGCGTTGATACGGGGTTTAGTCACTTTCCACTCCAAGGACAGACTCGATGCCGCGGAGCGGAATGCCGGCCCACGCAGGTCTATTATTCAACTCGTAGCCTAACTCATAAATGGCTTTTTCGAGAACGAAGGCATCCAGGAGTACTTGCAATTCTTCACGATCCTGAGGCGTGAAGGGAGCGGTTCCGGCTACTGCCAGATATTCCTTCAGAAAGGAGGCCGAGGTCCACCGCTGCCACAAGGCGGCCCACCGGCGCATCGAAGAAAAGTCTTGTGCTGCAGGGGATCCGGCGCGCACCATTTCCAAAAGCATACCAGATGCTGCGTAATCAAATGAACGAATCATCCCGGCAAGATCTCGTGTGGCTGACCGCTTGCGCCGCCGCTCTGCCAGCGGCCGCGCCGGCTCACCTTCGAAGTCGATAATAACGAAGTCGTTGCCAGTATACAGGACTTGCCCTAAATGCAGGTCGCCGTGACAACGGATTCGCATTGAAGATAAGCGCCGGCGAAGAAACGTATCGAAGCGTCCGTCGATCCATTCAGGATGCGCAAGCAGCCGTTCCGCCCGCGGCCGGTCTTCGGGGTGCAAGACAGCCAGCTGGCTGCGAAGTAAGCGAAGGTTCTGATTGGCTAGATTGCGGAGCGACTGGTACACCGAGCGATGCCAGAATGGTGTGAATGCTTCCGGCGCGAAGTTAGTATCGTCAGTCAAAGTAGCTAATGCCAGATGGAGCTCGGCGACTCTTCGTCCCAGCAGGCGAGCAGCTTCCAAAAACGCACCGATCATTCGTGAAGATAAGGGATTTGGCCCATCGGAATAGACTAGATCGAGAATCGACGCGTTGGGTAATTGAGGAATTGCCTGCTGGACCGATGCACGCTCGAAATAGCGATCAAGTTCGTTGCGCGCGTACAACCAGGCGTCGCCTTGATTCGGAACAAAATCTTGCAATACAGCCAGCGTTCGTGGCTCATCGCGATCAACACGGTACTCCAGCCATCCGGCGAGTGCGGGCGCGTGGCTGAAGGAAGCGTTCGCCGAGAGAAACCGTCCTATTTCCAGATCGGGACTGACACCATTTTCGACACGACGAAAAAACTTGAGGATATACTTGTCGCCGAAGGCGATTGATGAATTGCTTTGCTCGACCGTCAGTGCCCGAGGCGCCAGAGCGCCATTATTAGAAAAAGTTGACAACGTACTCATCGGCGCGCCCGCTACCATTCCGCGAGAACCTCGGAGGTGCCGCTTGCGGCCGATCGTCTCGAAAAGGAAGTTCGCAAAGAATGGATCGTCCGTGGCGTCGAACAGGACCGCGCTTCCTGATCCATTACGTTCCGAGATAGTTACGTTCGCGATAATAGCGAGAGGCGTAATGCGCCGAATCGCATCGGCGGCTTCGCGTGTAGTCAAGCCGAGAGGTAGCAGATAAGTTTCTGGCTCTCCGTCGACGAATTCGACGTCTGTAAGCGCCAGCAGGGGCCCACCGTTGTCTTCGTGAAGGGGAATGCTATCGGTGAGGCGGCAAGAGCGGATCTTACGTGCCTTGCTGCGAAACCAGCGGCGGCACGGAAGATAATCCATAAGCGCGCGTTCGAGCTCTTCGCGATGACTACTAAGAAGAAAGTGCTGCAAGGAACTGGTTAGCTGAATCTCTGACGGCTGGTATTCCACTGACGAAGTGGTAACCGTGGCATCTGCTTGCGTGGGTTCGAGGGAAAACCATGCAAACATATGCGGGCCAAGCGTCATCAGGTAGGGCAACTCGCCGATTGGAGGAAAAGGTGTGCGGCCAAACAGCTCAATTGGACACATCCCCTTGAAGCGGGCCAGATCCAATTCGACATATTGAACGTAACGCGAAAGGTTGGAAATTATCAGGATACGCTCGTTTTCGTAACTGCGGATAAAAGCCAGGACGCGCGGATTCGACGGGTTCAGTAATTCCATCGAGCCTCGGCCAAAGGCTTTGTATTGCTTGCGCAGGGCAACCAGCCGCTTCATCCACCAAAGCAGGGAATGGCGATTACGCTGCTGCGCGTCAACATTTACCGTTTGGTAATGGTATTCATGGTCAATGATTACGGGAAGGATTAGGCGTTGGGGATCGCCTGAGGAAAAACCGGCATTGCGATCGCCGTTCCATTGCATCGGCGTCCGGACACCGTCGCGGTCGCCGAGATAAATGTTGTCGCCCATGCCAATTTCGTCGCCATAGTAAATTACCGGTGTGCCCGGCAGAGCCAGTAACAGTCCGTTCAATAGCTCGATGGACCGCCGGTTGTTACCGAGTAGCGGTGCCAGGCGGCGACGGATACCCAGATTGATCCGCATGCGCGGCTCGTTAGCGTAGGCGCGATACATATAATCGCGCTCCTCGTCAGTTACCATCTCGAGCGTCAGTTCATCATGGTTCCGCAGAAATAATGCCCATTGGCAGGTAGGATCAATCGCCGGCGTTTGGGCCCAGATGTCTGCCAAAGGGAAACGATTCTCCATGCGTACTGAGATAAAGATGCGCGGCATCAGCGGAAAGTGGAATGCCATATGACATTCCTGACCTTCAGCCAGATAGGTGACCGCATCTTCGGGCCATTGATTCGCCTCAGCCAGCAGCATGCGGTTGGCGAACTTTTGATCGATATGCTGCCTCAGTTGTCGAAGGAACTGATGGGTTTCGGGCAGGTTCTCGCAGTTCGTGCTTTCGCGTTCGTAAAGATACGGAACTGCGTCAAGCCTGAGGCCATCAACACCCATGGCGAGCCAAAAATCGAGAACCTTGAAGATAGCTTTCCGAACCGCCGGATTGTCAAAGTTCAGGTCGGGTTGATGAGAGTAAAAGCGATGCCAATAGTAACTGCGTGCGACGGGATCCCAAGTCCAGTTTGAGGGTTCAAAATCCTGAAAGATAACACGGGCGTCGCGATAGCGGTCAGCATTATCGCTCCATACATAGAAGTCGCGGGCCGGATCGCCGTGTGGCGCTCGCCGCGCTTTCTGGAACCACGGATGCTGGTCGGAAGTATGATTGATTACTAACTCGGTGATGACGCGAAGGTTGCGGCGATGAGCTTCCCGGAGGAAAACCTTGAAGTCTCTCAAGGTTCCACAATCGGGATGAACGTCCATGTAGTCGGAGATGTCATAGCCGTCATCGCGGAGCGGCGATGGATAAAATGGCAATAGCCAGAGGGCGGTGACGCCGAGATCTTTCAGGTAATCGAGCTTTGCCGTTAGACCGGGCAGATCGCCGATACCGTCGCCTGAGCTGTCGTAGAAGGAGCGCACGCGCAACTCATAGATGATTGCGTCTTTGTACCAGAGCGAATCGTCTGCAAGATTACTGGCGCGTTCGTTCATATCTGCTTGGCGACCCGGAGAATATGTGCCGGCTGGACGCTTGGATCGAGCCGTACATAATTGTAGTCGCCCCAATTGTAGGACGCACCGGTGAGGAGATCAGTTACCTCGTAGCGTTGCCCGGTTTTCACGCCCACCACGCTAGAAGGAACGGTGACCGTACAAGCCTGCGGTTGAAGCGGATCGAGGTTTACCGCGATCAATAGGACATCGTCACCTTCCGCAGATGCTTTGCGATAGAAAAGAATCTGATCGTTATCAGCGGGGAGAAACATCAGGTTGCCGAACCGTTGCAGCGCTCGATTATTCTGGCGAATCTCATTCAGTAGAGCGATGAAGCTCTTGATGTTACCAGACGCACTCCAGTCGCGAGCCCTGATCTCATATTTCTCCGATGCAAGGTATTCCTCACTGCCCGGCACATTCTCATTTTCGCAAAGTTCGAAGCCGCTATAAATCCCCCACGATGGTGAAAGCGTAGCGGCAAGCACAGCGCGCAGCTTGAATGAGGCAGCGCCGCCGCCTTGAAGGATACCTGCGAGAATGTCTGGAGTATTGGCAAAAAAGTTAGGCCGGAAATAATCGGCCATCGGAGTCTGAGTCAGCTCAGTCAAATATTCGGTGAGTTCGGCTTTCGTATTGCGCCACGTGAAGTAAGTATAGGATTGTGTGAAGCCAGCCTTGGCCAGCGCTTTCATCATTTTCGGGCGGGTGAAAGCCTCGGCGAGAAATATAGTATCAGGGTAGCTGGCCTGGATAGTACCGATCAGCCATTCCCAAAAGTATAGCGGCTTGGTATGCGGATTATCGACGCGGAAAATGCGAACGCCGTGATTGATCCAGAATTCAACGGTTCGCCGCAGTTCCGCAAGAAGATTGTCGCGATCGCGCGTGTTGAAGTTGACTGGATAGATATCCTGATACTCTTTCGGTGGATTTTCGGCGTATTTGATCGAGCCGTCGGGCCGATGATTGAACCACGCCGGATGGTCTTTGACCCACGGATGGTCGGGCGAGCATTGAATCGCGAAATCGAGTGCGACTTCCAGCCGATGTTCACGGGCGGCGGCGACGAAGTGATCAAAGTCCGCTAAGGTCCCAAGCGAAGGTTCAACTGCCATGTGGCCACCCGCTGGACTTCCGATCGCCCAGGGGCTGCCGGGACTAGTACCGTCGGCGCTCAATGAATTATTCCGGCCCTTGCGATTAGTCATTCCGATCGGATGAATCGGCGCCAGATAAAGTACGTCGAAGCCCATCGCATGAATATCCGGGAGCCGCCGTTCCGCTTCGCGCAAAGTCGAGGGCTGGCCGGGAACGGTTCCCTGCGAACGCGGAAACATTTCGTACCACGAACCGAAACGAGCTTTCGGACGGTCGGCGATTACCTCAAAGAGCTTGGCACATTGGCTCGGCTCGTCACGCTTGCCGGCGCGAGCGAGTACTTCGATCAAGGCAGGATTATTTGCGTAAGGAGCAGCTTGCTCCGGATCCGTTCGCATCAAAGCGGCGAACTGATCGGCGGTTTGTATAACCAGGTTGCGATCACTCCCGCTGAGGTGATCGGCGTTACCGCGTAGAATCGCGATGCCTTCTTCGAGATCTGAGGCGACATTGCGTCCTGCCGTAACCTTCTTGACGAAGTCCGCCGCCCACGTTGCGTAGGTATCACTCCAGGCTTCGATCGTGAAAACGTAGCGAGTATTTTCATTCAGAGGAAAACTGCCACGCCAGCGATCGTTGTCCAGCGGCCGCATCGGGACTTCCGCAAACAGCGCTGCGTCTTTGCGCCGCCATTTGATCACTGACCGAATGATGACGTGGCCGTCCCTAAAGATGTCTGCTTCGACGATACAAGGCTCTCCCACAACCCGTTTCGCAGGGTAGCGCCCGCAATCAACCGCGGGAGAGACTGCTTCGATTATATGCCGCTCGATCGCCTGCGCCACGGTTTCAAGTTCTCTCGAAGAGACTGGCGTCCGCGCTTGCGGTTTGATTCCCGTCGAATCCAGTTTCATCTTTTTGGTGCGCATTTCCGAGTCCATGAGTTCTTTGAGCAAGAAAAGCGCCATGATTAAACTACCCTGCTTTATCGCCTTCCATTCTGATCGAATTAAAGATTCGGAAAAAATTCCATGAATTGCGTTGAGCGCGGGCCGGTTAGAGAAAACGCTTCGCCGATCAGACCCGGCCTTTGAGGCGTCCCACCTTTTCTCAGGGGAAAGGAGCATTTGGTGACTGTTTCGCTAATTGCAGCAATAATTACGGCAGGCGGGTCGCACAATGAAATGAGCACATGCAGCCACATTTCAGTGTTATCGCCATGGCAGATGAATTGCTATCAGTACACTTTGATTGCGCGGTATTATAACAGGCCCCGGGGGGTTAGGGTGCCGAAGCTTTGATGGAGACTCTCATGGAAGCAGATGATCTCAAGAAGGCGGCCGCGAATGCGGCAGATTCAATGAAAAACGCTGCGTCTGACGCGATCGACTCAGTCGAGGCCGCCAAGGAATTGGGGCGCAAAGCGGCAGCCGACGGCTATGAGCATGCGCGTGAATATGCCGAACGCGGGATCGATTATGTCGGCGGTTTCTCCGAAAACCTGGCAGATTTCGTGACGCGCGAGCCTTGGATGGCGATCGCGGGAGCGTTTGTGGTTGGCTATATTACGGCCCAAATCCTCCGGCGCATGGCGCGCTAGGCAGGCTCGCGCATGACCTTACGCAATGTGACCGATCTGTTTGCAGACGATAGCGACTTGACCCGGTGGGTCAAACGCCGTCCGCTAACGGCGGTGGCACTCGGGGCGGCGGTTGGCTTCGTCTGGGGCGGTGGAGCAGGCGGCAAATTCGGCCGTTCGCTTCTATTTTACGCAGGGCAGGCGATCGTGCGTGAAACCGTCGCGAATGCAATATCCGATGCAATAGTTGACAATGGCCGCAAGCGTTCCAATGCTCGAGGCTGAAGCCGCGGAGGCTCGCCGCGAACTTAACGAGACGGTGGCCGCCATAAGTGAAAAGGTCGCAGCCGCTCGTACCGAGCTATACGCCCCGGCAGTGAGTATAGGGGTTGCCATCGCTGCTGGCCTCGGTTTTATGATAGGCAGCAAGCGGGGACACCCCTTGACCCCGCTGGTCTTTGCCGCGGCGGGCTATTGCGGAGTGGAACTCCTGCGCCGCTCACGGCGCGAGCCGTGAATCAGCCCAATTGCGATCGGCACTCTGAGCGGGATCGCGCGAAAACTCCCGACTGGTCCACGCTTATCGGGCAGCTTGCGGATGGCTTTACTCGCGTCTTCCGCGCAGAGATCCAGCTGCTCGAAAAACGCCTCAGCCATAGCGCCTCGGAGACGATCGGCAATGCCGTCACCAATGCCGCCGCAATCCTCATACTGGCGGCTACTACGATTGCCGGCCTGATCTGCCTGCTCGGCGGCTATATATTGTTACTTAATCGATGGCTTCCGGCGTGGCAGGCATGGGGTATCGGCGGACTGACTATTATTGTTATCGGTGCGATAATCTTTGTGATACTCAATACGCGCCTGCGACGCCGAAGCTGAACCGTTCCGGCTAACGCAGATAATCGAGCATTCCGCGACTCACTATTCGTTCGAGATAGGGAATCAGGCCGGTCATCGAAACGATCTGATCGAGCGATAGCCAGCGGGCGTCGTCGTGTTCGTTGGGTTGCAATCTGATTGGTGCGGGTGACTCGGCGGTGCATCCGAAGATAAGTTGGACGTACGGCCCATCGATCGCTTGATTCAAGCCAAGCAATTGTCCCGGTGTAATACTTAATGAAGTCTCCTCGGCGATCTCTCGCGTCAGGCACTTTTCAAAGGTCTCGCCGAGCGACAAATGGCCACCCGGCAAGTCCCAATGGCCAGGCTTGTAGACCATCGACGGCACGCGCCGCAAGATCAGAATCTTTCCGGCGTGGCTGATTACTCCATGCACACCGATCCAGAATTGCGCCTCGGCCATTGGCTAACGCTTGCCCCATGCGCCACCGCCGGGCGTTTCGATCCTTATCCGGTCGCCAGCCTTAAGTCTGGCATTGGCCTTGGCAGCGAACGGCGAGCGAATACCGTCACTAGACACTAGATAGTCAGCTCCTGTCGCCCCGTCACCGCCACCGTCCAAGCCCCACGGCGAGATTTCACGCCGCTCGGCCAACAGGCTAACGCTGGAATCGGTGAGGCATTCGAGTTCGCGAATCAGTCCGTCGCCGCCGTCAAAATGACCTTTGCCTCCTGAGCCGAGCCGGATTCGATACTCAGTAATACGCATTGGATAGTAGGCCTCGAGCGCCTCAATCGGTGTATTCAAGGTATTAGTCATATGCGTATGGACGCCAGAAGTTCCCGGGCCTGACGGTGACGCCCCCGCACCTCCGGCAATCGTTTCATAGTAGGAGAAATGGCGCGAACGGAAAGGATCGAAGCCGCCAATCGTGAGGTTCGACATCGAGCCGGAACTGGCCGCCGCGATACGATCTGGCGCGGCCTGCGCGAGAGCGCGAAAGAGCACATCCACGATTCGCTGCGAGGTCTCGACGTTGCCACCGGCAACGGCCGCAGGCGGTCGCGCATTGACGATCGTACCTTCGGGCGCGATCAGCTTGATCGGTCGGAGCAGCCCTTCGTTAGCGGGCACAGCTTCGGCGGCGAGGCACTTCATTACATAGAACGTCGCCGACAGCGTAATTGCATAGTTTGCATTAACGGAGCCGCGCACCTGCGGCGCCGAGCCGGTAAAATCGACGGTTGCAGCGCCATTGCGGATCCGAATCGCGACTCGCAATTCGATGGGACCCGAGCCGAAGCCGTCGCCGTCAAGAAAATCGTGCGCTTCATAACGGCCAGGTTTGAGCTTGCGCAACGTCGCACGCATCAGGCGGTCGGCGTAATCCTTGAGCGCGTCCATCGCAGCGGCGACCGTCCTTTTGCCATTGCTCGCGACCAGTCCGCGCATCCGTTCGGCGCCGGCGCGCAACGCCGCCGCTTGAGCGCGCAGGTCACCTTCCCGTTCCTCGCGCACGCGGGTGTTGGCGAGAAACAATTCGAAAACATCGCGATGGGGTTCTCCCGCGATATAGAGCTTGACCGGCGGAAGGCGGAAGCCTTCCTGGTAGATTTCGGTCGCGAGTGCCATCGAGCCCGGCGCCATGCCCCCGATATCCGCGTGATGAGCCCGGTTCGCAGCATAGGCAAACGGTTTGCGCTCGCCTTTCAGATAGATCGGCGCGACCAGTGTGACATCGGGCAGATGAGTTCCACCGGCGAAGGGATCGTTTAGAATCGCGATATCGCCGGGATTCAATTCGAGGCGTTCAATCGCCGCGCGCACCGATAACGGCGTCGAGCCGAGATGGACTGGAATGTGTGCGGCTTGCGCAGCGAGTTCGCCCTTGGCGTCGAAGAGCGCGCAGGAGTAGTCGCGCCGTTCCTTGATATTCGGCGAAAAACCGGTCTGGCCAAGCACGACGCCCATCTCTTCGGCGATCGCGGCGAGGCGATTATTCATTACGGCAAGCGTTACCGGGTCGAGGGTCATCGCGTTTCCAGATGCAGGTTGCCGTAGTCGTCGCAGCGCAAGGTAAATTCCGGTGCGACATAGGTCGTGGCGCTGAGCTCGACGACAATCATTGGCCCCTGGATTCGCGTGCCTGCACCGATCGCATCGCGCGAGAAGATGGGAAGCTTGCGGAGGCTTGTCCCGGCCAGCACGTCAGCGCGGGCTACAAGATCAGGTTTGGCTCTCCTTCGTTGGATTCGTGCCGGTGCTGCGACCGGACCTGTGGCTTCCGCGCGCAGACGAAGATTGACCACTTCGACGGCGGCTTCAGGTGCCGCATAGCCAAAGGTACGGTTATGCGCCTCATGGAAATCCGGGATGAAGCGCTGCGACAGCGGTACTTCGATTTCGTAAGATTGTCCGCGATAGCGAAGGTCTGCACGCATCTGGATTTTGATTGCCGAGGACGCCGCGCCACCTGCGGTGAGTTCCTTGCGCGCCCGCGCTGCCAGCGGACGCGCGCGCGCCATGAGCTTGCTGAATTGCGGGTTGGTCTCGCGCACGGTCATCGAGTATTCGCGGCCCAGCGGCGCCCCTAGCGCACCCCACGCGCACAGCAATCCGGGATTACGCGGCATAATCACATGCTTGATGCCCAGATCGAGCGCGAGTTCGCAGGCATGCATCGGGCCGGCGCCCCCAAACGCCATCAGGGCGAAGTCGCGTGGATCAAAGCCGCGTTCGACCGTGATTAGGCGCACCGCGCGTTCCATATTGGCGTTGACGACGCGAATCACCCCGCGCGCCGCTTCGAGTGGCGAGCATCCCATCCTCTGTGCAAGACGGCTGATCGCCTGTTCAGCGCGCTCGGGGTAAAGCCGCATCTGCCCGCCGAGGAAATTGCCTACGATCAGGCGGCCCGCGAAGAGGTCAGCGTCCGTGACCGTCGGCAAATCCCCCTCGCCATAACAAGCTGGACCGGGCTTCGCGCCCGCGCTCGCTGGGCCCACTTTGAGCGAGCCGCCGGCATCGACGGCTGCAATCGAGCCACCGCCCGCGCCCACCGTATGGATATCGATCACCGGAGTCCGCACCGCGTAGCCGTCGGGATAGCTGAGCGTACGAATTCGTGCCGCGCGGTCGAAGAGCGAAACGTCGGTCGAAGTTCCGCCCATATCGAAAGTGATAAAGCGATCAGTGCCCATCGCACAGACGAGCGCGCCCGCCCCGACTACGCCTGCTGCGGGGCCCGACAGGATGGTGCGCACCGGCTCCGCGCGAGCGAGCCCCGTACCGATCGCGCTGCCGTTGGACTGCATCACGCGTAAGCCCGTACCAGCGAGGTTATTTTCCAGATTGCGCAGATGGGTAACCATCCTCGGCGAGATATAGGCATTCACAACTGTCGTGCACATGCGCTCATATTCGCGATATTCGTTGAGCAGGCGATGAGATACCGACAGTGGACGGCCCAGCGGTTCGAGCGCGCCCGCGATCGCATCTTCGGTTGCCGGATTCGCGTACGAATGGAGATAGCAGACAGCAAAGGCATCCGCTCCACTTGTTTCAGCGCGGCTGCGAGCTTCGGTTAGCTCATCACCGGTCAGCGGCGCCGCGAGCGAACCATCAAAGAGGGTTCGTCCGCCGGTACCGAAACGCAACTCACGATCAACCAGAGGTGTTGGACGCTGCGGCGCTAGCGCATAGAGATCGGCGCGGTTCTGCCGGCCAATCTCGATCAGGTCCTCGAAGCCCGCGTCAGTGAAGAGCGCCACGCGCGCGCCTTTTTTTTCGAGCAAGGCGTTGGTCGCGACGGTGGAACTATAGGTGATCACGCTCGCAGTCTTGCCGCCGAGCAGCGCGCGCAGGCCTGTAATCACCGCTTCGGCAGGATCTTGAGGCGTCGACAAGACCTTGTGCACGCGCAGTTCGCCTTCCACGATCGCGATCAAGTCTGTGAACGTCCCGCCAGTATCAATCCCGATGACGACAGGGTGGAGCCCGGCCGCTTTGACAGGCCGGCCAACAGACGAGCGTTTGCCGCGTTTCATGGACGAATCAGGATTTTGAAGTTGAGTGGATCGGCCGCAGCCTCGAAAGCCTTGGGTGCATTGCTGAGCGGGTAGACGCCATCGACCAGCGGCTGCAGGTCGATCGTTCCATTCGCGCCGGCCGCAAGCGCCGCGATCGCAGGTTGGAAGCGTCCGCAACGTGAACCGGTCACGGTGATTTCGTTGATTACGATAGGCGCCAGATTCAGGGTAGCGCCCGCCGCAGCCGTACTCTTCAGTATGATCGTGCCGCACGGGCGGACCAGTGTGAGCGCTTGCGTGAAGCCGTTGGACTTGCCAGTGCAGTCAACGACGACATCATACTGCCGCTGAAAATCATTCGGATCAGCCGTCCCGATTCCGAGCGCGGCGAGCCGGTCTAATTTTTTCGCATGATGGCCCGCGATCAGCGTCTGATAACCCTTGGCTTTGAACGCCAGCGCGACGATTGCGCCGAGCCGCCCATCGCCTAGAACAATAATCGACGCATCCCGCGCGAACGTGGTCCGCGCAAAGATTTCATAGGCCGCCGCCAGTGGCTCGATCATCACCGCGGCTTCGTTGCTGATCGTGTCGGGAACCGCAAACAGATTCTTGTTGGGTAACCGCAGATACTCGGCGAATGCGCCATCGCGGCCCAGAATCCCAAGGACCGTACGAATGGGGCAATGACGTGCCGCCGTCGTCTTACACGCCTCGCAATGGCCGCAGCCAGCGTTGATCTCTCCGGCGACCCGCCGGCCGATCAGCGACGCATCATCCGAATGCACCACGTGGCCAACGAATTCATGGCCCGGGACGCCGCGAAAATTCATATAGCCGCGCGTCAACTCGAGATCGGTGCCGCAGATGCCGGCCAGATCAACCCGCACGACACTTTCGCCCGCCACAGGCTGCGGATCGGGATAGTTCTCTTGCAGGCTCAGGCCGTTATCGAAGACGAGCGCGCGCATCGCTCTCGCATTGAAACAGAAAAGCCGCCGGGCATTCTACCCCGCGGCTCTGACGAAATGTGATTCTATTTTACCTGCTTTAGGCGGCGGGCTTCGCGCTGCTGGACTTGTCGGAGCTGGTGCTAGATTTTGCCGACGAATCACCGCTCGAAGACGAACTCGCGGACGAGGTGCTGCTCTCCGATGACCCGTTGGAACTGCTGTCGCTGCTGGACGTTGACGCCGCCGTCGATGAGCTATCAGACGAGTCGGTTTTCGCAGCATTGCTTTTGCTGGCGTAATCGGTCGCATACCATCCGCTGCCCTTAAGCACAAATGACGTATGCGAAATCAGCCGATGGAGGTCGGTGCCCTTGCAGGTCGGGCATTCTTTCAACGGATCTTCGACAATCCGCTGCGTAACCTCAAAAACCCCACAATTTTTGCACTGATATTCGTAAATAGGCATTAGTTTTCCGGTGTCAGTCCGTGCCCGCCGCTGCTCACAGCTATTGTTTAGGTAATCACCCGCTGAGAGCTTGTCAACGCGGCTGTCGGCGGAGGCGTGTCCCGCTCATCGTGGGTTCGGTGATCCTATTAACGCATCAGTGCACTGGCTAACGAGCGTCAGGCGAGCGCACGATCGAGCGTCAGGGCAATATTCGGGATCAGCCATTGCTGCATTATCTCGATCAATATCAGCACTACGATCGGTGAGAGGTCCACGCCGCCGAAATTCACCGGCAGGTATTCTCGCACTAGGTCAAAAACTGGCTCAGTCACACCATAAAAAAAGCGGACGATGGGGTTATAAGGATCGGGATTAATCCAAGTCATCACCGCCGCGATAATCACCACCCATGAATAGACCCGCAGCAGTTGAATCAGAATCCCGGCGATAGTGTCGGCTAGACTTGGCGCAAACACAATATATCGGCGTGCTTCCTGCTTTGATTACGACCGGCCCAGTTCGCGCGAGCGTTCGGCCGCGGCTCGAATCGCAGCGGCGACAATATCAGAAAAGCCGGCCTCGGCGAACTTGCGCAGCGCAGCTTCGGTCGTACCGCCCGGCGACGCCACGATCCGAATCAGTTCCGCTGCCGAAAGCGGCGAGCGTCGCATATTCTCCTCGGCCCCGCGCATCGTCTTGAGCGCCATCCGGATGGCCAACTCGGCGGGTAGGCCTTCACTCACCGCGCTGTCGGCCAGCGCCTTGATGAATAGGTAGAAGTAAGCGGGCCCGCTGCCCGAAAGCGCCGTGACGGCATCGAGCAACCGTTCATCCTTCAGCGCGACCGCGTCGCCGACTGCGCGAAAGATTTTCAGCGCGAACGTCTCATCCGCCTTGCTGACTCCGGATGCGCCGGTTAGCGCCGCCATCCCTTGGCCAACCATCGCGGGCGCATTCGGCATCACCCGGATCACGCGCGCCGTCTTGAGCCCTGTGCTGAGGCGTTCGAGCGTGATTCCGGCCGCTATAGATATATAAAGGCGGTCATCCGACCGTTTGCCGGACACTTGGGGTGGCCGTTTCGCGGCGGCTTTACCGATGCGCTTGCGGCTGAGGGCTGGAGGACCGTCGACGGTGCCTTCATCAGCCAGTTCGGCCATCACCTCGTCAATCTGTTGAGGCTTGACCGCGATCAGCAGCGCCCGGGAATTGTCGCGGATCGCCCGGTTATCGGCGGTTGTTTCGACTTTGAGCGCCCGGCTGATTTTGCGCCGCCGACCCGCATCGATGTCCGCCACAAGAAGCTCGTCCGGGGTGAAGACGCGATTATCGAGCAGGCCGCGCGCGAGCGCTTCAGCCATGTTCCCGCCGCCAATAAAGCCGAGTTTTTTCATCACGGTACCGTCTTTAAGTAACCATCGCGAGGTCCCGTTTTGCTAGCAGGACCGAGTCCGAGGGGTCAAATCGCACCAAAAACTTTAGATCTTTGTCCACAGCTTGTCAGATGAATTATCCACATCCTGTGAGTTGTTCCCGGCAGTTGGAAAGGCGTGAAAATACACGGTAAACCGCCATTTTAATGGCGCGATGGCCGCGCGCCGAAAACCGCGCGGCCGATTCGCACGATAGTCGCCCCTTCGGCAATCGCAGCCTCGTAGTCATCGCTCATCCCCATCGACAAATCGCTCAGCTCGAGGCCGGTCTTCGACGCCAGTTGATTTCGCAATTCGCGCAATTCGGCAAACCATCGGCGAGCGATGGCGGTATTGGATGAAGGTGGCGGAACCGCCATCAAACCCTGAATAGGAACCAGTTCGCGCACTTCATCGATCAAGCCTTCGGCGGCTGACGGCGCGACTCCGGCTTTTGAGGCCTCACCGCCGATATTAACCTGAATGAGCACCGCGAACAGCGGTTTTTGACGGCAACGATGCAACGCCGTGGCAATTGAGATACGGTCGAGCGTCTGGATCAGGTCAAAAGTTGCAGTGGCGATCCGCACCTTGTTGCGCTGCAGGTTACCGATCAGATGCCATCGCAGGTCGGGATAGCCGCCAAGTTCGCTACGTTTGGCCACGGCCTCTTGCACGTAGTTCTCGCCGAAGTCGCGCGCGCCCGCGTTATAGGCTGCCACGATCGCCGCAGGCGGCTGAGTCTTGCTTGCCAGCACTAGCCGGACAGCATGGGCGTGGCGCCCTGAACTCTTGGCAGCTGTGGCGATTCGCTCACGCACCTCGGCCAGGCGTTCAGCAATTTCGTTGGCATCAGTCATTTCGGTGGAGGCGAGGCCGCCGGATAGACACCGTGTCGTGCCAATGCGGCCAGTACTTCCACGATCGGCAGGCCCATCACATTCGACCGATCACCCTCGACGGCGGCAATAAAACCGGCGCCTATCCCTTGGATTCCGTAGGCGCCAGCCTTGTCAAAGGGCTCGTCGGTGGTCAGGTAATGCTCGATCTCAGCATTTGTCAGCGTCCGAAAGGTCACGAGGCTGGTAATGGGCTCCGACTCGATAATCGCCTGATCGCGCACCAAAGCGTAAGCGGTCACTACGCGATGAATCCGGTTCGAGAGCATGCGCAGAATCCGGCGGGCGTCGGGCGCGTTGGCTGGTTTGCCCAAAACCTCGCCGTCCAATTCAACAATCGTATCAGCGGCCAGAATCAGACTGCGCGGATAACGCGCTGCGACGCTTAGCGCCTTTTCATGCGCCATACGCAAGGCAAATGGGACAGCCTCTTCGCCATTGCGGCGAATTTCGTCGATTTTGCTCTCGTGTATCACGAAACGAATTCCCGCTGCGGTTAATAGGTCCCGGCGGCGCGGCGATCCCGAAGCGAGAATCAGGGGTGCTTGATCGAAGGACGGCATGCCAACGCTTGACCATACGGATTATAGCCAAACGCCGGCGTCGGCGCGCAAATCATCGACGCCTTTGCGGCGGCGAACGCCCTGTCTCCGTACCGGTTATAATCTCAACGGCAAATCGATCTGCTCTGTTGATACCAGTTTGATCGCTAACGTAGCCCGTGCGAGAGCCGGCGGGCGTCCCGCGTAGGAATCTGAGTATGATTAGCTGGCAGCGTCCCACTCGATGTTGATAGCTGTTTAAGAGCCAATTGAAGCAGCGGTCCGGGTCAGGTAACCAATTTGTGGTGGTATCGCATCGTGTTCGCTCGCGTCTATGGCTGGCCGGGCTGCTCTGGCCCATCACGATGCACGTCCCATTCGCCTTAGGCGCGGCCGAGCCGCCGTCGAATCAATCGCAGCCGTTACCTTTTGCGTCAGTTCAGGCAGTCATTCCTGATGTGCGGCCGTCGTTGCAACTGGCGCAGTTCCTCCCGTTCGAACGCAACAAGGTTCAGAACCTCGATCCTCGTCAGGTCTTCGTCGAAGGCTACCAGGAGTACAAAAGCGGTGATTGGCTGGGGACGATCGAGCGGATGCAGCTGGTCGCCACTCGTGTTCCCGAATTGGCCGACTACGCTCTCTATTATCAAGCGAGCGCTGAGCGGCAGAACGGTAACCCGTCCGCTGCTGCGGCTGATTTCTCCCGGCTTGCCGCCGCCTATCCGCTTAGCGTATGGGCCAACGATGCGCGTCTGGCCTATGCTCAGATCGAACTGACGGCCGGGCGACCCGATCTCGCGCTCAACGCCGCGCAACAAGTCAGCGATGGCAATCCCGGCCCCGGGGACGATTCCCAGGCGCGGATCGTGATCGCGCGAGCTCTCCAAGCGCAGGGCGACTCCCGTGGCGCCTACGACGCCGCGGAGGAGTTACGCAGGCTCTATCCCCTCGGCGCCGATGATGCCGCGGCCCGCGCGCTTGCCTATCAGATTCTTTCCGCGAATCCCTCAATCGCCAATACTGAATCGCTCAGCTATCTGCATAACGAGGCCGCACTACTATTACATGAGGGACAGCCCTCGCTAGCGCTTGAGCGTATCGACGATGCACTTGCGACGAACCCGCCGCTTTCGCTTCGCGCCGAATTGCTGTGGCTAGAAGCGCGTGCCTCTCATGGCAACCCTGCCAGCGAGCGTACCGCTTTGACCCGATATCTCGCGATAGCGCCGCAAGGGACTCATGCGCCCAACGCGCTAAGTGTGATGGCTCATTCGTGGTGGCGCAGCGGCGACACCGATCAGGCGCGCCTCTACTTCACGCGCCTTGTCCATCAGTTTCCGTCTAACGAGCTAGCGCCTGAGGCGATGTTCGACATCGGCCGCACGTATGAAGACGACGGTGACTACGCCTCCGCACGCAGCGCCTATCATCAGATTGTGGCACGGTATCCGGGCAGCGATTACAGCGCCGATGGCCGTTTTCGCGCTGCCTTCATGCTCTACATGACCAGACAATATGCTCAGGCGGCGAGCGAATTTGCTGCGGGCGAAAGCCAGTACGCTGAGCCGTCCCAGCGCGATATGTTCGCCTATTGGCATGCGCGTTCGCTCGAACAGAACGGTGATAGTGCGCAGGCTCAGGTGGACTTCACCCGGTTGGCCACGAGCACTGCAAGCAATTACTATCCCGCGCTCGCTGCGATGCGGATTCAACCGGTCGCTGTTAGCCTCGCTGCCGCCACCGCGCCTGACCCGATCGCGGATGACGCGCCGGCGGTGAATGACCCGGCGGCACAGTTTCATCTGGCACGTGTGGTGATGCTGCGTTCGCTCGGATTGCGCGAACTCGAGGCCCCGGAACTGCGCGCTCTCGCCGATTACGCCGCTGAGAATCCTTCTCTCCGCCAGTTCATGTTGGCTGAATATGGCGCAGCCGGCGCTTGGTACGAGGGGATCGAGGCTGCCACCAAACTATCGACACGCGGCGAAATCGATCAGGCGATGGGCGAGCGAATGCGCTATCCTCGGGCCTATTGGGACTTGATCGCCTCATCTGCGGAGCGCACTAGCCTCGACCCCCTCCTGGTACTGTCGCTCACCCGTCAGGAAAGCCTCTTTAATCCGAAAGCTCGCTCGGGTTCCGATGCGCGCGGCCTGATGCAACTCCTGCCTTCAACGGCCGAACGATGGGCGCCGGAAGCGGGTCTCGACGCCTCGGACCTCGATCTTTATCAGCCGGAAACGAACGTCGCAGTCGGCACGACCTATCTGAAAAATCTTTTCGCGATGTTCAACGGCAATGCCTTCAAAGCGGTTGCGGCCTACAATGGCGGCGAGCACGCGGTCGCCGGATGGGCGTCGAAGTATCCTGGGGACGATGATCAATGGGTCGAGAACATCGGCTATCGCGAGACTCGCGACTACGTGAAAAAGGTCGTCGGCGGCCTGCGCGAATATCGCCTGCTCTATCCGTCGGGAGCACCCCCGTTGTCCTCCCCGACGGGCCAGCCAGCGCCGCCGTCAGTCACATCTGCCCGGCCGGCGTCCGGACCTTCCACCTTGCCCCCGGCGCCGACGTTACCCTAGCCGGAATCGACGTCGGCGAAGATTTCCTCGACCTCGCACTGCTCCGAGCGAACCCCCGCGCGCTAGAACTCTTGCGGGTTCCGGTCGTAGGAATCGAAGCGGAACACGACCCGCTGACGGCACTCGCTGAACGGTTAAAGGCAGCGCTAAGCCCTTTTGATGCGCCGATAATCGCGTTTATCGACTCACCGCGCTGGCCTTCCGATTGCGACTGCCGGTGGTCGTCGCTCCATCTTCGCGATGGTCACACCGGCGGCCGCCGTATTGACAATGCGTTGCGCGCGATCGTCCGATCGCTCGCCGCAGTTTCCGCTCGCGACTCAACGCTGCGCTTATCTTTATTCCCGACGCCTCGCCACGATTATTTCATTCACTGCATCGTCGACCGTCTCTGCAAACCTCATCTGCGAGTGCTGGGACGCCAACTTTTCGGGATCAGTTCCGACTGCGCAGTTTCCGACGGACCGCGCGGCGGCGCGATCTTTACCCGCTTCATGCTCACCGGCTTCGCAGCCTATCGCTCTTTGGAGACCCTCGGCGTTAAGACCTTCGAGGCCTACCCCGATCTGCAGTTCCGCCTCTGGTGTGACGATCATCCGCTGGCGCCAAAGAGTCACGGCCGCGTTGGCCTCGCCCATCGTTCGGAAATCCTCACGGATTTGGCAGCAGCGATTAACCTTGCGATTTCTGAATCGGTTGGCCAACGCATAATGACGATGGACGAGGCCGACGCCGCGATCCTTGTCCTCAGCGCCGCCGCCGCGCTGGATCGTGGAGCGATCGCGCTCATCGACGAGCCAGAAGAGGGCTGCTTCGCGATCCCATTGCAATGGCGGCAAGCCGCTGGTCTCGGCTTGGCGGATATTATCCGCCATCCCAATTCCTTGACTCCTTCTCAGCCCCTTGGCTCTTTGATGAGCGCGCCATACGGCCGCAGTTGACGCGCCTCGGCTCCGCTGAAATCTTTATTGGGCACGTCCGGAACAGGAGGAGTAGCTGATGAAGAACTTGAGACACTGGCTCTACGGAGTATTGGCGCTGACCGGGGGGATTCTGGGCGGCGCAATCGCGAGCCGAGTGGTCCCCGCCGAGGGTCTCGCGATAGCCTCGACGCACAGCATGCACGGTATGAGAGAAGTAAAGGCGCAAAAGTTTGTACTTGAAGATAGCGACGGTACCCCGCGCGGCATCATGCAGGTGAACTCGCGCGGCTTCGCCGGTATCGAATTGGACGACGCTTCTGGCCGTGACCGCGCAGAATTTCATGTCGGCAGTGAAGGCACTGCATCGATTACTTTCTACGACACAGACGGCTCCAAGCGCCTGCAACTGGGCAGCACTCCCGAGGGCCGCGACGGCCTCGCGATATTCGCCCGTAATGGCCGTCAGCTTGCCAGTTTTTCAGTCTCTGAAGACAATCAGTCGAGCGTGACGCTTTACGATCCCAATAACGGCGTTGCCCGCGTCGGACTGGGAGTCGCTACCAACGGCGAACCGGCCCTTGCGCTATATGACAAAGAGGGCCGTGATCGCGCCGAACTGCACGTCAACAGCTCGGGCAAGCCCGGCCTGGCTTTAGCAAATGAATCCGGTAAGACCACCGCTGGCCTGCCGATGGAAGAAAGCAACCAGTTACAACAGGCTCAACCACAATAATCTTACGCCGTAACGGGTAGCGCTGGAGGAAAGTCATAATGTACTCGTTCAAAAGGAAATTAGTCACGGGTCTGGTTGCTCTTGCGATGCTGGTAGCGCTCGCCGGATGCTCTGGCCAGCCGCTCAGCACGCGCGAAAAAGGCACTGGTATTGGCGCGCTGGTCGGCGCAGGTACCGGCGCTATAATCGGTGCGGCAGTCGGTTCACCGGGTGCCGGCGCCGCGATCGGCGGCGCGCTTGGCGCAGCCGGAGGCTTCGCAGTCGGCAACTATATGCAAAATCAGGACAATGCCAACGCCCAGACCCAATCACAGATCCAGTCGCAGCAACAGCAAATCGAACAGCAGCGGCGCCAGATCGAGCAGCTCCAGTCGCAATCCGAGACTGAATAGCTATATTGCGGCTAGCGCAAATCTGTCACAGGACCATCGCCCGCGCGCGATGGTCCTGTCTCGGCTTCGCTCCGGATAAAGATCATTGGCACGGGAATTCAAGGGGGTCTTTTTCGATCTCGACGGCACTCTCGTTGACATCCACGGGCCTCTCTACGTCGCCTCCCGCAACGCCCTTCGTGATATCGGCTACGACCCCGACCTGAGCCGCGAACGCTTCTATGAGGCGATCGCCCGCGACGATCCCTACGTCGGCCTCCCCGAGCATCAGCGGCCCGATTATTTCAAGCTGGCCTTTGCATATCTCGTCGCTGAGCTCGACCGCACCGAGCGCCTTGAAGTCCTCCCGCACGTTCATGAGACGCTGGCCGGCCTCAAGCAGCGCGGCTATGCAACCGCAGTCATCACCAGCCGTCCCGGCGACTCGCAACGTCTCGTGGAAAAGCTTGCGATGGTCGGCCTCGCCCCGCACATCGATCAGGTTTTGACTGAGAGTTCGGCGACCCTCCGCGCCCTCGACAAGACCGATAACCTCAGGCACGCTGCCGCCCGCGCCGCGATTCTTCCGCAAGCCTGCATGTATGTCGGCGACGAGCCGCGCGATATCATGGCCGCTGGCAACGCCGGCTATGGTGCTGCGGTTGCCGTGGCCACCGGCGTCGCTAGTGCCGGATTTCTGCGCGAGCATCCGCAACACCGCCCTGACCATGTGATGCACTCGATAGGCGAACTTCTGCCCCTCCTCAATCAGCTCAAAACGCCTTTCAGCCACGGATAGATCTACATTTTTTTCGACTTATTCTTGACTTGATACGAGCCGTCGCATATTAGTCGAGTCCGCCGATAGGTTATGTATGCTCTCGCATAAGGCAAAATACGCTCTTAAGGCTATGACAGTCCTTGCGATGGAATACGGCCAGGGGCCGATCCTGATTTCCGATATCGCGCAGCGTGAAGGCATGCCACGCAAATTTCTGGAACTGATCCTGCTCGAATTAAAGAATAAAGGCCTGCTTCACAGCAAAAAAGGAAAAGGCGGCGGCTACACGCTCGCTCGGTCGCCTGAAATGATCCAGGTCGGCGATATTTTGCGCGTGGTCGACGGCCCGATCGCGCTGCTGCCCTGCGTCAGCAAAACCGCCTACTCGCGATGCGAAGAGTGCCACGACGAGCGTACCTGTGGTATCCGCCTGGTGATGAAGGATGTGCGGGACGCAACGGGCCGCATCCTCGACACTACTTCGCTCGCCGATCTGATTAGCCGAGTCGAGATGGTCGTGCGCGGCAAAGAGGGGCTGATGTTCTCGATCTAAAAAAATTTAGCGCAATTATCTACTAAAATAATCGAGTATATCGAATGAAGGGAGATTTCTTTGATGCGGACTATATTTGCAACCACGTTCGCGCTTGCGGTGGCAATCACGGCCGGCCTCTGCGGATGCGCCGAAAACCCGTTTCTAAGCTCGGGTCCCAGCCCTCGTGTCGAGGACTGCGCCCAGCTGCGGCAGGCAACGCCAACCGAATACTACTGCGACGGCAAGACCTACACGTCGGTGCAACTCAGCGATATCAGGAACGGCGTAGCTCCGCTCTCGAAATAGCGCTTCAAACCGGCACGCGAAATCACGACGCTCGACGCATTTAGTGGCATCAACCGAACCAAATCATCGGGAGGAGAATCGGTGAAACTCAGGTGGGTAACTCTACTAGCCGCACTAGGCAGCGTCATGCTGCTCGCGAATGTGCGGACCCTTTACGCGCAGGACGGCCTGCCGGCGGCCAAAAGCACGACCCTATGGGTGGATGAAGGTACCGGAGAGGTCTTCGTCCGTCCCGGCCACGGGCGCGTACCGATGACGATCGGCGCGTCACCGGAGCAGATCCAACAGCAAATTGAAGAGCAGACTCAGGAAAAGGTGCGCGCCGCTGTAGCTGAATCAGAAGCCCAACAGCAGGCCGACCGCGTGAAGCTCGAGCAACAGGTAGCCTCGATGCAGCCCGCGTGGCACAGCTACCTGAATAACTTTCAGAACAAGTTTCGCATCGGTACCCTGGCTTACCTCGACTATGGCTATTACACCCACACGGGCTTCGGCCCGCAATGGCTCGAAAACATGAATCCGCCCGGAGTAGGTAATAACGGGTTCAACTCATTCGACATTAATCGCGTCTACTTGAATACCTATTTCACGCCCACGCCCGATTATACTTTCCGCTTCACGCCTGAGATTTATCGCGCCAACGGTACCGCCTCGAATGACAAAATTGGCACCAGCACCGGCGTCGGCACGAACCTCGACGGCGATCTGAATGTCCGCTTGAAGTATGCCTATCTTCAATACACCGGCTTATGGAAAGATGTGCCACTGCTGAAGGGCGGTAACGTTACTCTCGGCGCTCAACCAAATCCCCTGCTTGCATGGGAAGAGGACTTCACCCAATTCCGCTACGTCTATCTCTCACCATGGAATTACCTCGGCCTCTCATCGAGTCAGATCGGCTTGCAATTCAACGGACCCGTTAAGCCCTATGGCAGTGAACGCACCTACGTGGATTATGGTTTCGGCGTTTACGACAACGGCTCATTCAAGTCGCCGGAGCAGACCGACACCAAACAGATCATGGGCCGAGCGACGATCTATCCGTTCGGCGCGAAATGGCGTTACGACGGGCTTGGCCTCACCGGCTTCTATAACTATGGGTACGGCAACACGGCACCCGATAGCGATAGCCTGTCTACTCCGCTGAAGGGTAGCAATGCGCGCTTCGACCGTGTCGCCGCGATTCTCACTTATGCCGCGCAGGAATGGAACATGCTGGGCGAATTCGATTACGGCAACAACGCGTTCCAGTTGTCGAATCTCTATTCGGGCAGCGGCCCACTCGACGCCTTCGGCACGGCCACGGGTACGGCTATCGGCACAACGGGCGGGGTGAAATATGCGGGTAATACTTGCACGGCTGCTAAGCCTTGCTACGGCGTGCAGGATACTTATGGTCCGCAAGTCGCGGGCTATCAAGCGATTCTCAATAACGGCCGCGCCCGCCAAATCGGCTTCGACCTGCTTGGCCATTATCACATCCCGTACACCAAGCTGACCGCGTTTGGGATGTATCAGTGGGTTCTGCCGAATGACAATGTGATTGAGGATCCGTTGGACTTCGAGCGCTTCGTCGCGGGCATCAGCTATCAGGTCAATGAGTATCTGCGGCTGGCGGTGGATAGTCAGAATCTGCTCTTCTATCATAACCAGTTCGGTTTGCCGGTCAGCACGTTGGAGCAGTACAATTATGTACCGGGCGGTACACTCAACGGCCGTTTGCTGCCGAAGACGGGAAGCTTCGTGATACCAGATCTGGTACCACGCGATATGCATACGATTTTCGTGAATCTGGAATTTGCCTATTGAGATAGCTGTTGCAGCCGACAGAGTTCACGCTGGGACGAACATGTGGACAGTCTGAGCAGGCCGCCGCCCGGACTGTCCACTTTAACCTTAAGGAAAGCCGATGAAGGCGCAGGGGTGAATGAGGCGAACGATCGAGGCGAGGTGATCAATGAAAATCTTGCCCTGGCGATGCGTGAAGTTCTGCGAGCTGTTCGTGATCTTGACTACGGTTCGGTCGAGATGGTGGTGCACAACTCGCGCGTAGTCCAAATCGAGCGCAAACAGAAGTTGAGATTAGACAAGCCCCGAATCCGTTTGAACGCGCCAAAAATGTCCACTGAACTGAGTGACTAAGCTACTGATGGATAACAGAATCTTGCCTTACTTGAACGCATATCGTTTCATCTTGATAATAGCCGTAATAGCTAGTTGGATAATAGCTATTGCACCAACTACGGCGCCCGCCGGCCAGACCATGCTGAACGTTTCCTATGACCCGACGCGCGAGCTTTATCAGCAAATAGACGCCGCGTTCGCCGCCAAGTGGAAAGCGCAAACCGGTCAGGATGTAACCATCAAAGTCTCGAATGGCGGCTCGGGCAAGCAGGCGCGCGCGGTCATCGACGGGCTCGAAGCCGACGTCGTAACGCTCGGTCTTGCCTACGATATTGATGCCATTGCTGAAAAGGCCCAACTGCTGCCGTCCGATTGGCAGAAACGCTTGCCTTATAACAGCACTCCCTTTACCTCCACGATTGTTTTCCTCGTGCGCAAGGGCAATCCCAAAGGCATCAGGGACTGGAACGACCTGATCAAGCCTGGTGTCGCCGTGATCACGCCGAATCCCAAGACCTCCGGCGGAGCGCGCTGGGCCTATCTTGCTGCTTGGGGCGCGGCGCTGGCGGCGTCGAACAGTGATCAGGTCAAGGCCAAAGAATACGTTACCCAGCTTTATAAAAATGTCCCTGTGCTCGATTCCGGTGCGCGTGGTTCCACGACCACGTTCGTTGAACGCGGGATCGGCGATGTCTTGCTCTCATGGGAAAACGAGGCGTATCTTGCGGTGAATCAATTCGGCAAGGACAAATTTGAAATTATATATCCTTCCACCAGTATTCTGGCCGAGCCGCCGGTCGCTTTGGTCGACAAGATCGTAGATCGTCATGGCACACGCGCAGTCGCGCAGGCCTACCTGGAATTTCTCTACAGCGAAGAAGGACAGGATATAGGCGCGAAGAATTACTACCGGCCGCGGCTGGCGTCGGCGGTCAAGTACGGGCCGAATTTGCCGAAACTTAAATTGTTCACCGTCGATCAGGTTTTCGGCGGATGGCAAAAGGCTCAAGCAACGCATTTTGCCGACGGCGGGGTCTTCGATCAAATCTATGCGCCTGGACTATAGTTCGTGGCCGCCACGAATATCAGACTAATTTCCTATATTTGGTATGAACGATTCGGAAAAACAGAAAGTACGGCGAAGTATACTCCCGGGCTTCGGCCTGACGATGGGTTATACTATCGTCTATTTGAGCCTCATCGCGCTGATTCCGCTTTCGACCCTTTTTCTCAAAACCTCCGGCATCGGTTGGAACCATTTTTGGCACGTGGTGTTATCGTCGCGTGTGCTCGCTGCTTATCGCCTGAGCCTCGGCGCGTCGTTGACCGGAGCCTCGATCAATTCAGTGTTCGGCCTGATCGTCGCATGGACACTCGTGCGCTACGAGTTTCCTTTGAAGTCTGTGATCGATGCGCTTGTCGATCTGCCCTTCGCCCTGCCCACCTCGGTGGCGGGAATCACTTTGACCGCTATCTATGCGCCCAGCGGCTGGATTGGACATCTGCTGGCGCCACTCGGAATTGAAGTAGCTTTCACTCGGCTCGGCGTAATCGTCGCGTTGACCTTCATCGGGCTGCCCTTTGTCGTGCGCACGATCCAGCCCGTTCTTCACGATCTTGAAATCGAAGTTGAAGAGGCCGCGGCGACCCTCGGCGCCACCCGCTTCCAAACCTTCCAGCGCGTCATCGCACCGTCGCTGGTTCCGGCATTGATTACCGGCTTCGCGCTGGCCTTCGCCCGCGCTCTCGGCGAATACGGCTCAGTCGTTTTTATTTCGGGCAACATGCCGATGCGCACCGAAGTCGTGCCATTACTGATCATGACGGAGCTTGAGCAGTTCAATTATCAGGCCGCCACCGCGATCGCGCTCGTGATGCTGGTCATCTCGTTCACGATGCTCTTCGCAATCAATCTTTTGCAACGCTGGAGTTCGACTCGCCATGCCCTCGGCTGATTTATCAGCGATAGGGTCCGTTAGCGGCTCGCCGGTGCATTTCCGGCGCGCGACTGCCGAAGGTCAGCTGACAAGGGTGATCCTGATCGGAATCGCACTGCTTTTCGTCAGCTTGTTTCTGATCATTCCGTTGGTCGCAGTCTTCAGCGAGGCGTTGGCGAAGGGTGTCGGCGTCTACCTTGCCTCGATCACTGACCCCGCGGCGCTGAGCGCGATTCGCCTGACGCTGCTCGCCGCCGGTATCGCCGTGCCGCTTAACCTGGTCTTCGGCCTTGCGGCATCATGGGCGATTACCCGCTTTGAGTTTCCCTGCAAGAATCTATTGACCACCCTGATCGATTTGCCTTTCGCGGTCTCGCCTGTGATTTCTGGTATGATCTACGTCCTGATGTTCGGCGCACAGGGCCTGCTCGGCCCCTGGCTGATTGCTCATAACATCCATATTATCTTTGCCGTGCCCGGCATTGTCCTGGCGACGATCTTCGTGACCTTCCCGTTTGTCGCACGCGAACTAATCCCGGTGATGGAGGCTTCGGGCACCGACGAGGAGGAGGCCGCGATTACGCTCGGCGCCAGTGGCTGGCAGACGTTTTTTCGCATCACGGTGCCGAAAGTGCGATGGGCGCTGCTCTACGGCGTGGTTATCTGTAATGCGCGTGCGATGGGCGAGTTTGGTGCGGTCTCGGTGGTTTCCGGTCATATTCAGGGACTGACCGATACGATGCCGCTTTATGTGGAAATCCTATACAACGATTACCAGTTTACAGCTTCGTTCGCGGTCGCCTCACTCTTGACCTTGCTCGCGCTGGTGACTTTGATCGCGAAACGGCTCCTTGGTGGCGACGCCGCAGAGTTGCCGCTGGCCGCCGCCGAAGCCCCGTCAATCGCCGCTGGAAGAGAGGCAGCATGAGCATCGAGGTCCGCAACCTGCGCAAAACCTTCGGCAGCTTCGTCGCACTCGACAATATCAACCTCGAGATGCCGACTGGCGAACTGGTCGCGCTGCTGGGACCGTCGGGATCGGGCAAGACCACGCTGCTGAGGATTATCGCGGGCCTCGAGATGCCCGATGCGGGCGAAGTGCATTTCGATCAGGAAGAGGCGACGAATCGCAGCGCGAGCGAGCGCAAAGTCGGCTTCGTCTTTCAGCATTACGCGTTGTTCCGCCACATGACGGTGTTCGAGAATGTCGCCTTTGGTCTGCGCGTGCGACCGCGCAAACTCCGCCCGCCCGAAGCTGAGATTCGTAGACGGGTCGAAGAACTGCTCAAGCTGGTGCAGCTCGAATGGTCGGGGAAGCGTTATCCGTCACAGCTCTCCGGCGGCCAGCGCCAGCGAGTCGCGCTGGCGCGCGCGCTCGCGGTTGAGCCGCGCGTGCTGCTGCTCGATGAGCCGTTCGGCGCGCTCGACGCCAAGGTGCGGGAGGAGCTGCGGCGATGGCTGCGGCGGCTGCACGACGAACTGCATATCACCAGCATCTTCGTCACGCATGATCAGGAAGAAGCGCTCGAAGTGGCGAATCGGGTGGTCGTGCTGAACAATGGCAAGATTGAGCAGGCGGGAACGCCTGAGGAGCTTTATCACAATCCGGCGACGCCCTTCGTTTACAACTTTCTCGGCAACGTCAACCTGTTCCACGGCCGGGTCGAGGACGGCCATATCTATGTGCGCGGGATGCCGATAGCGCTAAGCCCGAACGGCCACGAACTCGCCAGCGTCAACGGCAAGGACGCAGTCGTCTATGTGCGGCCCCATCTGCTGGATATTGTGCTGAGTCCCAACGGCAAGGCGTCGTTTCCGGCGACCGTGAAGCATATCAATGCGGCGGGATCAAAGGTGAAGGTTGAGTTGGAAAGCCAGTGGGGCGATCCGGTGCAAGTCGAGCTAGACCACGAACGGTATCGCGAACTGGGGATCCAGCGCGACGCGCGAGTCTATCTGAAACCCCGCGAGAACAAAGTCTTCATCTACCAAATCTGAAAAATTGCGATCGATGTTTCACGTGAAACATCGATCGCAGAAGTGGTCGCAGCTGATCGGACTGTCCGCTGAAGAGAGGCGTCTGCGGGCCACTCTCGATGGTCAGGATTGCAGGGGATGTTTCACGTGAAACATCCCCTGCAGTCCTCTTGTTCTATTTTGACGAGCGTTTCCGATCGTGTGGGGAAGAATTTCACCCAGGACGTTCGTTTATGTTTCGCATCCTCAAACTAGCTCCTAGCCGATTACTTGATTACCGGCACGATCATCAAATTGTAACGTTCGGACCCGCCGATGCACTGAATTCGATCGGAGCAACAGTGCTCCCATCGGGCACATCCGTGCATCCGTCCGGGACGACTGCATTCGACTGCTTGTAAAGACGCCGTCAACGTTTGAGCCTATCGATGCTTTTTCTCTTTGTCTAAATCTCACGGCATCTAAGTTGCTCTATACGAAACATCCGAACACAATTGAGGTGATTTAGAATATGAGCTTTTCAAGCACTGCCAAAAACAAAAATCTTTACCTGATTCTCGCCGTTCTGGCCTGCGCGTCACTGACGTACGCCGTCCCGGCGCGCGCATGGAGCCCAACACCCAATATCGTCTTGGTAGAGGAGACAACTCACCAAAC
>DATKPK010000114.1:0-36528 GCA_035524095.1 Binataceae bacterium (SeqCode) | reverse complement strand
CCTTAACTGATTGGCCTCCGAAGAGACGTCCAGAGCTCCCGCCGCTGGATCAGTGATGATCTCGGCGAGGCCTCGCTTAACCATGGTGCGCAAGACGCTACGTGCGCCCGGTAATTGATCTTCAAGGACAGTCAGCGCGATGCCGCCCGAGTTCGCAGAGGAGAGCAGCGCCTGGATTTCGCGCTGTACCCGCCCGCGCATTTTTGTTGATGCCGAAGGATCGGATAGCCGAACGATAGAGAGAGCAGTCGTGCGATGACGGCCACGAGTAGCGTCGGAAGCCTCGATGAGTCCTTCGGCAGCCAGACGGGCCAGCGCGGAGTCGGCCTCGTCAGCATTGCCGAGAGATCGAATCTGCCGCGCACTCAATGGCCGCTTGGCGACACTGTCCAGAATCGAGCGCTCAAGCGTTGTTAACGTGGCGTGCGCGAGTGCGTCGGGTGTGCGGCCCGGTTTGAACAGGCGGCGCGATTCAACCCGCGCGATCGCGGGAATCACCGAGCGATACGCCTCGCCAATCGGCGCCATGTAATAGGACGCGAGAAATTCGATCAGCTGCAGATGAGCGCGATCAAACAGCGGCCGTGATTCGAGCAATTCGAGAATCGCCTTGGGCGTGCTGCTGCCAGCCTCTAAATCCTCGCCGAGTTCGACGACTAATCCAGTCATGCGTCGCGAGCGCATCGGTACGAGTACGCGATGGCCACAAGCGACGCGTCCGTCGAGCGCAGGTGGAATCACATAGGTGAGCTGCTCGATCTTACCGGCTTGCCCCACGATTATGACGCGCGCATGCATCGCCAGCTTGAATCTAACGTGCGGAGGCCCTCTCCACTATCGTCGCTGCCGGCCCTGTCGAGGCGGCTTGTGCCCGCCGAAGGGATCGCGCTACAAGCCGTTAAGTGCCGCGCGTAAGGAGGACCATGCCGTGAAATTGGAGAATAAAGTTGCCGTTATCACTGGAGCCGGCCGTGGGATGGGCCATGCGATGGCACTCCGATTCGCGCGTGAAGGCGCGCAAGTCGTGGTGGCAGAAACCGATCGCACAAGTGCCGAGCAGACTTTCGCGGAAATCGGTGAGCGCGGTTTGCTGACGCTGGCGGATATCAGCAAAGTTGACGAAATCAACAATCTGATCGAGCGCACAATCGGCAAGCTCGGCCGAATCGACGTTCTGGTCAACAATGCGGGCGTGACCAAAAGCCTCGGCTTTTTTGACGTGACCGAGACCGATTGGGATTGGATGTATTCGGTGAATGCGCGCGGTCTTTTCTTTTGCATGCAGCGGGCGGCACGCGAGATGGTCAAGCAGAAGTCCGGCAAGATCGTCAATATTGCGTCGATCGCGGGGAAGGGGTTTCGCGGGACCTCGAATATTGCCTACGCCGGGACCAAAGGAGCCGTAATCGCAATGACGCGAATCGCGGCGGCGCAACTGGCTCGCCACAATATCAACGTGAATGCGATCTGTCCCGGCGCCACGCGCACGCATATGTTCGAGACGATCCAGCAGGAACTCGTCGACAAGCGCGGGCTCAACAAAGAGGAAGCGAATCGGCGGCTCGACGCGATGATTCCACTCGGCCGATCTAACGCGCCGGACGATATCGCGAATATGGCGGCGTTTCTGGCATCCGCGGAGGCTGACAATATCACGGGGCAGTCGTTCAACGTCGACGGCGGCCTAATGTGGGATTGATCGGCATCAATTGGTGCGGCCAGAGAAAACGAACTGTAAGAGGTAAATACTAACGGATGGATGCGCGTTATCTTGATGATTGGAAGGTCGGCGATCGAATTGAAACGCTGGGGCGTACCGTCGGCGACGCCGAAATCTCTCAGTTTGTGGCACTGGGCGGCTTCTTCGAGGAGTTGTTCATCAGCAATGAATATGTTTCAAAGCGATCGCTCTATCCGAAGCGTTTTGCACCGGGCGCTCTGATTTTCTCGTTCACCGAAGGTCTGATTATCCTCAGCGGATGTATTCATGGCGTCGGACTGGCGCTGGTCTCGGTCGATAAAATGACCTTCAAACGCCCCCTGTTTGCCGGTGATACGATGAAGGTGGTGGTCGAGGTCACGGGGACTCGGCCAACCAGTAAGCCCGATCGTGGCATCGTCACCTTTCAGCATCACGTGATGAATCAGGACGGCGAAGAAGTGATGACCTGCGAGGTCAAACGGATGCTGAAGAGCCGCGCCTACCGCGACGCGCATTAGGCTCGCCGCGATCCCTTCAATTTGTGTAGCAGCGCCGTCGCTAGGTGCTGGCGATGATCTCGCTTAGCTACCAGTCAAATCTCGCAAAAATAAACCGGGCGTGGAACTTTCCACGCCCGGCTATTGATTTCAGGCTCGGAGGAAGCAGCTTGCGCTAAATCCATCCTTGCTGTTGGCGGTGAGGCCGTTAACGCATGATTTCCATCAGGCCTGACGGACTACCGTACTTGACGCCATTGCGATATTCGCCCGGCACTTGGCTGTCGAGGAAAAACCCCTTCTTGCTCGGATTAGCCCAACTGCTCCAGATGGTCATATGGGTGTTCTGGACATCCCATGCCATCGCGGCAATGCCAGTCCAAGTATGGCCCATGACAGGATCGGTGCCGAACGCATTCTCGTAAGCGAACACCTTCCACAGCTTGTGGTTCGAGTCGAAGTTGTCGTTCCAGTAGGTCTGCCAAACTTCCTTGTCGAGATACATCACGCGGTCCCCATAGCAGTAACCGGAGGCTTCACTGGGGATACGATGCACGTCGATGACTGCGGCCGGCCGCACCTGCCAAGCACCCCAATCCGGCTTCGGGAAGCCGATCGGCATGAAATAATCGTTCGGGAAGCTGTAGCCCTTATCCATCGCCGGGTCGAGCAGCTCAACTTCTTTGCGGTCACTCAGATAGTCGGCGTCGTAAATCGAGGTCGATCCATTGAAGCCATTGAGCTTGGCGTCGTCGTTGGCCCAGTCGCTACCAAAAATCGGAGCGCAACGAGCAGAAGTTGAGAGGCGCAGCGAGCGGCGCAGCGCAGGCACGAAGACATACTGGTCAGGGAACGGATGCGCTTCCTGGTCTTTGAAAAAGAGGGCGAGCGAGGCGGTGTAACGCGCCTGCTCGGGCGTCTCTTCCATAAACCATTGAGTGCTCCAGGTCCCCGGGGCATAGGTCTCGTCCACCGGAATGCCGGGGTCGGTGTTATAGCCGCTCTGGCGATAGACGAGGTCGAAGGTGTCTTCTGAAATATTGCCGAAACGATCGGCGAACCAGATTGCGCCAGTATTTTCCGGCGTGCTGGCTACGATCGCAGGCTGATACGCAAAGAACACGTTGGCGAGCGCCTTCCATCCTTTATGGGGCTCGGCCGGGTTCGGGAACGGGATGCCGCCGTGGTAATTTTGCAGGTCGTAGTGGCCATCGGGCGTCACAGACACTGAGTTCTGGCCGCTATACTTCTCTGTAGCCGCCAGAAAAGTTGGCAACAAATTGCCGCCGACCTTGGTTTCGCCGATGTCGATCTCGACGTCGTTAGGCATCTTCAACTGATAGCTGCCCTGAAAAAGCTTGGTCATGCCGAACGGCAGGAAAGCCTTGTATTGCTGCCAGTTCGCCATCGTGATCTTGGTCCCAGGAGCTGGTGGTGTCCCCTGGTTCTGAGTCTCAGTCAAGAACTGTTTCAGATCACTAATATCGGTGGATGACTGCGCCAAACCCAGGGATGGGAGCCCCAGTAAGGCGATGCCACCGATCATACCCAAAATCCGTCTACGCATAGTACCTCCAATCTAACAAACGACTGCTTGAATAACTCTAGAACCTCGGTTTTGGTTCCAGAGCGCGGCAACCATATAGAAAACTTATTGATATAGCCAGCGGAGTCGTATCAGTTTTCGTTTAGCCTCAGATTCGTAAAGCGCGGCTAAGAGTCTAATGAGGCCGGCTTGCAGATTCGGCCTCGCACGGGTTTCGCGAGGCACCCAAACCTGACGGCTTGGCGGGCGACTCAGGGTCAACAGCGGCGGTCCCCGGACTGACTTTTGACGCCTCGCGGACTCATTGCTCGATCGGCTTCGCGTCACTGGTGCTGGCACCGAGTCTGTGCGCGACACCTTCTCTTTCGCGGGCGAGACCCAGAAATCCGTTAGCGCGCGACCTTCGCAGCCTCGCGCGCGAGCAAGAACGCGCGCTTAGTTAGCCTGATTTATTCCAAATATCGTTCTCTACCCGTTTCTCTTGACAATTCAGCATTACTACTACTACGATCTGCTCATCATGCTTTGTTACTGAAATTTTAACGTAGGACCATCAAAGGATACTTATTTAAGGAAATTTTTGTGAGAACTGGGACTTGCGGGCTTAATGATGGTCGTCGCCAACTCATTACGACTCTGCTCATCCTACCATTTCAAGGTTTTCAAAATATCTCCTAGGGGGAGAAACGCCGTGGGAATAATCCCGAACACCAAAGTCGGCCAAGATCGCAATGGTCTCAACTCTCTAAAAGCGCTTGGAAAATGTCTGTTGCGCGCGGCCGGGGCTGGGAGCCTGGCTATTGCCGCGCTTTTGACGGCTTCCGGGCCTGCGCGAGCACAGACCTCGCCGCCGGGTGAGGCGCAGATAGCACACAGTGCCGCAACTACACCGATCTCAGTAACCGTCACGATCGGTCAGACGCCCGTGACCATACCGGAATCGTCGGTGTTCACAGATGGCAGCGGTGCGATCACGACCTTTCTACCTGGCGGACCGGTGACCACCAGCGCGAGCCCTTTCTTCGACACTACAATTACCGCAAATGGCCGAAGTTGCTTCACCTGCCATATACCACCGGGGTGGACGATCAGCCCTCCGCAAATAAACGCGCTCTACATCTCGAGCTCGGGGAAGAGCCCGTTGTTTCAACCTATTGATTCCGCAAACTGCCCCGATACCAAAAACGCTACCGGACCGACTGGACCAGCATTCGTGGCGGCGCATAGCCAGCTCTTCAATCGCGGTAACATCCGTATCGCGATGAATGCACCCAATCCGCTCGACCCATATCCGAACGTGTCGACCTTCGAGGGCAATACACCGAGCGCGGTTAACGACAGTACGGCAAATCCGCAGTGGATTATGACCGTGCTGAAAGATCCGACAGGCTGCGAAAATGACCCTAAATATGGATTGCCCGCCGGAATGGCCTCGGTTTACCGGCGAACGATGCCGTCCGCCAACGTAGCGTTTCTGAATCCGGGAGGCCGGGGGCCAGCCTTCTCAAACGTTATGTGGGATGCGCGTGAGCCGAGCCTTGAAACCCAATTCGTCGATGCCACGGAGTTCCACGGTCAAGCCAGCGACCCCACGATCCTGCATCCGCTAGATCCAGCTGAAGGGGCCGAATTCCAACAGGGGGTATTTGCAGCGCAGACGATCGATAGTATCGCTGGCGATCTGACGGGTGGCGATGGCAGCGGCGCCACCGGCGGACCGGTGAATTTGTTCAACTCGCGCCTAAACCTGCCCGCGGGGGGCTTCTTTCCGCCAGGTAGTTGCTTTACGCCGGAGTCGCTCGAGGGATTCGATTTCTGTCCGGGCATGTTCGGCATTCCAGATGCCTTCCTCGACTTCACGGCGTTTGCAACGGCAACGGGTAAAACTGCTGCGCAAATCGCTCAGCGCGAGTCGATAGCGCGCGGCGAGAACATCTTTGATAACCGATCCTTTAACATTACCAACGTCCCTGGTCTCAATGACGTTCTAGGACCTCCCGACGGTTCGGTCAGTTCCACCCCAGGCACGTGCAGCACCTGCCATAACAATGGCAACATCGGAAACGACAATTTCCTCGATCCTAAGCGCACCGACGTAATGGATAATGCCAACCCCACGCTGCCGCCTAGCTCTGACTTCCCGCTGTTCGCATTCTATTGTCCGAGCGGCAGCATCCATTACTTCTCGAACCCGGTTACTTCTAGCTACTGTCAGAAGCTCCCCGGCAATCCAACGACCTGCGACGAATTCATTACGACGGATCCGGGCGAAGGGTTGGCAGACGGTGAGTGCGGCGATCTGGGTAAGTTCAAAGTGACGGTGTTGCGGGGCTTGGCGGCGCGCGCGCCATACTTCCATGGCGGCAACGTAGCGACGCTGACCGACCTGGTGAACTTCTATAACACGCGGTTCAACATCGGGTTGTCGGCGCAAGACAAAACCGATCTGGTGAGTTTCCTCAATACGCTGTAAAGCAGTTGACAGTTAGTTAGCAAGCAGCGTCCTCGCTTTCGAGGGCGCTGTTTTTTTGCGGCCGGGTGTAAATCCGCAGCCATTTATGCTGGCCTACACGGTGATCTCAAGTTGCCATAGGTTCAATAGAAACTCGCAAGGATGGCCACCGGGGACCTCTGGTATTTCCTGCGATCTGGATCGACCTGCGGCCACGCGGACGGCCATCGTCACACCAATCCCGAAATTTGACATTTGAGCGATGATGAGTCGGCTTTTGCCGCAACTATATACTCTGGTTTATCACTGCGTGTGAGTAGAGACTCTATGCTAGTTATATTTCATAAATTTTATTTTCATGCAGTTAAACTATCTGAGTAATCTTTCCGGCTGGCGCTACAGTTAAAATATTCGGATGCTTGGTGTGGGATTCCTTCAAGAATTAAGGAATCTGCAGTAGCGGCTATCGTTGCCGCCAATTCATCACTGGTTGGCGGACTGGGCAATTTGGCTTTTCAAACTATCTCTGGGGGGAGATACAACTGTGGGAGCAAACCCATGCATCGAGACCAGCCATCGACGCTATCGCGTTGAGGCGCTTCACGCAGGCTTAAGACGCCTGCCACAAATCGTTGGGTACGGTGGCCTTGCCGCTACCATACTATTAGGTTGGTCCGGGCCGAGCGCTGCACAGACCACTCCAGCGGGTCAGGCGCAGATCGCGCACAGCGCAACAAAGGCGCCGATTTCAATCGCAGTGCTGCTCGGTCTGACGCCGGCGACCATACCTGAATCGTCTGTGTTTCTGGATACCCCGGGCGCTATAACCAGCTTTCTGCCGGGCGGACCGGTGACCACCAGGGGGAATCCCTTTTTCGACACTACGATCACCGCGAACGGGCGTAGTTGCTTTACTTGCCATCAACCGCCCGGATGGACGATCAGTCCTCCGCAGATAACTCTGCAGTACGTGGAGAGCTCCGGCAAAAGTCCGCTGTTCGAGCCGATTGACTCGGCCAACTGTCCCGATACTCCTGGGGCGACCGCATCGGCGGGGCCTGCGTTCGTAGCGGCGCACAGCCAGCTCTTCAATCGAGGCAACTTCCGTATCGGGATTAATGCACCCAATCCGCTCGACCCCTATCCAAATGTGACGACTTTCGAGGGCAACACGCCGAGCGGCGACAATACCAGTACGGCAAACCCCGAGTGGATCCTTACCGTCAAGAGCGATCCGCTTGGATGCGAAAACGATCGGACATATGGATTACCCGCCGGCTTGCTCTCAGTTTATCGGCGCACGATGCCTTCCGCGAACGTAGCCTTCCTAGATCCGGGGGCGCGGAATGCAGCATTTGGCCGCGACCTGTCGAACATCATGTGGGATGCGCGCGAGCCAAGCCTGGAGCAACAATTTATCGACGCAACAGAGTTCCATGGCCAGGCCAGTGACCCCAGTATTCTGCATCCCCTCGATCCGACCGAAGGGGCGGCGTTCCAAAAGGGCATCTTTGCGGAACAAACCTTGGACTTCGTGGCGGGTGATTTGACCGGCGCGGATGGGAGCGGGGCGCTCGGCGGACCAGTCAACCTGTTTGAGTCGCGCGAAAATATACCCACCACGGGATCGCCTTCGTGTTTTACGCCCGAATCCCTCGACGGAGTTGATTTCTGTCCGGGAACGCGGAGCAAGCCGTCCGTATTTACGACGTATCCGGCGTTTGCCGACGCGACCGGCACGCCTGCGCAAATCGCGCAGCGCGAATCGATTGCTCGCGGCGAGGTCATCTTTAATTCGCGAACCTTCACCATCAACAATGTCCCCGGCTTGAATGACGTGACGGGTCCTGCCAACGGATCGCAGTCATCCTCAACGGGGACATGCAGTACCTGCCACAACAACGGGAACGTCGGGAACGACGACTTCCTCGATCCCAAGCGTACTGACGTGATGGATAACGGCAGCACCGTGTTGCCGCCGAGCGCGGATTTCCCGGTGTTCGCGTTCTTCTGTCCAATTGCTCCTTTTGGGTCTCCTGGGCATATGAATTTCTTCTCGAACCCGGTTCAATCGCCCTACTGCCAGGAGCTGCCCGGAAGTCCAACTACTTGCAATGAGTTTGACACGACCGACCCTGGCGAAGGACTGGCGGACGGACTGTGTAACGATCTCGGCAAGTTCAAGGTGCCAGTGTTGCGTGGTTTGGCAGTTCGCGCGCCCTATTTCCATGGGGGCAACGTCATGACGCTCGCTGACCTCGTGACCTTCTACAACAACCGCTTCAACATCGGTTTGTCGGCGCAGGATAAAACCGATCTGGTGAACTTCCTCAACGCGCTCTAGGACAATCTGCGTCTGAGAATGACGTAGACCGAAGCCGAGAGGCCCGGGCGGCCGCGAAGGACGCCAGCTGGCCGGAATTAAGAAGCGGAGCCTTGCCCGGTAAGGCTCCGCTTTTATTTGGCGAAAACAAGCTTCGTGACTGAGAGCCTATGATCAGCTGCACCACGACAGGCATAGGCTTGTCGAGATGAGACCACAACCAGTCAACTTGCTGCGGACTAGTGAGCAGGCAGTGTGATTAAAATATCACTTGGGAGAGAAGGAGTTTAAGTGATTTTCTTGCTAACTAACTGTTCATTATCGCTAACTCGACGTCAAGACTTGGTAACTAATTGTCAGCAGATCGCTTGTCTTTACATAAAAGAAGCGGTAGATATTTTGAGCGTCGGTTGGGGTGCCTGTTGCGCTTTAACTTACTACAACCCGCACGAAGGCAACCAATTCGACGACCATAATGGGTAGCCTTGGGAATCGGCGGATCGAAGAGTCAGATGGCTCAGTTGATCTGACTGAGGCGGCGCCGACCCGAATGAAAACTGCCAGGACGACTTCGTCGCTCGTCCTGGGCAATGCGGCCCGGCTCGCACCTTGGGGGGAACGCGTTGGAAAAGCCAAGTAATGATTGCAACGGCAACGCGCCGGAATCCGTCACCTCCGGTGATCAGTTTCTTGCGGAGGCCGGGGCAGGCTCTGCCCCAATTAAACCGGCGGTGCATCCCCGCTACTATGCTCTCAAGGTTGACTACCCGCTCAAGATGCTGCGCTTCACCGGTGCCGCAATCGCCGGATATCAGCTTGCCTTCCTGACTTGTGACTATCTGGCCCGGAGGCCAGCCGATCGCGTCGTCCTGGCAGGCTACACTTTCAACACCGTCTGTGGACTCGCGATGATTGCCGCGAGTTTCATTGATGCAGACTTCTCCGAACGTCATTGGCGCGGAATAGCGGCTTCCACAGGTACTGCGGTGATTCTGAGCTTGAGTCTGATCGCCTCTCGCCAGCATATGTCGGAACCCCTGACGCTAGCTGCAGTTCTTCTCATGCTCGGCGCGGGTACATTTTTTCCGTGGGAGGCTCGCCGGCAAATCCTCTTCACGATCGTCCCGATGGCAGGCGCCGTTCTCCCGGCTGGCCTCAACCTGAACGCGTCGTCCGGTAATGCCTGGCGAGCACTCTGGCTCTTGAGTGCTGCCGGGATTGGGCTGCTGGCCAGCGTGGTCGCTTCCCGCTTCCGTGATGCGAGTGAAGAGTTGGTCGGCCGCCTTGCCGTAAGCGACAATCGGCGGCGCGCGCTGCTAATCGAACATGAAGCCGCGGTGCAGAAGCTCGCGAATAGCGAGACCATTCTGCGGGCTGCGTTCCGCGCCAAATCCGAATTCCTTTCCAGTGTCTCGCATGAAATTCGCACGCCGATGCATCTGATTCTGGGTGCGGCGGAGCTGCTGGACGAAACTCCGCTCGATCCACAACAGCGCGAATATCTTGCAGTGATGCGCAACAACGGCACTTCGCTGCTGCATCTACTCAGTGACATTCTCGATCTGGCAAAAGTCGAAAGCGGCCGGCTCACGATCGAACAGAGCGAATTCGACCTCGAAGCTCTGGTCGATGAAGCCGTCGAAGCGATGGGCGTACGGGCAGGCGCCAAAGGACTTGAACTAGTAACGCGCCTGGCCCCGGATATTCCGTCCCGAGTGGTGGGGGATGCGCTGCGTACCCGTCAGATTCTGGTCAATCTGATCGGTAATGCGATCAAGTTTACGGAACGCGGCGAAGTTGTTGTGAGCGTCAGCCGCGACAGTGATTCCGCTAATCCGATGATGCTGCACTTCACCGTGCGTGATACTGGGATTGGCATCGCCGCCGAACAGCTCGAAGAGATCTTTGGCAATTTCGTTCAAGCGGATTCCTCAACCGCGCGGCGTTTCGGCGGCAGCGGACTCGGTCTCGCTATCGTGCGTAAGCTGGCAGATCTGATGGGTGGCAAAGCGTGGGCGGAAAGCACCTTGGCCGGGGGCAGCACCTTTCATTTCACCGCGCGATTCTTCGCGACTGATGCCCCTGTCGCATCCGTGAGCGAGCGCATGCCCGCCCACATTCTGGTGATCGACGACAACCGGGCCTGCCGCGAGGCCCTGCGCGAGACGCTCGCGCCCGCAATGATCTCAGTCGAGCTGGTGGCTAATGGAAACGAGGGGCTTGCATGCGCCAAAATGGCGGCGACTGCGGGCCGTCCGTTTGACGTAATCTTGCTGGATTCGCGGATTCCGGGTACTGACAGTTTTGCGGTGGCGCGTGACCTGAGCGTGCTTTGCGCGGGCTTGAGCCAAGTCGTAATGATGCTCGCGGCTGACGACCTTACCTTACATCTGGCACGCTTACCTGAGCTTGGAGGCGAGGCGCATGTGGTTAAGCCGCTGCGTCGGACAGAGCTATTTGCCACGATTGCCAATGCGCTTCGGTCGCGCGAACAACGCGAGGACGCCCCGCCCACAGTTGCGGTGCCCGCGCCGGTGAGCGAAAAGCCGGTTGCCATCATGGAATTCCCCAAGCGGATCCTCCTGAGCGACGATTCGGTCGACAACCGACTGCTAATCAAGGCGTTTTTCAAAGGTCTGCCTTATCAGATTGACGAAGCGGAAAACGGCGAGGTCGCGCTACGCAAGTTCAGTGATGCGGCCTACGACGTAGTGCTGATGGACTTGCAGATGCCGGTCATGGACGGCCTGACTGCAACGCGCGCGATACGCGTTCACGAGGCTTCGCGCGAGATGCCGCCGACGCCGATTATCGCGCTGACGGCGTCGACGCTCGCCGAGGACGTTCAGCAAAGTCTCGCGGCCGGCGCTAACACGCATATCACCAAGCCCGTCACCAAAGCGGCCCTGGTCGAAGCGGTACGCAATGCAATGAACAATGAGGGTGCGCGGAGTTTGGCCTCCGCGGCCGCAGCTTGATTCGCAGCCGTCGCGCGTCCGGCATTACGCACTCGCACCACCATGATGATTGGAGCTTGAGAGCGGCCGGCAGCTGTAGAAAGGGGGGTTGAGGCGCCGCTCTCTTGGGCGGCAATGGCGACCCGGTTCAGGCCGGACGAACCGGCGTCGCCATCTCTTCAGGGTTCACTTCGACCATGCTGACTCCGTCGATTGAGCGGGCGACCTCGCCGACGAGCCGATCCCATGGCGGGACCAGACCCGGTCCGGAGACGTGTACGGATCCGCGGTCGCATACGACCTCGACAGGCGCATGACCGATCTTCGGATGGATCATGAGAGCGGCGCGGACCTGGGCGGCAAGCGCCGTATCCTGAAGCTGCCCGCGCTGCTCTGGTGTAACCATTTGATCCAGTTCTTCCACCGCGAGCGTCAGCATGTCGGTCAGCACCGGCATCGGCGTGGCGAAGGTGTTAATCGTCAGGTGATGGGCCGCGGGATCTTCCAGATCCACATCGAATAGCGTCTGGATCCGAGCGCGGACCTCGCGGTCATAGTCGCGAACGCGCCGCTCCGCCGCAGCTGACGTTAGATTTTCCTCGCGCATCACTTCCGCGACACGCGCCTTGATTGGCCCGGCCGGTCGGACGCGCAGGCATTGGCCGTAATCTGGCATCAGATGGCCGACCGATCGGCCATACAGAATAACCCGCCCGCGCGCCATCTCTTTGAGCGCCACCGCACGGAATAAGGGCACGAATCGTTGGGTGTCGGTTTTGAGCCGTTCCCAGAAATGCGGACGCCGCTCGTCGGCAATGACCGCCTGCTCCGGCGTGACGCCATAAATGCGTGAGGCGATCGCGATAAGGTCGTCTGCGGTAAGGAAACGATAGCCGAGCCGGTCCGAGAGCAAATGGCCCAGCTCGATCGCACGGGTACCCGGGTACTGCGTAATCGCAATTATAGCCATCGGTGTCCCCCGACACGCCCCAAGCTTCTGCAATCTTAAGAGCTTATTAAGCTAGAGGTCAATCCGCATTCGACGCGTGGAATTCGCCCTGATGCGTAGTTACAATGCGGCGTTCGCTAAACGCCGCTACGATGCGGCCTCGGTAACAGACCACCATGGCAGCAAAGAAATCATCGCTTGAACGCGTAGCCGGCGCACGCATCGATCCCACCGCAGTCACCGGCAAGATGACCGTCGCTGAACTCATCGATACGTCGTTTCTCGCCTACAACGGGCGGCGCTTGCGTGAGGCATGCCGTCTGTTCGCAGAAAAGATGCTCGCCGAGGACACCGTCGTCGGTATCAGTCTGACCGGCGCCCTGACGCCCGCCGGTCTCGGGATGTCATGCATCATTCCGCTGATCGAGAATGGCTTCGTCGATTGGATGGTCTCGACCGGAGCCAATCTTTATCACGACACGCATTTCGGGCTCGGTCTCAAAATGTTTCAGGGCGCCGCCGACGCTGACGATGTGGCGTTGCGCAAGGCGGGCGTCGTACGCATCTACGATATTTTCTTCGACTATCACGTGCTCTTGTCGACCGATTCGTTTTTCCGCGAAATCGCCCGTGACGAAGAGTTTCAGTCGCCGATGAGCAGCGCGGAGTTCCATTACCGGGCCGGACGTTACGTCGCCGAACGCGAACGGATTCTGAAGCTCGACCGCCGGTCGCTCCTTGCGGCGGCGCATAAACATGCGCTGCCGGTTTACACATCGTCGCCAGGCGATTCTTCTATAGGAATGAATCTGGCGCTGCTCGAAATGGAAGGCTACAAGCTGAGGTTCGACCCATTGGCCGACGTCAATGAGACAGCGGCGATCGTCTATGCGGCAAAAGCGATGGGTATGAAGAGCGCGGTTTTGATTCTCGGCGGTGGCTCGCCGAAGAATTTCATGCTGCAGACCGAGCCGCAAATCCAGGAGGTGATGGGCGTAGCGGAAAAAGGCCATGACTATTTCCTGCAGGTCACCGATGCGCGGCCCGATACCGGCGGGCTATCGGGGGCAACGCCTAACGAAGCGGTCAGTTGGGGCAAGATCGACCCTGAGCGGCTGCCCGATTCCGTCGTGTGCTATGTCGATACCACCGTCGCGCTGCCGCTGCTGACGGCATATGCACTTGCGCGCCGCAAGCCGCGCAAGCCGCGACGGCTCTACGAACAGCGTGAGGCGATGATGGCGCGATTGACCGGGGCCTACGAAAAAGTTCGGCGCAAACGCGAGCGCGCGAAGAAATCCTAAATAAGAGGGAAATGGCACGAGATCGATGAGATCGCGGCGAAAGCGCATTTCATCTCGACAGGTATTTCCCTTACGATAGGGGGTTGGAGCATCTCTATCAGAATGAGCACTCATCACGAATCGGCGCCGCAGCGGAGTGCGACTGCCCTCGATCGCTATTCGCGTGAGCTGGAACTGGCGAAAACGGCAGCCAGGGCAGCCGGTGAAATTCTGCGCGGCTACTACCGCGATCGCGGCTATACAATCGATCAGAAGGGCAAAGACAATCCGGTAACGACCGCCGACTTTGCCGCCGACCGCAAGCTCAAGGAGATGCTGCGCGAAGGTTTTCCATCCTATGGATGGCTTTCCGAGGAGACGGCCGACGATGGTGCTCGCTTGAAATGTCGGCGCGCATGGATCGTCGATCCGCTCGACGGCACCAAGGAATTCATCAAGGGCGTACCGGAGTTCGTGGTCGCAATCGCACTGACGGATGAGGGTTTGCCGGTGATGGGCGTGAGCTACAATCCGATCAAAGACGAGATGTTCAGCGGGGTCGTCGGTGAGGGTTGTCATTTCAACGATCAAACCGCTCGCGTCACGGCGACCGATTCGCTTGAACGGGCGACGATTCTTGCGAGCCGCAGTGAGACCTCGCGCGGCGAATGGAAACCCTATGAGGGGAAGGTGATCGTCAAAGCGGTCGGCAGCGTGGCTTATAAACTGGCGCTGGTTGCGGTTGGTCAGGCCGACGCGACTTTCACGCGATCGCCGAAGAGTGAATGGGATATCGCGGCGGGCACGGCGCTAATCATCGCAGGCGGCGGCAAGGTCACCGACAGTGATGGCAATGAGCTGCGCTTTAACAAACCGTCGGTGAAGGTCCCGGGCATGGTCGGCTCGAACGGACATTTGCATGCGCCGATCGAGCGACTGCTCGGCCATCCGCTCCGCTGAGGTTTCGCGACTCCCCTCAGAAATTCAACTAGGATTGGACCGGTTTTCAGCCAAGGCCCAGCGTCGATAGGCGAGAAACCAGATCGTTATCACAGTCGTCCCGATGAGCACCGAGAAGGGATAGGAAGGTCCCGGAGCGGTCATCACCAGCGGCAATAGTCCGACCGCCAGTGCGGGCGGTACGTGAATTTTCAGGAAGTGGAGCACCAGGACTCCCCACCCCATGCTGCAGGCAGCGGTCGCCGGTCCAAAGCCCATCAGCTTGAAGCAGATGAGACCGCCGGCTGCCGTCAGAAAACAGGCCATCGGTAGCATCCACGGACGATGCGTCCATGGACATTCCACCGGATGACCAAGCATCTCGAATGCAATAACCACCAGCGGCGGAAAGAGAATAAAACGCAAGCCGGTGAGTTTGACTGCCGTCATGGCAACCAGGACGAAGCCGAACAAAGCGGGGATCCAGTGACGGGCGGCGGGCGGTGACGCAACAATCGCATCGATTCGATTGTCGGTGACAGGCTCGCCTGGCGGCAGACGACTTTTCTGGACGGTCGACAACACTGCCAAAAAGACTGTGCCGAAAACGATGCCCGGGGGATACCACCAGCTAGTGATGCCTACCACCAACGGCAATAGCCCGGCGGAGATCGCGGGCGCGATTGGCGAGCCGAGAAATTCGATTACGGCAACGGCGCCACCCACGGTCAGCAATACTGAGACGTAGCCGTAGGGTAGAAGGCGGGTGAAGATGATCCCGATCAAGCCGGTCAAGGCTGGCGTTATGACTAGCATGATCGGCGCACTCGCCCAGCGCCCTCGAGGGCGCGCGAGAATTTCGTGGGAGAGCGCACCAAGCTCCGGAAACATCACATAATAAGCGCCGGTCAGCGTAGCGGTCGCAGCGATGAGTCCGATGTAAACCAAGGCAATCAATTCGCCGGAGAAGCGATAGAGCCACTCCAGTGACGCCGCCGCGGAAGGTGCGGGAGGGTCTGTTTCAAGCATTTAGAGATTGTAGCCGATCAAATCTTGCGATCACCGCTGCCCATTAGAAGATAGCACACCCCACCAATCAGGTAGATCACGACGGTGAGGTAGAACGCCGCGGCAAATGAGCCGGTGGCCTCAAGGATAAAGCCGGTGGCAGCGACGCCGATGATTCCGGGAAGCGTGGCGAACGTATTCGAGAGGCCCATCAAGATACCGGCGTAACGAGGGGCGACGTCAAGATGATTGACCGCGAAACCGCCCGCACCGAGCGCGGTCCCAGCTATAGAAAGAGTCACGAGCGCCACCGCAGTGATTGGTGAATGAACGCGAGGCAAAAGAATCAACGGAATGGCGCCCAGGGCGAAGGCTGATCCCTGCAACAGCTTGCGCACGGTGGTGAGTGCGAGGCCGTGCTGATTCAGCGTATCGGCGATCCATCCGCTGCTGTTCTGCATGATGAACGCGACGATCCACGGTACGACGGAGAAGAAGCCGAGCCGCGCCATCGGGACATTGAAGGTGCGCGTCAGATAGCTCGGCAGCCAGAGTAGGATTATGTAGAAGCCGAAGTTGTTGCATAAATGGGCGATCACGATGGCCCATACTGCCGGTTCGCTGAGAATCCGACCCCATGGAATGCTGTCGGCCAGCGGTGCGTCAGCACGTCCGGCCTGAATCACGCCCATCTCATGGGCGGTGACGCCGGGACAATTCTCGGGGCCGTCAGCCGCCTTCCACTGCCACAGCACCAGCCAGATCACGCCGAGGCTTCCCGATATGTAGAATACCGAGGGCCACCCGAGCCATAGCACTAGTGCTGGGCTGACGAGCAGTGCGACGACCGTACCGAAAGCGACCCCGCTGAAATGCAACGAGATTGCGCGGGCGCGCTCGGAAGCGATCGTCCAACGTGCGGCTATGCTATGAACGGCAGGAAAATTGACCGCCTCGCCGGCGCCAAGTAGTGCGCGCATCACGAGGAGAATCCCGAACGAAAGCGACGCCGCGATCGGCGTAAAGAAGGTTGCGACGGACCATAGCGCCACACCCGCCATCAGGATTTTCTTGCCGCCGAAACGATCGGCAACCCATCCGCCGGGCATCTGGAGCCATAGATAGCCCCAGAAGAACGCGGATAGCACGAGACCTTTCTCGGCGGGGTTGTAACCCTTGGCGGTGGCCAGCGGAATGATCGCGATGGAAATGTTGACGCGGTCGATGTAGCAAAGCGCGGTCGCGAGCGCGAACAGCAAAACCACGGTGTAGCGGCGGGGCCACGCCTGCGCTTCGCCCTCAGCGAGCGAAGCATCAAACGGCAAGGAAGAGTTCGCCATCAGCCTCCGTTCAGCCGCACAGCGCCGGCGGCGCGGCTCTGACGCGGACCGGCGTCAGCCGTTCAGTTGCTTGCAGAGCCGCCGCCAGGTCGCATCATCGAATGCAGCCTTGTACGGAACATAGAAGGCGACGCGATCAAGAAGACCGTCGAAGCGCTCCTGGATTTTATCCCCGATATTTTCGTAAGTGCCGGTCACGGCGTAAACGTCCAGCATCTCATCGGTGATGAGCTTGGGCATCGAGGCCCAATCACCTTTCGCAGTCAGGGCATTCAGTTGAGGAGCAACGTCGCCCCAGCCGTGCATATCAAGGACGACCTGATAGGTGCGCGTCGAGGCGTAGAAAGAAATCTGCTGGCGGACGCCCGCCTTGGCGCGCTCGATCTCTTCCTGATTGCGTCCAACAATCACAAATGCCGTCGTGAAGATCGTGAAGTCCTTGCGCGACTTCCCTGCCCTCTTGAGTCCTTCCTCGACGTGCGGAATCACAAATTCGCGGAGATACTTTGCCGAGGTAAACGGATGCGCGTGCAAGCCGTCGCATAGCTCGCCAGCGGTTCGCAGGACCAATTCGTTGACGCCGGCGATATAGATTGGGATCTCGTAATTATGCGCCTTGGGTGCGAAGAAGGGTGTCATCAGCGAGAGATTGTAATACTTGCCCTGATGAGAGAGCTTCTTGCCCCCTTCCTGCCACGACCTGAAGATCGTACGCAGCGCTTGAATGTAATCACGGAGCTTCGGGACCGGCGGCTCCCATTTGACGCCGTAACGGCGCTCGATATGGCCTTTAACCTGGGTGCCGAGGCCGAGGATAAACCGGCCTTTCGATTGTGCCGCAAGATCCCATGCGGTATAGGCCATCGCCATCGGACTACGCGGGAAGGCGATCGCGACCGACGGACCGAGCTTGATTCGGCTGGTATGCTCAGCCGCCAGCGCCAGCGGCAGGAAACCGTCGTTACCGGCTTCCATCGACCATAGAGCATCGAAACCGAGTTCTTCGGCGCGCCGGGCCTCAGCGGGCACTTCAGTCAAGTCACGCGTCATTAATCCGATATCGAGCTTCATTCGCGTCCGCCTTCGGCGCAATCCAGATGCGGCCTGATGTGAAATCAAAAGCGTGCGAATCGTAACAGATTAGGCGCCGAGCGGAAAAGGAAAGCAGTAAAGCGGATCGCCTATGTTTCGGAGGCGACGCCAGCAGATTTGTTCTGGTTGGAAGGCCGCTAACGGCTGACCGAGTCGCGTCCGCTGATTACCGTCACCTGAGGTACGGTCGCATGCCTTGGCGTCCACGCGATTGCGGACATGCGGCCACGTTCACCGACTGGGCCAGTCGTAGTCTCGGCGGGCGCCGCACTAGCTGCGGCATTGGCGGCCAGTATTGGATGGGCAATCGTGAAGTGACCACCGAAATCAGGCAAGCGGCTCAACACGGCAAGATAATTCTGCTTGAGACGATTGAACAGCGAGCGCATCGCCGGCGACACGTGATGTTCGACGCCAAGGTTTTCCGCCAGCGGATCGACGTATTCGCCATTGCGTTCCAGACCGAAATGAAGATGCGGCCCTGTCGAGAGCCCGCTGGTACCGACTTGTCCAACCAGTTCGCCGACCTTGACGTTGTCGCCGGGCTGTAGACCGTCAGCGATCGCGGACAAATGGCCATAGATGCTGACGAGGCCGCCCTCATGCTGAATGCGCACACAGCGGCCTAGCTCGCCGCACCATCCCGCCTGTTCGACGCGGCCGTCAGCAACCGCTTTGACGGGCGTTCCGTACCGAGCGACCAAGTCGATGCCATTATGGGGACGGTACTCGTGAAGTATCGGATGATAACGATGGAAGCTGAAGCCCGACGAGATGTACTCGAAGTTGAGCGGGAAGCGCAGTTCCTGTTGGCCAAGCGCGATGCCGTTGGCATCGTAGAGATGCGCGTCGCCGTTGGCGTCGCGAAAGGCAAAGGCGGTCAGCGTCCGGCCTGGTAACCGAATTTGCGCCGCCTGCAGCCCGGTCACCATGGTGGTCGTACCGTCGCGGCTGACCATTTCCTGATAAATCAGCTTGACGGCAGAGCCACGCGGTAGCGTTGCGAGGGAAGCGTCGTCCTGGAAGGCGTTCTGGAGCGTCGCGATAATCGGCTGTGGCAAGTCGATACGGGCGGCATCATGTGAGAAGCCGTCACGCAGGCGGAAGGCGACTGCGACCGGACGGATCGTATAAGTGATCAACTCCTGCGAGGAACGCAGCACGCCATCGCCGTAGGTCTTTTCGTGCAGGGCGAGGTGGTCGTCGATGTTATATTTGATTTCGCGAAGACTGCCGTTTTCTGGATCTTTATAGAGGGTAATCGAGTGGCCTTGCTCAAGCGTCTGAGTGTCCGTGGCGCGCTCAAACAAATCGGACCATCGAGCGGCCTCGCCACTCCCGAGGCCCGCATCCTCGAGAAAGCTCTGTACCGACGACGCCCGATCAACATTCAATGCGATTGCAATCGGTTCGGGGGCAGGCTTGACTACTTCGGGTTCGTCGGCGAAGACGGGCGCGACGTGACCGGCGGCGTCGATAAGTTGTTGATCGACCGCATCGTGCTTGTCGCCATCGCGGGAACTAATGAAAAGCCGCGTCGAGCCGTAGCTCGCAAAGCCGGCAACGATTATTGCCGTGATGAGGCGGGGCCATCGCCAGCCAAGGTTCCTCCCGTTCATCGGTCGTCAGGCTACGAGAACCGAATATGAGAAGCAACCACGCTGATAATGATTTTGCACAGATAGTTCGCGGCATTTCATTTTGCAAAGTTGCTCAGACTTATTAGCGCGGCTACTGGATGACGATAGCATCACTTGACTTCGGGAAACGCCGGATTGGCCTAGCTCTGGCCTACGAAGAGCATGGCGCGGTGATCCCGCTCGAAGTAATCGAACGCAAGTCACTGGTCCGCGACCTCGCGCTTGTCGTCAGGCGTCTCACCGAACTCGAGGTGAGCCAGGTGATCGTCGGGCTGCCACTCAACATGGACGGCACAGAAGGCCTGCAGGCGCGCGCAGCGGCGCGCTTCGCCGAACAACTCCGTGAGACCAGCGGTCTTGTCGTGGAATTATTCGACGAGCGGCTGAGCAGCTTCGAGGCACGGGACCGGCTGCGCGAGTCGGGCGGGAGGCGGCCGCGTGGAGGTATCGACGCACTCGCCGCAGCGGTCATTCTCGAGAGCTGGCTGGCTCGTTCGCGGACCGTCTCGCCTGATTGAATTCTCTTTACACAGCGTCTGATTGGCTCGAAGGCGGCGAGCGTAAGCTAATATATAGTCGCCGCGATGAGTGGCTAGACCGGCTATGAAGCGCGTGTTGTATGTGTTGGCGGGGGTATCGATCGTTGCCGCGGCGGCAGCGGGACTGGTCTATGCGGCGATTTTCTTGCCGACCAACCGCTTCCAGCCGCCACGCGAAGTCGCGATTAATCGAGGCGAATCGCTAACGACGGTAGCCCGCCATCTCGCTCAGGCCGGCGTTATCCGGAGTGAAATCGCGTTCGTTGCCTACGCCGAAATGAGCGGCAAGGCGCGCCAGGTCAAGCCGGGTGACTACGCCTTTGCGGGTGGCGAGAATACACCGGCGGTGCTCGAACATCTTGTGAGAGGCGACTTCATCGTGATTACGGTAACGATTCCGGAAGGCATGACGCTCCATCAGATTGGCCAACGGATCGGCGAGGGCGGACTGCTGTGTGATTACGCTTTCGATCAGGCGGCCACGGTTGGCGCGATACCGCGTGCACTCGGACTAGGATCGCTGGGCGCCGAGGGCTTTCTATTTCCGGCGACATATCGGTTCGGGCCGCATACCACGGCGGATCAGGTAGTCGCGGAGATGCTGGAGCGTTTCAACGAGATTCTGACCCCGGCGGTTGAAGAGCGCATGTTTGAACTCGGCCTGACCGCGCGCCAGATGGTGACGATGGCGTCGATCGTGGAAAAGGAGGCGCAGGTGCCCGGCGAGCGGCCCTTGATCGCGGGGGTGTTCTACAATCGGCTGCGCCTTGGGATGCCGCTGCAATCGGACCCGACGGCTCAATACAACGCTTTCGGTGAGGTCGCCCAAGCGGCGGCGGCAGTGCATATGCCTTCCGCTTACAACACCTATAGTATTATCGGGCTGCCGCCGGGGCCGATCGCAAATCCGGGACTTTCGTCGATTCTCGCGGCGCTCTATCCCGACCATACGGATTATCTGTATTTTGTTGCACGCAGCGACGGCACGCATATCTTCTCGAAGTCATTCGAGGATCATCAGCGGGCGATTGCCGAGTTGCGGCGTGAGGCGGCGCATCCGAGCCCGCCGCGCGGATAATGAACGTGATTCTTATGGAGAGCAGTCTCGCTCCTGACGGCCGTGAATAGCCCAGTCGAATTGATCAGCCGGACGCGGCGCCATCTGGCGCGAGTCAACGCGTTACACGGAGCGCTGAACTTTGCGCTGCCGCTAGTGATCACGCTCGCGCTGTTCGTCGGATTTGAGCGCGCACGTGCATTCGGATGGGATCGCTGGGGTTATGCGCTGACAGCGGAGAATGCAGCGATTTTAAAAGAAATACTGTTCATCGTGGCGGTCGCAGAGCTGATTGCGATGGCCGCGCTCGCGCTCAGCGGCTACTTCAAGCTGAATGATTATGTCGCGACGGCGGAACGGATCGATGACCATATCGGCGCCCATCAGGAAATCCTGACCCTGGCGACCATGACGGATCCCGATCACCCTCAAACGCGCGAACGGCGTTCGCCACTGTTCCCGATGCTGTGGCGGCGGACGATCGCCTATTTCGATCTGTTTGAGCCGCGCCGCGAATTCCCAGTTTCACCGCTCAAGCCGCTCGGACGGTCATCTATACTGGCCGCCGCCGGTCTCGCGGCGCTTGCCGTTGGCCTTATGGCGATGGTCAAACCACCGACGGCGATGGGTCAAATCGCACGTGACCTGCGTAATCTCGCGCGGACGCTGGGGGCGCCAGGGGCGAGTCCCGCGAGCCACGATCTTGCCGCTGCAGTGCGAGGAGTCAGTAACGATCTGGAGAATCCGGCGCTACCGCCCGAACAGAAGATGCAGGAGCTTGCCGCGCTTAAGCGCGAAGTCGAAAAGCTTCAACAGCAGAACCAGAAGGATAGTGGTGCTGGCGGCAGCCGCCTCGCAAGTGCGGGGGGCGGGACTGGCGGTGGCTCGGGTAATAGCAACGGCGAGGGGAACGGCATCGGGCAGGGAAAGGGGGCTGGTGCGGGTAGCGGTCAAGGCAATGGACCCGGCCAGGCGAGCGGTAACGGGCCCGGCCGGGGCAACGGATCAGGCGGCGGCAAGGACAAGAACAGCGGCCAGCAGATGGTCAAGCTGAGCAATGAGATTGACAAAGCGCAGGCTCAGGTCGCGCAAGAATCGGAGCCGCGCGACAAGACTCGAGGCGGCTCGCAGCAGTTGGCCGACAACGGCAGCGGAGTCGCGCCTAAGGCCGGCAACAATCCCAATGCGACCGGGCCGTTGAGTAATCCCAACGCCGCTGGCGATGCACAGATGCCGAAACCGGGCGGACGCAACGGCGATAGCGCCAGCCGGAGCGCGGTGCCGGGGCCGCAGGCCAATGGTTCGAGTGGGCGCAAGGATGACGCCGGTTCGTCGGGGGATACTCATCTGGGCGAGATTCCGAAGGCTGAAACCTTCGCGCGCTTTTACGCGGCCGGCGAGGGCCCGCCGATTCGAATTCATGACGCGCGCTATGCGACTTTTCGGATACCCGCGGCGGTCGAGAGTAATGGGGCAGGCGGCAGTCTCGTTGCCGACAACGGCGTAGCCCGCGCGGCCACGCCCTACAGCAATCTGCCGCTCAAGCAGGATAGGATCACCGACACGCCGGACGAACAGCAATTAGTACCGCCGCGCTACCGGGATTTGATTCATTGAGCGGCTCACGGGAGAAGAATTAGCGATGGGAGCGGCTCCCCAAATCTCACCAAACGAACGGGTGGCGGAATTCCGCCGGACATTTTCGAAGGCCGAGGCCGAGGTGGGCCGCGTGATCGTGGGTCATCGCGAGGTTATACGCAAGGTTTTAGCGGCGCTGTTTTGCGGCGGTCATATTTTGATCGAAGGGGTGCCTGGACTCGGCAAGACGCTGCTGGTCAAGACTACTGCTGACGTGCTGGGCCTGAGTTTCAAGCGGATTCAGTTCACGCCTGACCTGATGCCCTCGGATATCGTCGGTACCCAAGTCCTGACCGAAAGCGAGGGACGCCGCGAGTTCCGCTTTGCGGCAGGGCCGATTTTCGCTCATGTCGTGTTGGGCGACGAAATCAATCGCGCGACGCCGAAGACTCAATCCGCAGTGCTCGAAGCAATGGAGGAACGCCAGGTCACCGTACTCGGCACGACGTACGTGCTCGATCCGCCTTTTTTTGTGCTGGCGACGCAGAATCCGATCGAGCTCGAAGGCACTTATCCGCTTCCCGAAGCACAGATGGATCGCTTCCTTTTCAAAGTCGTGATGGGTTCGCCGAAGCCCGACGAATTGCGCGAGATCCTTAATCGAACGACGGGCGCAGCTTCCTACAAAGTCGCGCCGATCTTCGATGAGGCCAGCGCCTCGGCCCGAATCGAGCAACTTAAGTCGCTGGTGCGTGAGGTGATGGTCAGTGAACCGGTCGAGCGTTACATAATCGCGATTATCGGCGCATGTACGCCGGGCGGCCCCAACGCCATCCCCGAAGTGTCGCAGTACTTACGCTTCGGACCGAGTCCGCGTGGCGCTCAGGCCTTGATCTTGTCGGCGAAGGTCAACGCGTTGCTCGAGGGGCGCGTGACCGCGAGTTACGAGGATGTTGAAGACGCGATTATACCGGCCCTGCGCCATCGGCTGCTGCGCAACTTCCAGGCTGAGGCCGAAAATGTCACGACCGAATCGATCCTCGAACAGGCCCTCAAGCGGCTGAAGAAGCCGCGCTAGCGACGATGCTCGGACTGCCGGAAGAATTCACGCCCGAGTTTATCGCGCGCCTGGAACAGTTGCGGATCAAGACGCGGCGCGAATACGCGGGCTTGGGGAAAGGGTCGCACCTTTCGCCTCGGCGCGGCTCGTCACTCGAATTCAACGACTACCGCCATTACTCAACCGGCGATGACTTTCGCTACATCGATTGGGGTTTGTACGGCCGCACCGACAAGCTCTACATCAAACTGTTCAAGGAAGAGGAAGACCTGCTGACATATATCTTCATCGACGCGAGTGCGTCGATGAACTGGCCGGAGCGTGATCACAAATTCGGTTCGGCCGTGGCGATCGCCCTGGCGCTGGCCTATGTAGCGCTCGCTTCCGGCGACCGCGTGATGATGCGAGTGGTCGGCGGTGAGGGCAAGCGACCCGCGCCGGTGTTCGTGCTGGGACGGCATCGGATTGTTGACCTCGCGCGATCGCTGAGTGCGATCAATCCGGCAGGTGCAACCGATCTGGCTCCCGCGCTAGCGAATGAGATGGTATCGATCCGGCGGGCGGGCAAGGTTTTTCTAATTTCGGATTTCCTGATGAATCCGGCCGCGGCAGATCGCGCGCTGGGCCTGTTCAGCGCCGCCAACATGGACGTCACGGCGATTCAGATTCTCGGCGGTGTCGAACTCCAGGGGCAAGGGCTCAACGGCGACGTCGAGGTGGTGGATGCCGAGAGCGGCGAGCGGGTGCGCGTATCGATCGGCAATCGCGAGCGCGAGCAGTATCGGCAGACCCTTTTGCGGCTGACCCGCGAAATCAAAGTCTTCTGCCTGCGCAACGGAATTCGTTACGCACTTTACACCACCGACGCCGGGTTCCAGGATTTCTTCCTGCGCGCGGTCACAGACCTTGGGCTCGCGCACTAGCGGCGCGCGCCAGTGGTGCAATCACCTGGCCTGGATGCCGTAAGATCCGGATGGGTTGGCTGAATACCATAGGATGGCTGGAGCCGAGGGCGATCGATTTTCTCGCGATCGTGCCATTTCTAATTCTTGCCTATCTCGCGCGTGAGCGTCCGCGTCAGGCAACCGTTTCAAGTGTGATCGCTTTTCGCGCATTGCATGTGATGCGTGGGCAACGTTTCGGTGGACGTCCGCGTTTCACCTGGACATTCTTCCTTGAACTGCTCCTCCTCTGTCTCGCAGTGCTGGCGATGGCGCGCCCATACCTGATTCATCGCGGACGCCCACTCGCGGTCGTACTCGACAATTCGGCGGCGATGCAGGCACAGACCGCTGCCGGTCAGACGCGCTTCGATGCGGCGATCGGCGCGGTGAAAAATGCCCTGGCGAAACAAACGGATAGCGGGCAGGCGGCAATCTATTTGACGGCTCCGCAGCCCCATCAGTTGCGCGGAACCTTTACCAGCGCCGCCGAAGCTGCTGCGGCGCTCAGTGGTGCGCGTGTCACCGATGCTCCCGACGATCCAGCGCTGGTCTCAGGATTGGTTGGACAGCTTAATGCCGATACGCACATCGGCACGATTCTGTGGGCGAGTTATCGGCCAATCACACCGCCGCTTCCGCCGAAGATCCGGCCAGTTTACAACAGCGATGCGATCGCGAATTATGCGATTGGTTCACTCGCGCTCAGACGCGAATTCTTTGGTGCAACGGCGCTCCATGCGCGAATCGCGGTTGCGAATTTCAGTCCTACTGCAGCGAATCTTCACGTCACCTTAACCGGCGACGGTCGGCCCGCTGGTCACGCGCAAGCCGAAGTGCAGCCGGGTGCGGTGGTGCCGCTGGAATTGCCGAATCTGCCGCCGGCAGAAGTCTATCGTGCGGCGCTCGAACCCGCCGATGGCTTCATGCTCGACAATGTAGCTTATGCAACCGGTTCCGGCGTGCGAGCGATCGCGATCCTGTTCGTCAGTCCGGTGCCGTCCGATGCCACGAGCCTTGCTTCTATCCCCGGCGTGACCGTCCGGACAATTGCACCGGTGAGTTACACACCGGCCGAACTCGCCAATTATGATCTGGTCATTTTCGAGTACACGGTGCCGAAGGAGTTGCCGACGGTCCCAGCGCTGACGGTGATGCCGCCGCCGGGCGATCCGCTCTTTGGCTTTGGCGTTGATCCTGCGGTGCAGATCGCAGTAACAGAATGGCCTACGGTCGATCCGCTCACCGACAATGTGAATTTCCGTCTGCTCAATCTTCGTTCCGGCGAGTATCTGAAGCAGCATCCGTGGCTGCAAACGACGGTTGCCGGTAGCGGCGGCGGCCTGATTCTAAACGGCCAGCGCGAAGGCCATCGAATGGTCGCGACGGGCTTCAACCCGTTTCCTTATTTAGGCAAGCGGAACCTGCCGATGTCCGTCCTGACGCTGAATATGCTCGGTTATCTCTCTGGCTTCGGCGGACGCTCGGGCGGCTTCCATACCGGCGAGCCATGGACGACTCCAGCGGGCGTCACCAGTGTCACCCTGCCGTCCGGCCGGCAAGTGACGGTCGAGCCTTCAACGATTTTTACGGCGACCGACGCGCAGGGAATCTACTACCTGAACAGCGCGCATTCGCGCACCGCGCGGGCGGTCAATCTCGAAGACCTGGCAGCCTCAGATCTCGAAACTATAACGCCGATTACAGTCAGCGTCGGCACCGTGGGCAACGCGCCATCGTCCATGGTCCACGCGCCGCTTACGCCCTATATCCTCGTGGTTATTCTGTTACTGATCGTGCTCGAATCGATCCTCGTCTACCGGCGGCGTCCGGCGATTCAAGCCTAGACCCGCACCGATGAATCCGATCAACCTGGGCGCAATCGCAGCTCGGCTCCATCTGCCACCGATCGCGATCCCACTCCCGCAAGGTGTGACGCTCGGACGCCCAGACGCGCTCTATCTACTTCCAGTTATTGGTCTGCTTCTGATTGTATGGCTAATTCAAGCGCGGACAACATTGCGCATTATCGCGCCGGTCTTGCGCGGTCTGGTCCTGGCGTTGTTCGTATTTGCGTTAGCCGACCCGCGCATCGTGATGCGTTCGGAAGGCGCTGCCCGTCCGGTGATCATCGATGCTTCCGCCAGTATCACAGAACCGATGCGGGCGTACACGGTCAGTCTGCTCAAGGACGAATTGAAGCTGCGCACGAGCGATCCCGCGATCGTGTTTGCGGGCGCGCCAAGCGAACAAGACACAGGCGCGGCGATCGCGATGCTCCAAAATCCCGCCGGATGTGCCGTATGCGATCCATCCGCGACGAATCTCGAAGCGGCGCTCAACCGGATTGCAGCTGATAGCGATACGCGCGGCGGTTCGGTCGTGTTGGTGACCGATGGCTGGCAGAATCACGGCGATGCCGATCAGGCGCTTCCAGCGTTGCGCACAGCCGGTATCTCGCTGAATATCTTCACGCCGCCCGGTGCGCGATCAGTGCCGAATATCGCGATGACCGAGCTGGAAATTCCGCCTGCGCTGGAAAAAGCCGCACCGTTCTCGCTTGGCGTCACGATGAACAACTTCAACGCAGTTCCTGCAGCGGGGACAATCACGCTGTATCGCAACGGGCAGTTCCTCGAAACCCATCAGGTGACGATTCAACCGGGGGAGACGCGCTACGATTTTCCGGTCCACGCCGATAGTCCGGGCCTCGTTGGGTTTCGCGCGTTGTTCAAGCCGTCAGACCCAGCGCTAGACGCCTATCCAGAGGACGATGCGCTCGATGGATGGGTCGGAATCGGCGGCCAGCGCAAGATCTTGATTGTGACCGATAGCGCTCGCGACTCGAGCTATCTCGCCTCGGTGGTGGGCAGCATCGGTTTGCAGCCGACTGTTGAAGTGGCGAACGGCGAATGGGACGGCAGTCCCAAGGGCTACGACGCGGTGATCCTGAATAACGTTGCGAGTGGGCATATCGCGCCGGCCGCGCAAACCGCACTCGTGCAATATGTCGCGGATGGCGGCTCGCTTTCGATGGCCGGAGGCGATCAGAGTTTTGGGCTCGGCGGATGGCAAAACAGCCCCGTCGCGCACATCATGCCGGTGCTGATGAAGCCGCCAGAGCGGCGCGAGCGCAAACGCGCGCTGATCCTGATCATCGACAAGTCGGGCTCGATGGGCCGCAATCAGAAGCTTGAATATGCCAAGGCTGCGGCGCTGACCGTCACGAAAACTATGAAGGACAGCGACCTGCTGGGCGTAATCGGTTTCGATTCGCAGCCGTTCGTGGTTATCCCGCTGGAGCCGATGAGTGAGAGCCGCCCCTATTTCGACGAACTGATCAGCCGGTTGAAGGCGCGCGGCACAACTTTCCTGCTGCCGGCCTTGCAGGAGGCCCAGCGGGACCTCGCGGCATCAAATGCAGCGCTCAAGCATATCGTGATTCTCACCGACGGCGAGACCGGCGGCACCGCCGAGATGTATTACGACCTCGTCTCGTCGATGCACCATGAGGGCGGCGTCACGATCTCAACAATTGCAGTCGGACAAGAAGCGAACGTCGGGCTGCTACAGGCGATCAGCCGCTATGGTGGCGGCGGCTTTTATCAGACCGATAGCCCCGAAAATCTGCCATCGCTGTTCCTGCAGGATGTGGCGCCGCGCGGCGGCGATACCACGATGGCAGAGAACAGTTTCATTCCGTACACGGTCTCGCCCGACCCGCTGCTCAAGGATTTGGCCGGACGGCAATTGCCGCCGATCAAGGGCTTCGTCGCGACGCAGCTCAAGCCGGGCGCAACGCTTAGCGTCTTCGTCAACAGTAATGAAGTCCGGGCGCCGATCGTAGCCAGTTGGAAATATGGCGCGGGCAAAGTGATCGCGGTCACTACCGACGCGAGCGGACGCTGGTCGGCCGCGTGGATCGGCAGCGGCGTTTTCAGCCAGCTATGGCATAAACTGGTCGCGTGGATGACGCCTGAGGCACCTGCCGCTGAGAAGTTCGCGATTGCGATGGGCTATCGCAGGGGAAGGATTAGCCTGAATCTCACCGACTACAGCGACAATCCGTCAACCGTCGGACGGCCGGTTAATGCTGTTATCACTACGCCTAACGGGGCGCGGTTTGTCTCGATTCTTTCACAGCAGGCGCCCGGTGAGCTCGGTGGGAGTTTCGCGGCGCCGAAGCCCGGAACCTATTACATCACGCTGAAGTCAAACGAAAGCGGCGGTCCAGCCTTTCCGCCGCTGGCCTATACCGTCAGTCCGGCGATGAATAACGAAATGCCGGAACCCGCACCCAACTATGCGCTCCTGGAGCATCTCGCCTCGGCCACTGGCGGACGACTGAATCCGACGCTCGGAGAAGAAGGCGCGGGACGCCCGGAGGCGGAGCACATCACCTCGCTCGGCGCCTATTGCATCGTCGCAGCGATGATCCTGTTGATCGCCGAGGCGTTGATACGCCGGCTCACGTTCTAAGCCGCGGCAACGCCCGCAACGATACACTGAAATACACCAATCGCGCCGCGGCAGGTCTTGCCGCAAAGCACCCGATACCAAGAACGAACGTCATCCGATTGGTCTTGATGCGCTCCGGTCACTCTTCAGAGAAACGCCCGGTGCGTGTCGGATTGACCAAGGCCACTATAAACCCCGCGCTCAACAGCTAAACAAACAAATTGCGCCGGTAGCCTAGCGCGTTCAGGCTAGTAGGGACTTCTTCTTGGTGGGGATGCCAGCGAGCAGGTGGTTAAGACCCTCTGACATGGTCGGGTGAGCGAAGATGGCATCGCGCAAGGCGGTATACGGCAGTCGCCCAACCATCGCTGCCTGAACTGCCACCATCAGCTCGCTTGCCTCTATCCCAAATGCGGTGAAGCCAAGAATTTCGTCGGTCTCTTTTGCAATCAGCATCTTCATGAAGCCGCGCGGCTCGTCAATCGTGTGAGTGCGCAACACTCTCACCATCGGTAGTTTCGCTACACGATATTCGATTTTGTCACGCCTCGCCTCAGTCTCGTTGCGGCCAACGCGTGCAAGCTCCGGATCGGTGAACATGCAGAACGGCACGATGCGATCCTTCGTGGTTCGATTGCCGCCGCTCAAGTTCTCGTGCACAACTCGGAAGTCGTTGTACGCGACGTGGGTGAATTGCGGACTGCCCGCGCAATCGCCCATCGCCCACACGCCGGATGCGGTCGTTTCGAGCCGATCATCAACCTTGATGTAGCCCCGTTGGTCGAGCTCGACGCCGGCTTGATCCAGCCCGATTCCCTTGGTGTTCGGCGCCCGGCCGACGGAGACGAGAAGATCTGTCCCTTCGATGATCCGCTCACCGGCGCTGTCTTTCACGTAAACCCGAACCTCTTTACCTGAAAGTCCATCAACTCGAGCGACATGAGTACCGAGCAATACTTCGATACCTTCGTCGTGAAACAAATCGAGCAGAGCTGCCCCAATATCAGGATCTTCTCGCTCGGCGAGTTGCGCACTTTGTTCGATCACAGTTACGCCTGATCCAAATCGCCGTATCGCCTGCGCCAGCTCAAGTCCTATATAGCCGCCGCCGATCACAATCAGATGATGTGGCAGACGATCGAGATCGAGCACCTCAATATGGGTCATCGGATTTGCCGCGGTGAGCCCACTGACCTTGGGCATGGCTGAATGCGAACCGAGATCGAGGAACACACGTTCGCCGGCAATCCGCCGAGTGCCGCCATCGTTAAGCGCGACCTCAACCGTCTTCGGAGCAACGAAACGGGCTTCCCCCATGATCAATTCTATCCCGGCGTCTGCGGTACGCTTCGCGTGGAACTGATGTTCCGCTTCGACCATTTTGCGTTTGCGCTGCTGGACGCCGCCCATGTTGATCCGCAAGTTATCTATTTCCAGTCCGAATTCAGCGCCGCGCCGCGCCAGCGATGCTACTCGCGCGGAGTAGATCACGTTCTTGCTTGGCAGGCATGCGATATTCGGGCAGGAACCGCCGAGCCATTTCCGCTCGACCATCGCGGTGCGGCGCCCCTCATCGGCCATCGTCCAGGCCGTCCACTTGCCGGCCTCGCCGCTTCCTAGAACTAGAATTTCGTATTTTTCGATATCGGCCATTGGCCCATCTCCTTAACAATGATCTGGGTTTGTCTCCAGCACATAAGCGAGAGCGATCAGCCGCCGATCGTTTCGCGAATCGCCTCGCGGATGATCTCGACGACGAGACCAGGAGCAGTCACGCTAGGCGCGTGGTCCACTGGATGTGACTGCACCCGCGCGCGCATTCGTTGGGCCATAAACTGTTGTGTAGCAGGGACGATCATGCGGTCCTGCTCCGCCATCAAAAACCAGCTTGGTCGGTCTTTCCAGAGCGGACGATTCACCGGCACTGAAATGCATCCAGGCGAAATTGGCCTCTGCACCGCATAGAGCAGCGCCAATTCCTCGGCAGAGGCGTTTTGCGCGAAGGCCGCCGCAAATGCCTCCTGAGGTAAGTAGATCAGCCCATGATTGTCCGGTGACAGCTTTGGTGCGAGTGGATGAGGGTCGGAACGATAGAAGACATCGGCGACGGTCTCACCTTCGTCGGGGGCGAGTGCTGCGACGTAAACAAGTGCTTTGACTTGATCATTATGTGCTGCCGCGATCACTGCCCCGGCGTAGGCGTGACCGACAAGAACGACCGGGCCCGAAGCTCGCTCAAGCGTACGCTCAACCGCCGCTGTATCCTCAGCAAACGAGGTCAGAGGCAACGGAGCCGCAAGGACCTTGATACCTTCGGCAGCCAGCGGCCCGATGACTTTGGCCCAGCTCGATCCGTCAGCCCAAGCACCGTGCACTAGAACAACACTCATATTCCCACGCGACATCGGGTTTCTCCTTCACGCAGCCTTAGATTAACTAAGCTGGGCCGAAGCGGAGCGCGGGTCACGGAGTCGATCCAGAAAGTCTCGAATCGTAAGACTAATTTCTTGGCAATGTGTTTCCAGGGCGAAGTGGCCGGTCGGATAAAAGTGGACCTCCGCTTGGGGATTGTCCCGCATGAAGGCCTCGGCTCCGGCAGGTAGGAAAAACGGATCATTCTTGCCCCACACCGCCAGCAGCGGTGGCTTATGCTTTCGGAAATAAGCCTGGAACTGCGGATAGAGAGCGACGTTGCTAGCATAGTCGAGAAGCAGATCGAGCTGCACCTCATGTGCTCCCGGGCGCGCCAGATAGTGGTCGTCAAGCGAGCGGCCATCGGGCGATACGAGCGAGGGATCTGCGACCCCATGAGTGTATTGAAACAGCGTGGTCTCGGGTGACAGGAAACTGCGTAGGGCATCGCGGTTCGCCTGACTCGGTTCACGCCAATAGGTTCGGATCGGGAGCCAAGCGTCGCTCAAACCCTCCTCGTAGGCGTTGCCATTCTGAGAGACAATTGCGGTTATGCGCTCTGGATGCTTCAAGGCAATTCGCAAGCCGACAGGCGCTCCGTAATCGAAGATATAAATCGCGAATTGCTTGAGCCCAATGGTGGTTGTGAAACGATCAATCGTCTCCGCAACGTTCTCGAACGTGTATTGGAACGTGTCGCGGGAAGGAAGGTCCGACTGACCAAAGCCCGGCAGATCAGGCGCTACCAGATGAAGGCTCTCGGCGAGACGCGGGATCAAATCGCGGAACATGTGTCCGGCCGTGGGAAACCCGTGCATTAGCAGCAATGTTGGAGCGTCTGTTGGGCCGGCCTCGCGATACGCGATCTCGAGGCCGCCAATATCGGCGGTGCAATAGTGAACCGTTGGCATGAGAATGCTCCTAAGTATCGAGTAGCTGTGATAACCTGATTGATGCTCATTCGATGGTTATCATTCGATGAATAACCAGTCAAGTGGCAACTGAGCAGTTATATAGAATGGAGCGACAAACCTCAGGCTGCTATACTAAATTTAACGAGAGCAGCATTTAAGCCTGAATGACCAAGAACGACACTCGTCCTCCAGCCATATTCATCGCCGGAGATCCAGGTCTCGACTTTCTCAATTCAATAGGCACGCCGATAGATACGGTGGTCGAATGGCTATCGGACGGGGAGGATCTTATGACTTGGCTAGAGCAAGCCGAGCTTCTGCCGGCGGACGCCGCCGCAACGATACGCGCCAATTGTTTCCCGGGAGAACTCGACGCGGTTGCCGCTCAAGCTCGCGCCCTGAGAGAATGGTTTCGCGCCTTCGTTTCCAGGAACAGGGGTCGTTCGCTCGGACCGCTGGCACTGCACGAACTTGAGCCTCTGAATAAGATACTCGAGCGCGACGATGCATATGGAGCAATAGTGGCTAGGCCGGTCGAAGATACCCAAGAGCCGGCCATGTCTGGACTCCGATGGCGAACTATGCGGCGCTGGCGTACCCCAGACTCCTTACTTTTGCCGATCGCTCATGCAATGGCGAACTTAATTACATCTGCGGATCTTTCTCGGGTGAAATCATGCGAGAGATCATCTTGTACGCTTTTCTTCCTCGACAAGACTCGCGGACGAGCCCGCCGCTGGTGTAGCATGACTCTTTGTGGGAATCGCGCCAAGCAAGCGCTCCATCGTGCCCGCTTAAAACAACAGAAGCGCTCCGCTCTCCGCAGCAGAGGGAGCAAGATCTGATTGTCGTTTGAGGCTTCAGTTTTGCCATCAAGCGCAGGACATCGAGTTTGTCTCCTCGCGAAATCTAAATAACCTACATACCGCTTCTTGATCGGTTACCCTAACATAGCGCCCAACGCCGCTTCGCGATTGCTCCTTTCATCAAATCGATGCTCTGGCGTAAGGCGAGCTCGAGGAGCGTCTCAAATTACTCAGTCAGCCACAGGTTCTAAGTCATTGATGAGATTGGCTATCTGCCGATCGTCCGGCAGAGTGCCAACCGCCGTTCTGCACAAACCATAGCGGCTTGCTGAAAGAAACCGACAAAGCCTGGACGCCTCCCTTACTCTGATCAAGCTTTTCAAACCCTCTTTCGGCGGCAGCGAACCGTTTGAGCTACCAGAAAGGAGGTTATGAGAGACACAGAGGAACTGGCCTGGATAGCAACGTTCAACCTGTGACATTTGATCTATGTGCGACAAGCGGTTTTGAATAGGCGGACAAGGTCGGTCGAAAGATCTAATAGATGCGCGCAGCCTTCCGAGCCGCCTATGCGATCAGCAAATTGATCAAAAGAATCGTCATTCGCGCGCATCCCGTTTAAGCGTGCCGTACGCAATTGTGCGTCTTCGCAGATGCCGTGGTAAGGCAGCCGGAGTCCGGTGGAACTTGCGTTTGAGATCACACCATCAGCTGCAAGATCAAATTTGACCGTGATGTCGTGAACGGTGTCATTCATGGAGCTCTGGCATGCGTAGAAGACCTTGCCTGCTGAGTCTCGCCTTACAGAGACGGAAAGTTGTTTTTCGCGCCAGAAGACCCGTCTATCGCCGGGCTTGGGCGAATAGAGATCGGAGCTAAACCCCAGCCTCACCTGACGCTCGGCAAAGAGGACCGCGCTCGCATCACGGTAGGTGTGACAGGAATCAGCGAGTTTAGGCATGTAGGCGCGGTCTGTTCTCCAAAAGTTGTACGCGGCCATACCATCACCGGCGCCATCATCTCTCGCCAATTGCGCTTCGAACCCAGGCGGAACCTGGTAAACCTGTTGTCCGACACGCGCCATCTCGATGGCGAGAAACAGGTGTTCCTCAGCTCCGGTGAAATCGCCCAGCTCAGTGAGAATCCGTTTGGAAAACCCGCGTTCCAGCCGCACGCCTTTAATATTGGGATACCGTCCGCACATTTCAGGTTTGAATTGGCACGGATCGGCGGCATGCTGCGCGGCGCTGGCTTCGAGCACTTGAAATTCGGGCGTCCTTAGCCGCCATATGTGCTCAAAGGTGAAGCGGTGATCGTGCATGCGACCACGCACAAGAAGTTCGTTGTCTGTCAGTGCATCGATTTCCGCTTCGAAGCGCCGCTCGTATGTGGACTGAGTAATGGGGATCGAAAATCCAATTTGAGCGCTAGCCACGGTATTCCCCGAAAGATAGTCGCCGCGCTCCAAATGACGTGGCGTTGCGATAGTTCATCTTTAATCCTGAGCTCCTCGATCGGCGTAGCCGGTCTGCTCGTGCCCAAATCCTTTAGCGAAGGCAGCCATCAGCCGGACAATGCTTGGACGAGAAAAGGCAAGCTCTCATCCATCCGGTAATCGACGCCGGTATGGTTGTCGGGGAACTCCTCGTAGCGATAGGCAATCTGAAGCTGGTTCAGCCGCCGCACGAACCTGCGAGCACCGTAGAGCAGGTTGAACTGATCGTTCTCGCCGCAGTCGATATAAAGGGCCTTCAGCCTACGAAGATTGCTCGCATGGGTCTCGATCGCAACCACAGGGTCTTGCCGCAACCAGTTCGCCCAGCGTTCCTCGATAATCTCACAGGTGTCGAACGTGACCGGCAGTCGCATGCCTAAAAACACCGTGGGATCGGGATCATAGCTGGCCGCCATCGCCAGCGCGTTGATCACCTTACCGGAACCATCCGGATGCTTATGGGCTTCTTCCAGCTGCCGCCACCAGCGCTCGATGGAGTTTCCAGTGCCCGCCAGAGCACGAAGGACTGCTGGCATATCGGGCAAATAGCACAACTCAAACCCCATATCGCCGGAGTGACAGGCCGCGGCCGCCCAGATGTCGGAGTGGCGCAACGCGTGGGTGATCGCGCCATAGCCGCCAGAGCTCTTGCCGAACACGCCGCGGCGCCCGCTGCCGCCGCATTTGAAACGCTGCTCAATCGCCGGCAGCATCTCAAGCAGTAGAAAATCCTCCCACGCTCCCATCGAAGCTGAGTTGATGTATTGATTACCGCCGAGCCGGGTGAAGCAATCCGGAAAGGCAACCACGACCGGTGACATGCGCCCTTCGCCGATCAGCCGGTCGAGCCGCTCTGGCACGTTCTCGCGGAAACCGGCCCAATTCGTCTGCGAGAGGCCGCTGCTTGTGAAACCGACAAGATCCACGAGCAGGGGCAATCCCTCTCCGTCATGCGCGGCTGGGACGTACACATCGATGGCGCGGATCCATGAATCGCCCAGCATATTGCTTTGGAGGGCCTTGCTCTCGATCGTGACTCGGCTAACAGAACCGCTCGACCCAAGGAACCTGCGCATGCTCCTTACCCCAGCCTCTCACGCGGCCTTGATTGCGCGAGCCTTTAAGTACACTCCTAGCTTTGCGGACGACGCTCAAGATAGCCGCCAAATTGTCGATGCTCGGATTTCCGCGCGTCGATCGCATCCGATGGAGACTTTTAGCGGTATGGCAGTCTCGGCCGCCAACTCCTCGAATCCAACAGTCGCATTCATCAGATTACACAGGATCAGCCGAGCCTGAAGGCATCGAGCCACCTCTTGTAAGTTTAGCGCATCTGGTTGAGATATTAACAACGGCCAGCATCACTAAGCTATAGTCACATATAAGTTACTTTGTAAGTCGACCTAGTGGTACCCAGGATTCGGGGATGAAAAAGATATTTCACTGGAAGACGATGGGGAAGAACACCACAGGTTTCTCGAACCTTGGTTTAGGCGCTCCTATCCGAGGATCGGGCAGTCTGGCTCAGCAGTTTCAATCT